>DATHQX010000001.1:0-11698 GCA_035482295.1 Verrucomicrobiia bacterium
GCGATCTTGGTGGTGCGGCTGTAGGTGCGCATGTGGCCCGGGCTCAGGATAGCATTGCCGCTATTGGCTCTTCGTCATTCGGTTTTCGCTTTAGAAACGGGATTTCGTAGTTGGAGGTGTGTATGTGCACATTGCGGCACATGGCGAGTCCTGCTGCAAGCAACGGACAGGGTTGTCATCCTGAACGGAGCGGCCGCAGCCTTTTCTTTTTCGCCGCGGCTTTTGCGGCGGGCGGACGTGCAGTCGAAGGATCCGCGGTTCGTGACGAGCCATCACCTTACAGGTGCGCCTAGCTTTGGCGACAGGGTGGGTGAGCATCACTGTCGCAATTTCTGCGCCGCCTCCAGACACTCCCGCTCCTGCGCGGTGTCCCCGAGATCGCGATAGGCATAACTCATATACGTCAGGGAGCGGATCTTCATGTCGATGCTCGCATTGCCGGCCAGAACCATCTTGTAGCGGCGGATCGCCTCGGTAAGGTTGCGTATCTTCTGCTCGTAAACCGCGATGGCAAAATTGCTGTCGGCGTCCGTTGGCTGAATAGCGGCAGCGCGCTCGAAGTGCTGCATGGCGGCTTCCGGATCACCGCGATGCAGCAACTCATCGCCGATGCGGTTCTCGGCGATGGAGTTCGGTCCGATTACAGCCTCCGAGTGGCTCCATAGCGTGACGTTGTCGCCCCAATAATTGAGCTGGCGATGCGTGATGAAAGCGAGGGCCAATAACGCAACCATACTCACGCCCGTTAAGGTATTTGCGACGTGCGATCGCTTCCCTGGCTCGATGCGGCTTTCGATGGCGTCGGGCACGCCCCAGCAAATCATGATGAAGATTCCGATCAGCGGCAGATAGGCATAGCGGTCGGCCATCGACTGATGCCCCACTTGCACGATGCCGATCATCGGCACCAGTGTTCCTAGATACCAAAGCCAACCAACCAGCAAATACCGCTTGCCCTGGCGATCCATCGCGAACTTGGTGACGGCAAGCAGCAGCACCAGCGCGACCCACACCTGCCACTTCGGCAACGAAGCCCCCGGATGGGGATACATGGGCGCGAAGTTCGTCGGCCAAAACATCTTGCCGAGATAGCGCACGTACGCCACAAGCGCATTCTCGAAGCGCACGCTGAGCGGATACTTCACGAACGACGCCACCGCTCCGCCCGCGCGCTGCGCCTGCATGGTGAGGTACGAACTCGCAAGACAAAGCGCGAAAAGCGGCAGCTTCTCCAACAGCAATGCAGAGAAAGTCTTTGTCGCGATGTCCGGCGCATCTCCCTTCGAAGCCATGCGCCGCAGTGGCCAGTAATCCCACAGCAGCAGAACGAACGGCAGCGTGATGATCTGCGGTTTGGCCATCAATCCCAGAGCGAACCACAGCGCGACCACGCCGTAGCGTGCACCGCTCGGCCGCTGGGCGTACCAGCGATATGCGCCCAGGGCGAGCAGGAAGAAGAGCATGCTGAGCAGGTTTTTGCGCTCGGCGATCCATGCCACGGATTCAACGTTCATAGGATGTAGCGCGAACAGCGCTGCGACCATGGCGCTGCGGCCAACGTAGCCGGTTGCCAGTGCCAGCACCCAGAACAGCAGCAGGACGTTGAGGACGTGCAACCCAAGATTGACGAGGTGGGGCCCGGCGGGATCGAGTCCGAAGATCTGCACATCGAGAGCGTGTGACAGCCAGGTCAGTGGATGCCAGTTGAACGACCAATAACTGGTAAACGCCCATTGCACCGTCTCCCAGCTCAGGCCGTTCTGGACGTGGGGATTCGCCGTGACGTACTGGTTGTCGTCGAGGTTCAGGAAGGGATGATGGGCGACCGGGAAGTACAGTGCGACCGTTGCCAAGACCAGCAAAAGACCAAGCAGAAGGATGCGCTTATCCCACAATGAGAGATGTACGTCATTGTGGGAGTGGTCTCCGCTCCCTAAGATAGATTCGCTCTTGGAACTCAACAGTATCGCCGCTCCGCGGCTCGCATTAGGCTGGGCTTTCGACCGCGGGCATGCGCCCACGGTTAACTCAGAGTTATGCCGCATCCGCGGCTGGAAGCTATCTACTTCAATCCAGCCTGTGCCAGCATCGCCAGAAACTGGCTGCGGGTGCGCATGTCGATCGACTGTGCCACCAGCTTGCCGTCGCGATCGTAGACAAAGCTCTTGGGAATTCCGTTCACCTCAAACATGGCGCCAATCTTCTGCTGGGGATCGAGGAAGATAGGATACGTGATCTTGCGCTCGGCGATGAAGGGCGCGACCTTCGGCGTCTCGTCGTCCTGCGAGATGGCGAGCAGCACGAAGCCCTGATCTTTGTACTGGTTATAGAGCGCTTCGAGGTCGGGCATCTCCTTCTGGCATGGCGGACACCATGTCGCCCAGAAATTCACCATCACTACCTTGCCCTTCAGGTCTTTCAGCGTCCAGGTCTGACCTTGCAGGTCGGTGAGCGTAAAGTTGAGGTCCTGACGCTTGGCGTCGTCGGCTTCCAGTTGCGCCATCGCCGCCTTATACTGCGCGGCGTCGCAGGAAACTTGCATGTGCTCGTAGCGCGACAACTCGGCCAGCGTGACGTAGCCACCCGCAGGCTTGCCCTTCTCTTCTGCCGGAGGCTGCTGTTGCAATGCCTGCGCCAGCGTTTTCGTGACTTCCTGCAAGGTATCGCGGCCGAAGTCGCCTTCGGTGGCGCGGCTGGCAAGGTAGTCGGCTAGACCGAGCTTCCCAGGCGAAGACGCAGGCAATGCGCGGATCTCCAATGCGATCTCTTTCGTCGTTTTGGCGCGAACGTCGTCAGGCAAGCTGCGGAGCGACTTGATCTGCGTGAAGATTGGCTGCTCCTGCGCAGTCCAAGTGGGAGCCGGCTGTTGCGCCAGCGCGCAGAATGCCAGCGCAAAAAGTGTTAGAGAAAGCAATGCCTTGCGGGCAACACGGACCATCGAGAGTGATCTCCTGTCGGCCATTGTAGTCGCAGACAACAAAAAGGACGGCATCGCTGCCGTCCCTCGTCTGAAAAATTCAGAGTGCTTAGTCGCCGCTGTAGGCCGGAACCGCTTCGGCTTCCACTGGCGTCTCTTTGCCGATCTCTTTCACGCGCGCCGAGCCCAGCTTCGGCAGCTTCACATCCCAGATCAACCCCAGCGCCTGGAACGCTTTGATGCCGTACCAGTTCACATCCAGCTCGTACCAGGCCAGGCCGTGCCGTGCCGACTGCGGATGCGCGTGATGATTATTGTGCCAGCCTTCGCCGAAGCTCAGCCAAGCCACCCACCACAGGTTGCGCGAATCGTCATCGGTGGCGAAGCGCTTCGATCCCCACATGTGCGTCGCGGAGTTCACGAACCAGGTGGAGTGCAGCAGGAACACCGTGCGGAAGAAAATGCCCCACAGCACAAACTTCCAGCCGCCGACGATCAACAGGATGACACCCAGCGCCGTGATCGGCACCCAGTGGTACTCGCTGATCCACAGATGAAATTTGTCTTTGCGAAGGTCGGGAACGTAGGCGAGTAGCTCGGTGCTCTTGTTGTGGAAGGTTTTGCCGGTAAGGATCCAGCCCATGTGCGCCCAGAAACCGCCATCACGCGGCGAATGCGGATCGCCGGGCTTGTCGGTAATCTGATGATGAACGCGGTGCGTGGCTACCCAGAAAATCGGGCCGCCCTCGAGAGCCAGGGTGGCACAGACCGTCAGGAAATATTCCACCCACTTGGGACACTTGAAGCCGCGATGCGTCAGCAGCCGGTGATAGCCCATGCCGATGCCCAGGCTGCCCGCCACCCAGTAGAAAAACAGTCCGACGAAGAACGCTTTCCAGCTGAACAAGAAGAGTGCGGCCAGTGCGCCGAGGTGAAAGACGATCATGAAGCCGGTAGTGAGCCAATTAACGCTAGTATCTTGATCTTTCGGAGCCATTTTTCCCCTAACGTGATAAGTGCCATCCCCGCAGATTGTCTGTGAGAGAGTGATTTCAGCCTAACAAGTTATGGGCGAAGCGTTTGTAATACTTTTGTCACAGCGGATTGTGACGGGAACGGCGAACTTCGAAGAGAGCAATTTTGCTCACATCGTCATGCTGAGCGAACACTTGCCGCACGAATCGAGCACCGGCGATAGGGGAACGCCCCTCGGCTATAGAGGTCCTTCGACTCCGCGTCCGCCGCCGCAAAACACGTGGCGAAAGGCTGCACGGAGGCTGCGCTCAGGATGACCCAGTTTGTTTGGGTTGTGTACGATTACGAAGCTCGACGACGCCGCGAAGAGTGATCCAGTCAATCCCTTGTCACTGGCCCCTGGTACCCAGCCTTTAATCCCCTGCCTACTGTTCTTTCGCGCTGCCTTCTCCCCACGGAAAGCTCACCTGCACCGAACACTGCTGGCCGGAGACTTTGATCATCGCCGTGCCGGCGTCATGGCCGGGAGTTTTGGTTCCGATCATCGCCTGCCAGGTTCCGTCGGGCGACGCCGTGGGGCTGTGCGTGCTGTCCTGGCCGCCGACATTCGAGATGATGTCGAGCATTTCGAAGGGGACGAAGCCACTGGCGCGCACCATCACGGTCTCAGCCAACGGAGTCTCGCGCACCACCGACAGCTTGCACTTCTTGTTTGTCGCCTCGATCGGGAAAGGCACGGCTTCGGCGAAGCCTGCAACCTTGCCATCATTCGAGACAACCGCGAAGCGCTTCGGCTCGCCGGGGACAGCGGTGGTCTTGATGTTGACCGGATCATCGAGTCCCTGGCCGGTGCAGCCGCCGGGCTTGCCGCTGCACACCACCACTCCGCGTTTATCGAAGCTGACGCCCTCGATGGCTTTGGTTGGTTTGTGACCCGGAATCCATCCCCATAACGAGTATGTCTGGTTCGCGGGAAAGCCCTTGCCTACCAGGTTGTACATGAGGACCGTGCCGCGCGCCGTATGCTCGCGCGGCCCTTCGACGGCTTGCAGTTCGACGCCAGGACTATTCTTGCCCCACATACTCTCGTCGAATTGCTGGGCGAGCGAAGGCAGCGACGAGAAGGACACCATGGCGAGCAGAACTGCCGGCAAAATTCGCAATCTCACTTTGACTTCTGTCCCTTCGTGTCGGCCGCCGGAGTCATTTGGAAGAAGAGAACCTGCCGCGCGCGCTCCATCGCGCCATCGTCGTAGCCCTCCATGATCAGCAGGTCGTTGTCGTGCATTTCGATGCGATACGGCCCTTCAGAAGTCTTGCCGTGGATCATCGTGCAGTCGTCCTTGACCCCGGCACCTATCAGGCATGACGCGTTCACTTCCTTCAGCACAGCGCTCTCGTCGGGATAACGCTTGGGCAGATAGTCGGCGTACATCTTGGCGAAGTCGCGAGCCGCCTCCGGCGAATCCCAGCGCGAGAAGTACAGCATCGCAATCTGATCTTTCGGGCCGTTCTTTGCCTGCGCCGCGTAGTAGTACCCGCCGCGCCAATGCCGGTAATAGTTCGGAGGATCCTTCACCCCGTACTGCCTGGCCAGCAGATAAATATCGAACTCGCCCATGCCCCCGAAATCGAAGCGCGTGTAAGCCGGGCCGACCATCTTGTCGAGATCGGGGATGGTCAACTGCGGCACCACCTGGTGCAGCAGATAAGTTTCGGGCTGCATGATCTGCCGCGTGTCTACAGGCGGGTCGGTCAGCAGTCCCTTGAACGCCGCGTCTTTGCCCTTGTTCGCCAGCACCGTGCGCACGAAGTCGAGGCCGAAGGTGTACGGCATCAGCAACGATTCTTTCAGGAAGATTGGCGCCTCGGAGAAGACGGGCGAGTCCTTGCTGTCGCCCATGGCGGCACGCACGGCGTCGACGAACTCCGGCGCGGTGAGGATGGTCTTGTTCATCGGCGCCAGCGTGTAGTCGAACCACACCACCTGCGCCTGACCCTCGGTGACGCACTGGCGCGCGCTCTGCGCCTCCTCGACGAAATATTCTTGCTGATCGGGCAGCGCCGCGTCGTCTTTTGCGCCGGCCAGCTCCCACTTGTCGAGCGGGACTTGCTGATCCTGGAGCGCGTGCGTCAACTCGTGCGCCAGCACCGGCTTCTGCGCGTCGGGCGGCAACCAGTCGAGCAGGTTCACGCTCTTGGTATGCGGATCGTAGTAGGCGGCCACCTGCTCGGCCATCAGCTTGACGAACTCGGCGTGCAGATCGTAATTCTTCGGCAGCAGTCCGAACTTCTGCAGCACCAGTCGCGCCTGCTCCAGCCGCTTCTCGTCCTTGTCGTCTTTCATGCGCTTGTCGACGTACTTCTCGACCTGCTCGCGCGTGATGAGCTTGCGCTTCACCTCGTGCTCCATGGGCAGGCCGGTGTCGCCGCTGACGAAGCCGAGGATTTCGTCGACCGAGCGAAAAAGATCCTTGGCTTGCTGCTTGGTGATGTGGCCTTCGGGTTCAGGCTGGTCGTTGCTCTGCGCCGTTCCCTGCTGCGAGCTGTTTGGCTGCTGCTGCTGCTGCGGCGGGGTTGCGGCGTCCGGTGTCTGTGAGCCGCTCTGCTGCTGACTTTGCGGTGGCTGAGCCGGCGTTGACGGCGTTGACGGCGTTTGCGCCTGAGCCGTAGAAGATTGCGCCCAGGTCGCACCTGTCAGGAGAATGCAAAATGCAATTGCAGCGGAGATGATATTCCAGCGGCGCACAAAAGGGCGGTATAACGGGCTGACAAACATGCAGTCACTCAAGGATACAGGAGAAACGGTAGGAGTCATTGGAACGAACCCGCCCTAGGCCAAAAGATGGCCTAGAGCGGGGCACCCCCGTTTGTTTCTCGCGTTTGTTTCTTGAGAGATTGCGCACGATCCCATCCGGTTGAACAGGACCCAGGGGTTGTCCCGCTCCAACCAGGGTACGCCGTTCCACGCCGGGTGCCCCGTTCTACGCCTTCTCTTGGCGTAGGGCGGGCTATGCAGAACCTTCCCTGCGGCTTTACACTGCTTGCCGACCTCTGGCAAAGTAAATGGTGGAAACGCAATCGATCGTCGTCCTTGACTTCGGCGCGCAGTATTCGCAGCTCATTGCCCGCCGCATCCGCGAACAGAAAGTCTTCTCTGTCGTCCTCCCCTGCACCGCCTCGCTCGACGAAATCAAGAGCTATCATCCCGCGGGCATCATCCTGTCGGGGGGGCCCTCCTCCGTCTATGACGCGGACGCGCCGCCGGCCGACGAGCAAATGCTGCATCTTGGCCTGCCCATCCTGGGCATCTGCTATGGCTTGCAGTTCATGGTCTACAAGCTGGGTGGAAAAGTGCGCGCCGCCGACAAGCGCGAGTACGGGCATGCCGAGGTCGAGTTGCTGAGCAACGACTCCCCGCTGTTTAAGAGCCTGCAAGGTCCGGTGGCGGTCTGGATGTCGCACGGCGACGAAGCTCTGCAGCTCCCCGACGGCTTCGAACTGGTCGCTAAAACATCGAATGCCGTCGCCGCTATCCAGTACCCTGAGAAAAAGTGGTATGCGGTGCAGTTCCATCCTGAAGTCCACCACACGCCGCAGGGTACCGAGATCCTGCGCAACTTCGTCTTCGACATTTGCGGTCTTGCCGGGGACTGGTCGCCGCTCAGCTTTATCGACGAGACCATTGCCGGCGTGCGAAAGACCGTTGGCAACGGCCGCGTCATCTGCGGGCTTTCCGGCGGCGTCGATTCCTCCGTCGCGGCCGAACTGGTGCATCGCGCGGTCGGCGATCAGCTGACCTGCATCTTCGTCAACAATGGCGTGCTGCGCAAAAACGAGTTTCAGAAAGTGCAGGACAGCCTTCGCGAAAAACTCGGTCTGAAGATCGATGCCGTCGACTCCAGCGAGCGCTTCCTGACGAAGCTGGCCGGCGTCACCGACCCGGAGAAGAAGCGAAAGATCATCGGCAACGAGTTCATCGCGGTCTTCGAGGAAGAAGCGCACCGCATTGAGCAGCTCGAAGGCAAAGTGGAGTGGCTGGTGCAGGGCACGCTCTATCCCGATGTCATCGAGTCGCGCTCGGTGCGCGGGCCGTCACAGGTCATCAAGAGCCATCACAACGTCGGCGGCCTGCCGGAGAAGATGAAGCTCAAACTCATCGAGCCGCTGAAAGAGCTGTTCAAAGACGAGGTGCGGCAGATCGGCCGCGACCTCGGCATGCCGGAAGAGATTCTGCAACGCCAACCCTTCCCCGGCCCGGGCCTGGCGGTTCGTATCGTCGGCGAGATTACGGCTGAACGTGTCGCATTGCTGCAGGAGGCCGACGACATTGTCGTCACCGAGATCAAGCGCGCCGGACTCTACACCAGGATCTGGCAGTCGTTCGCCGTGCTGCTGCCGGTGATGTCGGTGGGCGTGATGGGCGACATGCGCACCTACGCCTACACCTGCGCCGTCCGCGCCGTGAACTCCGAAGACGGCATGACCGCAGACTGGGTCGATCTGCCGCACGAGGTGCTGAAGACCATTTCCAGCCGCATCGTGAATGAGGTTAAGGGAATCAACCGCGTGGTCTACGACGTGACCAGCAAGCCGCCGGGGACGATTGAGTGGGAGTGAGGAAGGCCGCTCTTCCCTGTTCGCTCTCGGAATTCGCTTTTCGGTTCCGGTTCTTGATTGTCGCTGTCAGTTGCCGGATAGCGGGCATCAGCTAAATTCGCTCCAACCAACAAGATTGTCATCCTGAGCGCAGCGGGCGCGGCAGCGACCGCGGAGTCGAAGGACCTGCGGTTGGTCCGCAGCCGAAGGATCTTCGCCGGCGCATCGATCGCAGATCCCTCCCTCCGGCGGCAAAAAAAATCCCTCCGCTCCGGATGACAATGCGAATGGGATTGCGGCGCTCGGTCGCTAAGCCGGCGTCCCTACCGTCGTCATGCTCGTCAGACTCCTTCTTCTCTGCTTCTTTTCCCGGCTGCAATCTAGTAAAACATCTGGTACTCGACAGCCATGACCAATCCTGGCCCGGACATTGAGCTACGCATTCGTCGCATCGAGCATGGACTCGAGCAGGTGGGCAGCCTGCTGGTTCCCGTCGAGATCAGCGATGGCGTGAAGAAGGCCATCACGCTGTCGAACATCGACCCCGACATGGCCTTGGGCCGCGCCCGCAAAGTCCTCGAGTTCATCATCTCCGACCTGTACCGGCGCGAGTTCGGCCGCTCGCCCGGCACGCAGCCGCTCGAGAACACGCTGCAACAGTTGTCCAAGGCCGGCAAGCTGCCGCGCACCATGCAGGCCTACGCCAACAGCGTCCGCGAGCTCGGTAACGTCGGCATCCACGGTTCCGGCGAGGCGATCAGCGCAGACGATGTGGTCTCGTCGCTTGAAAACCTGATGCGCCTGGTGGCCTGGTACTGCGAGCAGGTTCGTCCAGGCGGCAGCGAAGACAAGCCTGAGCCGCCGATCGACGACGACCGGCAAGCCGAAAAGGAAAAGGCTGAGAGGGAAAAAGCCGAGAAAGACCGCCTAGAAAAGGAACAGCTGGAGAAGGACCGGCTCGAGCAAGAACGCGTCGGGAAAGAGCGCCTGGAGAGAGAACGGCTCGAAAAGGAACAGCTTGAAAAAGAGAGAGCTGAGAAGGAACGCGCCGAAATCGTAGAGCGCGAGAAAGAGCGGCTCGAGAAAGAACGGATCGCCAAGACTGAGAAAGAACGGCTGGAGAGAGAGAGACTCGAAAAGGAAAAGGCACGCCTGGAACAGGAGCGGCTTGAGCAAGAACGCAGGCGGAAGGGACAGTTCCGCGAACAGCCTCCCCCTCGCCGTGGAAAGTTGGTCGTGCTCGCGTTCCTCCTTTGCGTCGCGGGCGGCGCGTTGTGGTGGTGGTTCGCGGCGAGTCCTTCGGCGAAACACCGTGAGTTCCTCAAGCACAAGTACGACGGCATCGCTCTCTTGAACAGCGGCCAGTACGACAAGGCCGAACTGGAGCTACTTTCTGCCTACGCGATGGATAACAGGGATGACTACGTCTACTACTGCCTGGGCGAGACCCAATCCCACCTCGGCCAATGGAAATACGCCATCGACTACTACCAGCACTCGCTTAAGCTGAAACCCGACGCCAGCTACACCCAGGTCGCGCTGGCCAACGCCTTGCTGCAATCCGGCGACGTAGACGGAGCCATTGCGGAGTACAAGATCATCACCAGCACCAATTACAACCCTCCGCTTGACCCGACTACGTCGGCCTGGGTGCACCAGAACTACAGTACCGCGCTCCTCAAGAAGGGCGATTTCAACGGATCCGTGCGGCAATCGGTTCTAAGCATGGAAGCGGACCCGAATTGGCGCTCAAAGCTTGGCGACCGGATTTACCTCCCGCCGCCCCATTCTCACTAGCCGGGCTAGCAAATTTTAGTAAATAATAGTAACAGTAAATTTTTTTGACTATACTCATCTTGGACTGTAATGTTCTTTGACATGATTGAACATCAGCCTTGGTATGAGGTAATTGCCCTCCCTGCGCTACTGCGGCACGCGCGCACCACTTACGGCAAGGCCATGCGAAAGGCCTTGGACGATGCCGGCTATGACGACATTCCGGGCAACGGCTTGTACGTGATCGGCGGCCTGGCGCTGAACTCCCCCGACATCCCGTTGAGCCAGCTGATCCAGGAACTGCGCATCTCGAAGCAGGGGGCCGGCCAACTGGTCGACACGCTGGTCACCCGCGGCTATCTCGATCGCGCAGTGGACAAAGACGACCGGCGCAAGCTGACCGTCACCCTCACCGATCGCGGTAAGGCGGCCGCCGAAGTGCAGCGCGCCGCACGAGAAAAAGTCGACACCGTCCTCGCCTCCGCCGTCGGACAAGACGACGTCCTGCGCACGCGCAGAACGCTGGCGGTGCTGATCGACATCGGCCGCGAAGGCGAAGAGGTCGGAGAAGAAGACTGAGCCAGGGGCTAGGGACTTGGGATCGGGGTCAGACCGTTAGTCGTGGCCGAGCGATCTTGATCCGAATATCAATCCAACGTTTTGTCATCCTGAGCGAAGTGCCCGCGATGGCTTTTCTGACTCGCCGACTTCGCGAGTCAGGCGGGCACGCAGTCGAAGGACCCCTATTTCTGAGAGCCTCGTCCCGTTCATTCAGCGTGAACTTCCCTGCTCACCACCCACACGAGAGCTGCTGAAATTTCCGTCCCACAAACTGGAAAAGTTTTCGCTCGCAGGTGTAGATTGCCAAGGTCAAAAAAGACGACGGTCCACCGTCGCGATTTAAGGAGCCCAGAATGGCAGTTCATGCACCTTGTCTTACATCACACCAGCGCAGACATCTCCGAAAAGCAATTTTCATGGCAGCGTTGTCGTTCGCTCTCACGCTGCTGTCCCTTCTGCCAGCCCAGGCGCAGACTTTCAGCGTTCTGCATCGCTTCAGCGGCTCCGACGGAGCCTACCCCTACAGCGGCGTCACCGTTGACCGCGGCAATCTCTACGGCACCACCTCGCGCGGCGGCACCAATCAGAGCGGCGTCACCTATCAACTGAAACAGGCCGGGTCCTCATGGCTGCTGGCGGTGCTGCATAACTTTGGCAGCGGCAGTGATGGCACGGTGCCCTACTCGCAGCCGGTCTTCGCACCCAGCGGCGTCCTTTTCGGCACGGCCTCAATCGGCGGCTCGTCCGGCAACGGGGTGGTCTACAGTTCGCGTCCGAAGCTCACTGTCTGTGTCTCGGTGTCGTGCCCGTGGGGCGAGTCGTTGGCGTGGACCTTCCAGGGCAGCGATGGCAGCCTGCCTGCCTATGGCG
>DATHQX010000002.1:0-2490 GCA_035482295.1 Verrucomicrobiia bacterium
CGGCGTAATGGGCCCGGTGGTTGATTACGACTTCGGCGATACCGTCGCGGTCCTGATGGCGATTCATGGCGACCATTACGATTACCGCGAACTAAAAGACTATTCGGAGCGGATCGAGGCCACTATCCGGCGCATTCGCTCTGTATCGAAGGTCAAGCGGATCGACGAGCAGAAGGAGGAGATCGAAGTAACCGGCTCACTCGACCGGCTTTCGCAGTATGCCGTAACTCCAGATCAGGTCATGAGAGCGCTTCAGGGCCGCAACATGGTCCATGATGCCGGTTCTGTTTCGACAGAACACGGAAAACCTCCGATCGAAACCACTGGCGCGTTTCAGACTGAGGAACAGCTCCGACACGTGATGGTCGACGTGACACGGACGGGCCAGCCGGTGTACCTAGGCGACCTTGCCCAGGTCCAGCGCATGTACAAGGACCCCACGCAGTACGCGCGGTCCCGCGGGGAGCGCGCAATCCTGCTTTCCGTCGAGATGCAGGAAGGCAACAACATAGTCGATTTCGGCAACGAGCTGCGCGCTTCTTTGGATAGCCTGCGCCCGCTTCTTCCGCCCGACCTGAAGATCGAAATGGTTGCGGATCAGCCGAAGGTGGTGGCTCAGCGCGTGAAAGACTTCATACGCGAGTTTGGCATCGCCATCGCCTCGGTGATTCTGGTCACCATCGTGCTTCTGCCCTTCCGCGTGGCTCTGGTTTCGGCGGTTGCCATTCCAGTGACCGTCTCCGCTACATTCGGCTTACTCAATGCCTTCGGCATCGAGCTGCATCAGGTCTCCATCGCCGCGCTCATTGTCGTGCTCGGGATGGTAGTGGACGACGCCATCGTGATTGCGGATAACTACATCGAACTGCTCGATGAAGGCGTGGACCGGGAAGAAGCAGCATGGCGCAGCGCCACTGAGCTTGCGATTCCGGTGCTTACCGCGACCCTGACCATCATCTGCTCCTTCTTGCCGTTCCTGATGCTTTCGGGCGCTACCGGTGAGTTCATTCGCGCGCTGCCACTGACCGTGGCGATCGCCCTCGTTACGTCCTTCCTCGTTGCGATGGTATTGACGCCGCTCCTGGCCCGCTTCTTTATCCGCAAAGGCCTTCATAACGCGGAGACGGCTGAACAAGGGAAGAAGCATCGTTCACCGCTCGAACTCCTGCAGGTGATCTACAACCGCGTGATCGTCCTGGCTATGAGACGGAAGCCAATGGCTCTCGCCGCAGGCGTGTTTGCCGTAATCGGTGGCGCATTGACGCTGCAACATATTCCTCAGCGATTCTTCCCGTTCGCGGAGCGCGATCAGTTCGTCGTCGACGTTTGGCTTCCCGAAGGATGGAAGGTGGAAGCGACGGATTCCGCCGTGCGGCGCATCGAAGCGGTGCTGGGGCACGAAAAGGAGGTCGTTAATTACACCTCGTTCGTGGGCTCCAGCGCTCCGCGGTTCTACTACAACGTGAATCCACAATTGCCGGACAAGAATTACGCGCAATTGCTGGTCGCCACGACGTCGGCGGAAGCTACGACGCGGCTGGTGGAGTCGCTGCGGCCCAAACTCGCACAGGCCGCGCCTGAAGCGCGTGTGTTCCTTCGGGAACTGCAGCAGGGGCCGACCCAGGAAGCGGCCATCGAAGTCCGTATCACCGGCGAGGACGACAAGGTCCTTGAGCGCCTGGGTAGTCAGGTTGAGAACGTTCTCTCGCACGCCCCCGGCGCGTTGGATGTTCACAACGACTGGCGCGAGGATGCGTATCGTCTCAAGGTCAACGTCCGCCAGGAGGTTGCCAACCGTTTGGGCTTCACGAACGCCGGCATCGGCCGGGAACTTGCCGGTGGCTTCGATGGGGCGCCGGTTACTACCTATTGGGAGGGTGATCGCGATGTGACGGTTTCATTGAGGCTGGCACCGGCGTTCCGCCAGAACCTTCAGGACGTTTCCAGTACTTATGTGATTTCTCCTGTGACTGGCGCCCGCGTACCGCTGAACAGCATTGCCACAGTGTTACCGGTCTGGGACCCCGGCCGGATTGTCCGGCGTAATGGCGTCCGTACCCTGACGGTCCGGGCTTGGAGCGACGGCGGCGTGCTGCCGAGCCAGGTGTTGACCCGCGTCAAGCCGGCGGTCGATTCCATACCGGTTCCCCCTGGATATCGGATTTGGTACGGCGGCGAATTTGAAAATCAGAACGACACTTTTCCCGAGATGGTGAAAGCACTGCTGGTCAGCATGATCGCGATTTATCTGATCCTGATGTTTCAGTTCCGTTCAGTCATCGATCCGCTGGTGGTCATGGCAGCGATTCCGCTCGGGTTGCTGGGCGCGTCGCTTGGGCTGCTGATCACAGGGAATCCCTTCGGCTTTACAGCATTCCTGGGCATCGTAAGTCTTGGCGGCGTTGTCGTGCGCAACGCCATCATCCTGGTCGACTATATCCGCGCCCGAATGGCGGAAGGCGTCGCAATCGAGGAAGCAGCCGTCGAAGC
>DATHQX010000003.1:0-26011 GCA_035482295.1 Verrucomicrobiia bacterium
ACCAGATAGCTGGCGAGGAAGATTGTCCAGGCGACGACGATATGCCAGTGAGAAAGCGTATGGCCGATGGCCGAAGTCATGGTTGGACTGTCCTCAAGGTTGCAGCGTGCGCAGCGCGGGGCATCCTGATTTGCTGGTGTATGAGTTGGACGCCGAAAAATGGGCAATGGTTTGTATTGACAATTAACGAATCCACGCTCAGTCTCACGTCAACACAATTCGACCACGAGGTCTTCCCCTTTGCGACGGCTTCCCGCGCTTATTCTTTTGGCAACATTCGCCGCCGGATGTGCACCCGCTGAGATCGCGCAGCAGTCGACGAATGCGGCACACGCCAAGCCCGCCTCGTCCGACATGGTTCTGAGCGAGAGCGACAACGGCAGAGACGTCGATCTTACGACCAGCGGCGCGCTCGTTGTGAAGCTGCCCAGCAATCCTTCGACGGGATACAACTGGACGGTGGTCGGCGACCCTGCGCCGCTGAAGCTGCAGAAGTCTTCCTTCGTGCATAGCAAAAGCAAGAGCGGCGTGGTGGGCTCGTCGGGCACGGCAATTTTCCGGCTGAGTGCCAGCTCCGCCGGATTGGCGACGCTAACCCTGGTGTATCGCCGGTCCTGGGAATATAACGTAGCGCCCATGAAGACTTTCACGGTTCGCGTCGATGTACGTTAGCGGGGCCCGGGAGCCGCGAAGACGCCGGCTAGAGACCTGATCGGGGCCGGCAGCATCTGTTCGGGAAGAAACATTTCCGGGCAGCAGACGTCTACGCACATAGTGGTAGAAGGGCCGTCCGGAAGAGGGATAGCGGTCGGATTTGTTGTGACGTAAGGTAAACAGCTGGAAACAGAGCTATTTATCCGGATTCAGACACGCTTCCCAAAACGTTCGGATATCACAAGCCGATGTGACTTTGGTCGTTGCCCCGCGGCGCGAAAGGATTAGAATAGAAATTGGAATTGAAAATGATTTTCAACTTCATATTCGGCCGTCATAAGAAAGACCTCGAAACCCGGGCTCAGGCCCTGGCCGATCTGGATGTGGGCGAAAGCGCAATCCTCTCCGACCTGGAAGTCTCTCCTCCCATTGCCGAACACCTGATGAACCTGGGATTCGTACCCGGTCTGGTAGTAAAGGTGTTGCGCAGCGGACCCGGTGGCGATCCCCGCGTTTACCGCGTGGATGGAACCGAAGTAGCCATGCGTCGCGATCTGTCTCGTCATATTCATGTCGAGTTGATCGGCGCCGCCGCCTTCGGAGACTGATCCGATGGGAGCTTCCACCATGAGCTGCCACTCCGTGGCGCAGCCGCGGGGTGCATCGCAAGGCGGCTCATACCGAACCATCGCAGTCGTCGGCCCTCCGAACTCCGGCAAGACCACACTGTTTAACCGCCTCACCAAGCTTCGTCAGAAGGTCGGGAATTTTCCCGGCGTCACCGTCGAACACCATACCGGTTACATTCGCGACATCAACGGTGAAGAAGTTGCGCTGATCGACCTGCCGGGCGTCTACAGTCTGACTCCGAAATCTGAAGACGAAAAAGTTGCCATCGATGTGCTCACGGGCAAGATGCCCGGAACGCCGGCGCCTGACGCGGTCATCCTGGTATTGAACTCCACCAATCTGCACACGCATCTGGTGCTGGCGGCGCGCGTCATCGCGCTGGGTGTGCCTACGCTGGTGCTGTTGAACATGGCCGATGAACTGCATAAGCAGAAAGGCCATGTCGACGTACTGTCTTTGGCGCGCGAGTTGGGAACGCCGGTTGCACTGGTCAGCGCGACCACCGGCGAAGGACTGGTAGCAGTACAGAATTTTCTGGCCTCGGCCACGCCGAATCCTGAACCGCTGGAGCTGCCGGTCGTCGGCAGCACGCGTGGCTACCGCGAATGGGCGGTGCGCGTCGGCAAGAATGCCGGATACCAACGTCCTGCGACGCCGGTATGGACGGCGCGGCTGGATGCGGCTTTTCTGCACCGCATCTGGGGGCCGGTCATCTTTGCGGTGGTCGTCATTGGCGTCTTCCAGACGATCTTTGCCTTGGGGCAGCCGCTGTCGAACCTGCTGCAAAAGTTTCTCGATAGCACCGGCGTTGCCATCGGCAATCATCTGCCCTCGGGCATGTTTCAGTCGCTGATTGTAAACGGCGTGTGGAAGGGAACCGGTTCCGTGCTGGTTTTCCTGCCGCAGATTCTGCTGCTCTTTTTGGTCATTGGGATTCTGGAAGATTCCGGCTATCTCTCCCGTGCGGCTGTGATTGCCGATCGCACCATGTCGCGCGTGGGCTTGAATGGCAAGAGTTTTATTCCCCTGCTGTCGGCATATGCCTGTGCGGTGCCGGCCATCATGGCGACGCGCACCATCGAAAGCAAGCGCGATCGCATGGCGACCATCCTGATCGCTCCTTTCATGACGTGCTCGGCGCGCTTGCCGGTCTACACCATGGTGATCGCGGCATTTCTGCCGAACCGGCCGCTGATCGGTCCATTCCTGGGAACGCGCGCAGTGGCGATGCTTGGGCTATACGTCCTGGGATTCGTGATGGCGGTACTTACGGCGCGCCTGCTGAAATCCACGATCTTGAGGAGCAAGGATGCTCCGTTTATTCTGGAGATGCCGCCCTACCGCTGGCCGACGCTGGCTTCGCTCGGCTTGCGGCTGGTCGATCGCGGCAAGGCATTCCTGTATCGCGCCGGCACGGTCATCATGCTGGTTTCGCTGTTGTTGTGGGCCGCGACGAATTTCCCCATGCATCACGGGCAGCCTCCGGCGGTGCAGGACAGCGTAGTCGCTAAAGTAGGACACGCGATTGAGCCTGGAATTCGGCCGCTGGGATTCGATTGGAAGATTGGGGTTGGCCTGCTGACGTCGATTGCGGCGCGCGAGGTGATCATTGCCACGCTGGGAACCCTACACGGTGTCGATCCAGAATCTCACTCCACCGATCTGCAGGCAGCACTGCGACACGAATTGACGCCGGCAGGGGCCGTTGCGTTACTGGTCTTCTTCGCCTTCGCCATGCAGTGCATGTCGACGATAGCCGTGGTGCGCCGCGAAACCAACGGATGGAAGTGGCCGGTGATTCAGTTCAGCTACATGACGGCGGTTGCGTATATCGCAGCGTTTGCCGCCTACAACATCGTTGGACATTTCGTCCGCTAATCAGTTCTTGCCCAAAAGTTGCTGCACCAGGCCCGGAAGGACTTCTCCGGCTTTGCCCAGCACGACCTCATCAAAGAACCCCCGGTTGGCCGGCTCCTCCGGACCCACATAAATCGCGTTAGCGCGGTTCACTCTCGCCATGCGGACGAAGCTGGCGGCCGGTTCAACCACTCCCGACGTACCCACGGTCAGCAGCACATTACAGACACGAAGCTGTTCGAAGATGCGGTCCATGGAATACGGCGTCTCGCCGAACCAGCAGACGTGAGGGCGCAGGATCGCGCCGCACTCGGGGCAATTTGGAATTTCGACGAAGCTCATGTACATCCGATCGTCTTCGAACGGCTTGGTGCGGCAGCCTTCGCGGGAGCAGCGCGTCTGCATCAGGCGACCATGCATGTGAATGATGCGCTGCGAGCCCGCCTGCTCGTGGAGGGAATCGACATTCTGAGTGCAGAGAAAGAAGCGGTCGCCGAGGGCCCGCTCGAGTGCAGCCAGAGCGAAGTGAGCGGGGTTGGCCATGACGGTCGAGTGGCGTTTGCGGCGTTCGGAATAAAACTGCCAGACCATTGCCGGGTCGGCGCGGAAAGCCTCGGGCGTGGCAACGTCCTGCGCGCGATGACCTCGCCAGATGCCGCCGGCACCGCGAAAAGTGGGCAATCCGCTTTCGGCGCTGATGCCGGCTCCGGTGAGTACGAAGACACGTTGCTGCGGCGACAGCGGACGAATCACTGAGCTCCTGAGGCCGGCGCGGATGACTCGCCTTTCAGATATTTGTCGAACCAGGCGATAGTACGGCGCAAAGAGTCGATTTGGTTTTCGCGCTTGGAGAAACCGTGACCCTCGGCCTCATAATATTGCGCTTCCACGATGCGGCCGTTCTTTTTCAGAATCTCGACCACCTGCTCGGCTTCTTCCCTGGGCACGCGGATGTCATTGGTTCCCTGCAAAACCAGCAGCGGAGCTTTTTCTTCGTTAATGTACTTGATCGGCGAATCGGCTTCGTAGACCTTGCGGTCTTTTTCCGGGTCGCCCAGAAGTGTGCGCTCGTACTGCTGGAGGAACGGATCTTCGTGCTGCATCATCGTGTACCAGTTGATGATGCCGTATTCCTCCACGGCTGCGGCCCACACGTCGGGAGTTTTTCCGACCGCCATCAGCGTCATGAAGCCGCCATAGGAGCCGCCGGTGATGCCGATCTTCTTGGCATCGACGTAGCCGCTGTCGATCAGGAACTTCGTAGCGTAGACCTCGTCTTGAAGATCGCCTCCTCCCAAGTCCTGGAAATTGCCCTTCTGGAACTCCATGCCGTAGCCGGTCGAGCCACGAACGTTGGGAGCAATGCAGACGTAACCGCGCGAGGCGAGAGCCGCCGCCGTAGAGTTGAAATAGTCTGTTGTTTGGCCGGTAGGTCCACCATGAGGCAGAACGACGGCGGGATTGGAGCCATCACGCTTCAGGTTGAACGGCACCCACAGGAAGGCGCTGATCATCTTTCCGTCGAAGCTCTTGTAGTGGACAAGCTGGGCTTCGGGAATATCGTTCGGGCTCAAACCTGCGACGGCCGAGTAGCTCAGTTGGCGTGGCTTGTGATTCTCAAGGTCGTACACCCAGAAATCCGACGGACGTTGTGAGCTCTGATGGCTGATGAGCAGCGACCTTCCGTCGGGCGAGAACGCGGTTGGGTTGCCGGTGGGCTCGCTTAGCCCGACGGGCATGTCGACGGTCTCGGACTTGCCGCTGGAGATGTTGTAGAGGTGCGTCGTGGTGACACCGTCGGCGTTCAGTACCCAGGTTGCGATTTTGCCGTCAGGGGAGAACTCACCGGCCTGTGCTTCCCACTGCGTATCGCTGATCCACTTCAGTTGCTTCGTCGCTACGTCGAGCAGGGCGACGTTCTGGTAGCCGCCCTTCTGATTGGAGGTGACCAGAACCGTTTTTCCATTGGGTGAAACACCTCCGGCAAGAAACAGGGTGCTGCCCTGATGGGGCGTGAGTTCTTCGGCCTGCCCGGATGAGACGTCGATGCGATAGACGCTGGCGTCGTCGAAGCCTGCGTTCATGCGGGTAGCGATGACGTACTTGCCGTCTTGCGTCCACGCGCTCAGAGCCCACAGATGATCCTTGCTGGACTCGTTGGTCAGCTTCCTGACCTGGCGCGTGTTCCAGTCCATAAGAGCGATATCGGCAACCGGAGACGTCTTGGGCTTGTAGCCGAAGGCGAGCGTCTTGCCGTCGGGCGAGAACTGCGGACCCGATTCGGAAATCTCGGGTGTGTTGGTCAGATTGATCGGCGCACCGCCCTGGCTGGGGACGGCGAACAGGTCGTAGTATTCGCTGCCTCCGAAGTCCTGATCGTACAAAATCCATTTACCGTCGGGCGACCACACGGCTCCGAACTGCCGATCGTCGGAGACGGCGAGCTGCAGCGGCCATCCGCCATCGGCGCCGACCTTCCACAGGTTCATGCGACCGGTAAAATTCGTGCTGAAGGCGACCTGCTTGCCGTCGGGCGACCAGGCGGGCGAGGATACGCGGCGGCTGTAGAAGAAATCGTCCACGGCGATGGGACGTGCCGAGCCGTTTTTCTTCGAGTCAATCGATTTGGGATCTGTGGCTTTGCGTTCGGCCGGCGAGTTCGGGTTCTCGGCCACAACATTGAGCAGAGTGCAAACCGACAACAAGGCGGCCATGGCCGCATACCTTGCAATTCTTGCCAACATCATGATCTCTCCTCGTCGCAACCTTCGGTTTCCCGGAATCCCGATCCTGTGCCTGTCATTGGCAAACTCAAAACTTCACACTATATACTGAAATGTTGCCTGCGACCGGCGGTTATCGCTGGTGGAGGCGCAACCGTCTGATCGGTAGGGAATCTATAACTATTAGCGTTGTCGTAACGGTCCGTCATCCCTAAAGGAGCCGGAGCCGGGGAGTCATTGATCCTTGTCTACAGTCGTGATGAACGTTGACAGCGAGAAACAGGAACGCGTTCTGGACGCGTTTCGGCGCTGGGGATACCTACAGGCCAACCTGGATCCATTGGGGCACTTTGCTCCGCTTCCTCATTCCGAACTCGACCTGACTGGCGGCGTGGCCGATTCCGCGCGTCGCATTTACAGCGGCAGCATCGGCGTTGAGTTCATGCACATTCCGGACCTGGAGAAGCGTTTGTGGATCCAGGAGCGGATGGAGTCGGAGCGGCAGGAATCGATTGATCGCCCGCGCATTCTGGATCAGCTGGTCCGCGCCGATGTCTTCGAGCAGACGATTCACTCGCGCTACATCGGAACGAAGCGCTACTCGCTGGAAGGCAACACGGCGCTGATTCCGTTGCTGGACGAGATTCTGAATTCCGCTTCCAGTTACGGCGCCGAGCAAGCTGTGCTGGCCATGAGCCACCGCGGCCGCCTGAACGTCATCATCAACATTGTGAACCGCCCGGCAGCCGAAGTCTTCGCTGGATTTGAAGACGTCGATCCACGCAGCGTACTCGGTGGCGGCGACGTGAAGTATCACATCGGCGCCACGGGTATCTATACAGGGTTAAGCGGCAGGCCGGTTCGGATTCACCTGGTCTCGAACCCGAGCCATTTGGAAGCGGTCGATCCGGTGGCGCTCGGACGAGCACGCGCCAAGGAAACGCGCCTGGGTCGGGACGGCAAGTCGCGCGTCCTGCCGGTGCTGATGCACGGCGACGCGGCCTTTGCCGGTCAGGGGATCACGGCGGAAACCCTCAATCTCGCCAACCTGCGTGGCTATACCGTCGGCGGGACGGTACATATCATCGTCAACAATCTGCTGGGCTTCACGACGAATCCAAGCGACGCGTATTCTGGACGCTTCTCATCCGATCTTGCCAAGCGGCTGCCGATTCCAATCTTCCACGTGAACGGTGAGGATGCCGACGCTGTAATCCGGGCCGGCCGGATGGCGCTGGAGTTCCGCTACGAGTTTGGTACCGATTCTGTCGTCGACCTGATCGGCTTCCGTCGTCACGGTCACTCTGAAGTCGACGACCCGACGATCACGCAGCCGATTCTGTATAGCAAAATCAAAGACCATCCGTTGCTGTATCAGACCTACGCAAAGAACACGGGTCAGGATGCGCAGCCGTTCGTCGAGAAGTTTCAGGCAGAACTGGATGCTGCCGAAAAAGCCGGGAAAAGTGCGCAGAAGAAGCCGGTAATGCGGCAGCTTCCCAGCTACTGGGCGCCGTATCACGGCGGACCCTACAATTCAGCCGACGAAGTGGACACGGGCTTGAGCGCCGACACGCTCCACAGTATTACCGACAAACTGGTGAGTTATCCCGAGGACTTCCACATCCATCCCAAAGTGCAGAAGCTGCTGGAGCAGCGCCGGGAAATGGGTTACGGCAAGCGTCCGCTGGACTTCGGCATGGCGGAGGCGCTGGCGTTTGGATCGCTCGCGCTCGAGGGCGTGCCGATTCGCCTGAGCGGTCAGGACAGCCGTCGCGGCACCTTCAACCAGCGGCATTCGGTGCTGATCGACATCGTCGACGAGAAGGAATATGTGCCGCTGTGTCACCTGGAACAAGGGCAGGCGCGGGTAGAAATCTACAACTCGGAGCTGTCAGAAGCTGCAGTGATGGGCTTCGAGTATGGCTTTGCGCGCGACTATCCCGAGGCCCTGGTGATGTGGGAGGCGCAGTTCGGCGATTTTGCCAACGGTGCGCAGATCATCATCGATCAATTCATCGCGGCAGGTGAAGACAAATGGGACTTGCTCAGCGGGCTGGTGCTTCTACTGCCGCACGGTCATGAAGGCCAGGGACCGGAGCATTCCAGCGCGCGCATCGAACGCTATCTTCAGCTCTGCGCGCGCGACAATATGCAAGTGTGCCAGCCTTCCACGGCAGGACAGTACTTCCACCTGCTGCGCCGGCAGGCGTTGAGGAAATGGCGCAAACCGCTCATCTGCTTCACCCCGAAGAGCATGCTGCGTCATCCGGAGGCGGTGTCGCCGCTGGCGGATTTGGAGAAGCCGCGCTTCCAGAATGTGATCGTCGACGAGACAGCGCTCGACGCCAAGCACGTGCTTCTGTGTACCGGCAAGATTGGTCAGGAGCTGCGGATCGAGCGCCGGAAGTTGAAAGCGCAGGGCCCGGCGATCGTGTCGGTCGAACAGCTCTATCCGTTTCCGGAGACGGAGATACAGGAGCTTATCGGGCGTTATAAGAATGCGACGGAGTTTATCTGGGTGCAGGAAGAGCCGGCTAACATGGGCGCGTTGTCATTCGTGACGCCTCGGCTGAAACGGATACTGGGTTCGAAACTGCGCAGTGTGAAGCGCGCGGCCAACGCGACTCCGGCAACCGGCTCGGCAAAGGCTCACGAGCTGGAGCAGAAGACGCTGATCACGCTTGCCCTGGGTAAAGGAGAGTAACCGCCGGGAAATCGTCGATCAGTTGCGGGCGCTGCAGTATGCGCCTCTGCATTAACCGCTCTCAGACCGTTCTACTGGAACCGCAGTTCCACATACGGAAGTCCCTTCCATATTGGCTTCCCAAAGCTGGGCTTCCGGCTTTTTTTCTTGACCGGACTGGCCGGTTTACCTATGCTGTCGGTTCGACAAGCTCTGCTAACACCGAGGTTCCATTAGCAAGTGGGTACTTGCTCGTTGAAGAATGGCGAAGTGTCACATTCCTAGGGAGTTCTGGCTAGGCTTGGAACGTCCAGTTTGAATCTGGGAAGTGCATGGTCGCAGGACGCGTTGATCCAGGAAGTAAACACCTCTCTCACTGAGGATGGCGAAGCCTTGTCTTTTTGGGGAGCTGACATAGCGACAAAGCGTGCGGCTGCAGCACACGCTTTGCTCCCGACGTCGATGGTTGCGGAAGCCTCGCAGAAGTGGTTTGCCGCTTACACTACCCCTCGCCATGAGAAAGCCGTTGTGCGTCAACTGGACGCCCGGCACGTTGAGTCGTTCCTGCCGTTGTATCGTTCGCCGCGGCGCTGGAAGAACGGTTGTCGCGTCACGGTCGAGCAGCCCCTGTTTCCGAATTACGTCTTCGTGCATGTCGGGGGACGCGAGTCGGTGAAAGTGCTGCAGGTACCGGGGGTGCTGTCGATCGTCGGCGCCGGACGGCATCCGGCTGAGCTGCCATGTTCGGAAATTGAAGCGTTGCGATCAGGTCTGCCGCAGCGCCAGTTTGAGCCGCATCCCTATCTCACCGCCGGCGAAAAAGTTCGCATTGTCTCAGGATCGCTGGCCGGCCTGGTCGGCGTGCTTCTTCGCAAGAAAAACCAGTTTCGAGTGGTGCTGGCGCTGGATCTGATCCGCCAGAGTGTTGCCGTCGAGATCGACGTGGACGAAATCGAGCCCCTCAAGCAGTAATCGCCCTACCTGAACACAACTCAAAGTAGAGGATCGACACCGTGAAAAACGCAGCGGAGAGAAGTGTCACCGAAGTCCGCATTGTCGAGGCTGCTGTTCAATTGTTCTCCCGGCAGGGGTATAAAGGAACGAGCACACGTGAAATTGCTCATTTGGCCGGTGTGAATGAGGCCACCTTATTCCGTTATTTCTCCCGGAAGGCGGAGCTGTTCTGGGCTGCCGCGGAATCGAGATTGAACCGACTGAAGCTAGGGAGAGAGCTGCAAAATGGCCTGGCGTCGGACCTCGAGCCGGAAGTTGTCGTGCCTATGCTGGTGGATTTCCTGGTCACGGAGATCTCGGAGGACTCGGAGCTGATGCGCCTGCTGTATGTCGCTGGCTTCGAATTTCCCGAGGCGCAGGGCATGTTTCGCGACCATCTGGGGCCGATCTTTGACGCAGTCAATGCGTACTTCGGTCGATGTTCTGCGCGCGGCGCTATTTGCGATTTGGAGCCGGCATTCGCGACGTTGGGGTTGGCGGGTGCGGTCAGTGCTCATCGCAGTCTGCATCGGCTTTTTACCGGACGAGACTTGCCGGCCGATTCAAGAGCAGTGGCTCCCACGTATGCGCAATTCTGGCTCAACGCCTTGCGGAAGCCGGTCTCGGCTACTTCGACCTTGGGAGGTCCGAGCCGGTGATGGCCTTGCTTAAGAAGAGATCCTTCATATTGGTGGAATTCTGGAGAACGACTTTGAACTCTCGATCGGGATGTAACAACGGAAGTCCAAACGGCATCAGGAAGAGGGAGTTTTCCGTCGCGTTTTCTCAAGCTGCGTGTTTCGTTCTGGCCTTCGTTCTACTGTCTTCTGGGCTGCTGCTGGCGGCGCCGCAAGTCGGCATTTTTCAGCGGGACACGTCTCGCGACGACCAGGACCAGCAGGAGCAGCAGAATGTTGGGACGCAGCAGGGTACCGCACCTCAGTCACAAAACCCGGAAGGCGCTCCAATCTCCACTCCGACGGTCGTTTTGGACGACAGCCAAGGCGTTACGACCCAACAGACCAATGGCCCTAAGCAGACGGATCAGAATCAGCTTCCCACAAGAACGAAGCCCAGAACTAAGACCGTCGAACTGACGGACTTTCAGCAGATGGTCGCCACTTCGCTTGGGCAGACTCTGCCGATTTACGGCGCAAGTCTTTTTGAAGAGGCGCCAACGACGTTCGCTCCGATCGATCACGCACCGGTGACGGCCGACTATGTCATCGGCCCCGGAGACGAGCTGCTAATTCGTGCCTGGGGCCAGATCGATCTGGATGTTCATGCCCGCGTTGATCGCAACGGCGCCATCTACATTCCGAGGGTCGGCAGCCTGAACGTTGCCGGTCTACGTTTCGACCAGTTGCAGGGCTTCCTCAAGGCACACATCGGGCGTATCTACCAGAACTTCGACCTTAACGTCGGCATGGGCGAACTGCGCTCGATCGACGTGTTTGTGGTCGGCCAGGCGAACCATCCCGGACGTTACACGATCAGCTCGCTCAGCACGTTGGCGAACGCCATCTTCGCGTCGGGTGGTCCGTCGCCAAGCGGCTCGATGCGGCACATCCAGTTGAAACGCAGTTCCGCCATGATTACTGACTTCGATTTGTACGATCTGCTGCTCAAGGGCGATAAGAGTAAGGACGTGCAGTTGCTGCCCGGAGACGTGATCTACTTTGCGCCTGTGGGACCGCAGGTGGCCATGGGCGGTCAAGTCAACAATCCGGCAATCTACGAGCTGAAGAACGAGGCGACGCTGGGCGATGTTCTCAACCTTACGGGAGGGCTTTCGGTTACAGCATACGGCGGTAAGGTTTACGTCGAGCAGATCAAGAACCGGGAATATCGTGGGATGGAGGAGATCAAGCTGGACGAAGCCGGCTTGGCACGGCCTCTGAGGGACGGAGATGTCCTGAACTTTACGCCGATCTCGCCGCGATTTGTCGACTCGGTGACCTTGCGAGGCAACGTCGCGCAGCCCGGCCGCTATCCGTGGCATGACGGGATGCGGGTAACCGATCTGATCCCCAATCGCGAATTCCTCATAACTCGCGAATACTGGAACCAGCAGAATGCCCTGACGCTCCAGATGCAGACCAATGCGCTAAACGATGCGACTCTGGACAAGGCAGAGGTGCGGAAGCTGGACCAGACACCGTTGAACGATGTAAAGAGGAACGCGCCGGAAATCAACTGGGATTACGCGGTGATTCAGCGCATGAGCTCACAGGACCTGTCGACCGAGCTGATCCCGTTCAATCTCGGAAAAGCCGTGCTGGAGCATCAGGACTCCGCCAACCTGGCGCTGCAGCCGGGCGATATCGTGACCATCTTCTCGCAAGCCGATCTGCGCGTGCCACGCGATCAGCAGACGAAGTTGGTGAAGCTGGAAGGCGAGTTTGAGTCTGCAGGCGTGTATCGTGCTCAACCCGGCGAAAAGCTGCGCGACCTGGTGGTTCGAGCGGGCGGACTGGCTCCCTCGGCATATCTTTACGCGGCGGTGTTCACTCGGGAATCGACGCGCGTTCAGCAGCAGGAACGGCTGGACATCTTCATCGCCCAGATGGAACGGGATTTGGCGCGGCAGGGTGCCGCAAACTCCCAGAACGCACGCACGGGAGAGGAAGCCAATGCCGCGAGAGCGACGATGGAAGCCCAACGCGCCAGTCTGGACAAAGTGCGCCAGCTCAAAGCTGATGGCAGAATCGTTTTAAGTCTTCATCCCGATGACACGGGAGTCGATTCGATACCCGATCTTCCCCTGGAGGATGGCGACAAATTGTATGTGCCGAGCCGTCCGATTGTCGTCAGCGTAGTGGGTGACGTTTACAACCAGGGCTCGTTTATTCAGCGGCCCGGCAAAACGGTGGTACGGTACCTGCAAGATGCAGGTGGTCCGACTCGTAACGCCGACAAGGGCAAGACCTTCGTAGTGCGCGCGAACGGCTCGGTGGTGAGTAAAGACGCCGCCAGCGGTTTCTGGTCAGGCGGGTTCAACAGCATGGTGATGATGCCTGGGGACACCGTGGTAGTTCCGGAGCAGCTGAATCCCGGCGCCGCGCTGCGTAACTTCAAAGACTGGTCGCAAATCCTGTTTAACTTTGGGCTGGCTGCAGCCGCGATCCACGTATTGGCTCCCTAGTGAGCACAGCGAACGAACGTAATTGGGATGTGACTATGCGCGAGAGCTCGAAGACCTCCGAGATGGTGCACCGCGATCCCGTGCTGAATGAAGAGGCCGGGACGAATGCGGAGAGTGGCAGCCAGAATGGATTGGATGGGATCGAGTTGCTGCTTATCCTTTCCCAGCGAAAGAATACGATCCTGAAGGTGACGATTGCCATGGCCGTGATTACGGCCATCATCGTCTTCCTGGTTCCCTCAACTTACACCGCAACAGCCAGCATCTTGCCGCCGGAACAGAAGCAGTCGACGCTGAGCGCGATGTTGGGACAGCTAGGCTCGATCTCTGGTCTAAGCGATTCCGATCTGGGGTTTAAGAATCCGGGCGACCTGTTTATTGGAATGTTGCACAGCCGGACGATCCAGGACCGGCTGATCGACAAATTCGATCTTCGCAAGGTTTACCGGGTGAAGCGGTATCAGGATGCGCGGAAGAAGCTGGACGCGCGCAGCTACATCGTGGCCGAGAAGGAAGGGTTGATCTCGATCAGCGTGGACGACCACGATCCCAGCCGTGCGGCTGCGATGGCCAATGCCTACGTGGATGAGCTGCATAACCTGAATTCGGAGCTGGCAATTTCCGAGGCTGCGCAACGGCGTCTCTTTTACGAAGATAAGGTCAACGCAGAGCGTGATGCACTGGCTGTCGCAGAAGTGCAGTTGAAGCTGGCGGAAGAAAAGACCGGATTGTTGCAGCCGGACGCACAGGCGCGAGTGATTATTCAGAGCGTGGCCGACATGCGGGCCCAAGTCGCTTTCCGCGAAGTGCAAATTGAAGCGATGCGGACGTATGCAACCAAAGACAATCCCGAGTTGCAGCGCGCCGAGCAGGAACTGGCTGGGTTGCGGACACAACTGGCCAAAATGGAGCGGAACACGGGAGACGCTGGCCATGGCGACATCGATCTGCCGACCCGCAAGCTGCCGCAGGCCGAACTGGAATATCTCCGTCGGGCTCGCGATCTGAAGTATCACGAAGCTCTGTATGAATTTCTCAACAAGCAATTGGAGGCGGCGCGCATCGACGAAGCTAAGGACGCGGTCGTGGTCCAAGTAGTCGACAAAGCCGTTGTCCCGGAACGAAAGTCGGGGCCACATCGCACGACAATCATTCTGCTGGCTGCGCTGCTGGCGTTTCTGCTGACTGCGGCGACGCTGCTGGTAATGGAATCGCTCAAGCGCAAACAGGAGCAGGACCCGCAACTGCGCGCGCGTCTCGCTTTGCTGGGTCATTACCTGCGCTTCTCCTGAGCCGATCGTGAATTCGTTGTCTCCCAATCAAACCGCAATGCGCAAGCCTTCTGCTCTGCCGGTTCCCGCCATTGAAGTCATGCTCTTGTGCGCAGGCGTGACTATGGCGTATCTGTGCTTTGTGGTGGGATGGTTGATGCCTAACCAGGGGGTTGTCTTGACGACACTCTTCCTGGTGTTGCTGCTGGCGCTCTCGTGGAAGAACTTCAATCAGGGCCGCCATCCCTGCTTCCTGTTCCTGGGAATGCTTCTCCTGTTGCAAGGGGGAAGACTGATAGCGTATTGCCTCGGCGGTGAGGATGACCCACTGCGCATTCGAGTACAGGTCTACTTTCCCTTCGATCTTACCCGCGCAGAATCCGGGACGGTGTTGCTTAGTCTCTCGCTCTCGGCGTTGTGCGTGTACGGGTTTTGCCGCCTGAACTATCAGCGCATTGCGATACCTGACGTGACACCGGCGCTACGATATTTGCCCTATCTGTATTTGCTGTTCTACGCCAGTGTTCCGGTGCAGATGTTCAAGAACTACAGCTACTACCGTTACGCGCAGGATCACGGCGGCTACCTGTATTTCTGGGTCAACCATGGCGAGTTCGCCGCGTCTGTGCCGTTCTGGGTTCGATTGGTGTCGCTGGTCACTTTACCAAGCTTCGTCGGGATTTTTGTAATTGAGAAACGAAAGTGGCCGCTATATCTGGCGACGCTTTGCTACTTCGGCTCTTCGCTCCTGTTGCTGCTGATGGGCAGCCGAATGGGCACACTCGCTATGATCGTCGCTCTCTGGTACGCCGCCGGAATTAAGTCGGGGAAGAAGACACGCACGGCGGCAGTACTGGGTTTGGGGCTAGTGCTGTTCCTGGTTGCAGGCGTTTTTCAAGCGCTGCGAGAGGAGAGCGATAGTGTTGTCGCCTATGCAATCGATCCGGTAGCATTCATCGCCTTGGCAGGCAATTCCCTCGATGTTACCGAGGTTGTGGTCGGCTACCGGGATCTGTTCACACCCTATGCGACTACATATCTGAAGAACGAGATGACCTTCGCGTTCTCCCCGCATGATTTGCAGCATTACTACCGGGGCAGAGAGCTGGGTCATGACGTCTCGGTCTTGCTGAACCCGACAGAGTTCGCGCGCGGTATCGGAACTGCAGGGTCCTATATCGCCGAGGAGTACATGATCGGCGGCCTGGCCGGCGTCGTTCTGATTTCGATCCTTATCGGGGTTGCGCTGCACCTGCTGTACCGGCTAAGCCAGAACGTATTCTCGCTGTTTTTTGTGGCGCTGCTGCTGCCGGATTTCCTCTCTATGCCACGAGGCGATTTACTTGATTGGTTATCTGCCTTGGCGAAGGATCTGCTCTTCGTGCTGATCCTGGCAGCCGGGTGGAAGATGTATTCCGTCTTGATGTGGTTGAAGCATGCACCGCGATCCATGCAACACTTCACTCCGGGGCTTCCAGAAGCTCGATGATCTCCCTGGTTGTGGCTACTTTTCATCGAACCTCCGAACTGGAGCGATTGCTGGCCAGCCTGGAGTTGCAGTCTTTCAAGGACTTCGAAGTTGTCGTCGTCGACCAGAATGCCGACGAACGGCTGGCCGACATTCTGGGCAGACATCACGCCCTCAAGATTCGCCATCTTCGTTGCGAGTTGGGTGCGTCGCGGGCGCGCAACGCGGGTCTACGCGCTGCTGAGGGCAGCGTCATCGGATTCCCGGACGATGATTGCTGGTATGCCAACGACCTGCTGCAAAGAGTGAACTCCTGGTTCGAATCGCATCCGGAGAGCGATGGATTGCTCGGTATCCTGCGCGACGAGAATAACCAGCCGACTGGTCCCAAATGGCCTCAAGGGAAAGGTGCAGCGACGAAGGAAACTCTCTGGAACTCAGGGATTACGCCGGTCGTTTTTCTAACTCGCCACGCAGTACAAACGGCCGGATTTTTTGACGAGGAGATCGGGCCCGGCACTGCCTCGGGATATGCCTCTGGAGAAGATCTCGATTATTTCCTGCGATGTGTCGAACGCGGGCTGCACCTTCGCCACGACTACGATCTCGCCATTCGTCATCCTTCCTTTCACCGAGCTGAACGGATTCGTGATACGAGTTATTCCTATGCTCTCGGCGGCGGCTACATCCTGCGAAAGCACCGGTACTCGATTCGTAAATTCCTCGACGCTCTGGTCCGTTCGCTGGCGGGGATGGTGGTTTACTCTGTGAAAGGGGACTTCTTCAAGGCCCGCTCTTATGCTCTGCGGGCTGCCGGACTGGCGCGCGGCTATTTCTTCGGCCCGCGGGAGATAAGCAAAGTCCCCTCGCTCACGAGAACGCCGGAACGTAACCAGTCACAGAATCCAACGCGCCCAGTATGAGCGGTCAATACGAACAGTACCTATCAGCCCACTTCCGTCGCATTGCAGCCCCGGCAACGCTTCGTTGGAACGCCATGGCAGCAGTGGAACACCACGGAAAGTATTTTCCGGCTGATAAGGGTGCACGCATCCTCGAAATCGGTCCGGGGTTCGGTTATCTTCTGGAGCATCTTTCAAAAACCTGCGCCTACCAGAATGTGTCCGGAGTCGACGTCGCTCCCGAAGTTGTCGAGGTGTGCAACCAGACTTTGCCCGGAAGCACCACGTTGGTCGAAGACACGACGGTCTTTCTGCAGCAATTCGAGGAGCACTTCGATCTGATCATCATGCTGCATGTCCTCGAACATGTTCCAAAAGAACAGATCATGCCGTTGCTGCACTCCATACGCCGTGCGCTGCGGACGGGAGGAAGGCTGGTGGTGGAGGTTCCTAACCCGATGCACCCCATCACCGGCGCCTATAACCGCTATCACGATTTCACTCACACTGTTGGCTTCACCGATCAAAGTCTGGGCTTTGTTCTGAGGAATGCTGGATTTCGTGAAGTCGACGTGTACGGCTGCAAAATGCCGAGGAAGAATCCCCTCCGCTTGATTCAGCGCACGGCTCAGGACACTTTCGAACTGCTGGCGAAGATGCGCTTGCGGGTTTTTCTCCCCGGGCAGCCGGTCAACATGGCGACCGCTCTGGGAGCCTGTGGCACTAAGTAGCTGTTGATGCGACGCGTCGTCGTTTTCCGTTGAATTGTTCGCCGTATGAACGTTTCGCTTCGCGATTTGGCGCGAAAAATCTTTGATTTTGGCTTAGGGGAGGCGCTGGCGCGCCTGTGCAGTGTCACCACGCTGCTGCTGCTGGCGCATAAATTCGGGGTCGTGTTTGTCGGTATCTACGCTTTGGCCCAGGGCATGGTGCAGTATTCCTACCCGTTTATTGATTTTGGTCTGAGGCACGTCGGCGCGCGGCTGATCGCGAAATATCCGCAGGCTGGGGAAGAGATTGCCCTGCAGGTGCAGCGACGGCGGTTGCGCATGGCCGCCCTGCTGATTCCGATCCTGATGGCGTATGCCGCTTCGGTGAAATTGCCGGCGTCCGGAAAGCTGTTTGTGTTCAGCTTCGCGGCCGTCGGATCTCTCTATGCACTTTCGCTGGACTGGGCGGCATGGGGAAAAGAACATCTGCGGCTGGCCAGCTTTGGGCGCGCATCGGTGCCAGCGTGCGTGCTGCTGGCGCTGCTGTTGGGCCACAACTCTGGGAATGTGTTGTGGTGGCTAGTCGGCGGGAACGTGGCAGGAAACCTGCTGCAAGCCGCGATCTTCAGCGCATGGTGGCACCGTCATCAGCCGGCTCACCAGGAACAGATCCCGCTGGAGCAAATTCGTGACGCGTTGGCCTGGCGGCGGACCAGCGTAATGGGACTGGCTTGGTTCTGCAATATGGCGTTTGCCAGCATTGACATGCTGATGCTGGGCGTCATGTCGAATCCGCGCCAGGTGGGCCTCTACAGCGCAGCGTACCGCATCCTCAGCCAGGTACTGTTTACCTACTACCTGATGACAAGTGTTCTCTATCCGCAGCTTGCCCGTCAGAGCCGGGAGCAACGCCTCAGCATGCTGCGCAGTCGCATCCTGCTTACCGTGGGTGGCTTGGGATTCGTGATCGCCGGCATCGTGACACTGGTGCGGCGCCCTGTCATCGCCATTCTCTTCGGCGGCGACTTTCAGGCCGCAACCTTGCTGCTGATGCTGCTCGCCTGGGCAATACCGCTGGACTTCGTGACGTCGTACCTCACCAACGCATATATTGCCTGGGGCATGGAGAAGCAGATCCTGCTGTGTACGTTCGTTGCAGCGTCCAGTAATGTGGTGTTGAACCTTTTTGCGATCCCAAGGTACGGTGCGACGGGAACGGCGGTGAATACGCTGATCTCATACGTCATTTTGCTGGTGAGTTTGGCGCTGGTCGGACGTTCGGCCAAGGAGTTAACAGTGGAGCCCGTGCGTGAGCCGGAGCTAATTGTTTAGGTCCCAATTGCGGATTCTCTACGATCACCAGGTTTTCTCGTTGCAGAATGCAGGCGGAGCTTCCCGGTACTTCTACGAGCTGGCGAAATATATGTCCGGGGTTGCGGACGTGCAAACCGACGTACTCATGGGGATCAATGCAACGGTATATCCCTTCCGAGAGTTGGAATCCCCGAGAACACGCGTTGCGGGGCTGCCGGGCTGGTTGAGACCGGGATCCTTGCGATACGCGGCCAATGAGGCCTGGGGAAATTTGAAGGCAGCAACGCTGGGCACATTCGACATCTATCACCCGACAACCTATCTGCGGATGCCGATGGTGCGGACAAAGCGCGCAGTCGCCACGCATCACGATTGCACGCACGAACGATTTCCGGAATTGTTTCCTGACGTCAAGAAAGTGCTCTGGGCGCGCAAGTGGCTCTTCCCGCGGGTGGACGCGATTATTTGCGTGTCGGAGTCGTGCCGGCAGGACCTCCTGCATTTTTATGATGTCGATCCTGCCAAGACGTTTGTGATCCACCACGGTTTGAGTGCGCTGCCGCGGAACCCGGACGCAGCTGCCGACCTCTCTCGGGTAGTTCGACGAGATTACATCCTGTACGTGGGGATGCGAGCGGCGTTCAAGAACTTCCGAGGTCTGTTACATGCCATGCACGACAGCGGAGTTACAGGCATGGTCGACCTTTTGGTATTGGGCGGAGGCGAGCTCGCCGATGACGAAAAAGCGTTGATCAACAAGCTTGGGCTGGCCGATAACGTAATCGCGCTGCCAAAGGTCTCCGACGAGTTTCTTGCCGAGGCCTACGCTCGAGCCCGGCTGTTCGTTTACCCGTCGCTGAACGAAGGCTTCGGCTTCCCGCCGCTGGAGGCAATGTCGCTCGGCTGCCCCGTCCTGGCCAGCCGGGTCTCGTCGATTCCAGAAGTGTGCGGCGATGCGCCGTTCTACTTCGATCCCGCGGAGGAAGGGGCGCTTAGCCGGGGGTTGTCACGAGCGCTGACCGACGAGTCGGGTCGACAGCGGGCGATCGCTGCGGGTACAGAAGTGGCGGCGAGGTACAGTTGGAGGCGTTGCGGTGAGCAGACACTTGCGATTTATCGGCAGTGTCAGTAGTTATGTAGAAGAAATCACGAAAGCCGCGGCGTAAGCCGGGCTGGGGAATTTTGTTATCGAGCATGTCGCAGCTGAAAGACCTGCTGTACAGCGATCTCGCGCGGCAATATCAACTCGAGGGGCGGGCCGATGTTCGTCCGAACTTCGTTCGCTTTCTGATGCGGATGTTGCATTTCCGTTATCTTCCGAATGTGATTTACCGTACCAGCCGGGCAACGATGCTGGCCGGTGTACCAGTTTTGCCAAAGCTGTTAACCTACTTAAATCTTGTTCTTTTTGGGCTCGAAGTCACTCCCAAGTGCGAGATTGGTCCGGGAATCTTCTTCGCCCATCCGGTTGGCTGCGTGATTGGGGCGTGGCGCATCGGAAGCAACGTCACGATTTTTCAGGGTGTCGGTTTGGGTGCACTCCACCCGGACATGGGCTTTCATCGCGAATTGCGATGTGAAATCGGAGACGACGTGATGCTGGGTGCGGGCTGCAAGGTTCTCGGGCCGTACCGTATCGGGAACGGCGCAGTGGTTGGCGCCAATTCTGTCGTCATGAGCTCGGTAGAACCGCGGCACACTGTTTTCGGCGTTCCGGCGAGGGTAGTACCATCATCGGTAAGGAACTAGGAATGGCGAACCCTATTCTCGATCTTACGGTCATTATCCCGAACTACAATACTCGCGGCCTCTTGCAGAATTGTCTTGAGTCGATTTACCGGCATACCGAAGGCATAGCCTTTGAAATTATCTGCGTTGACGGAAACTCGCCCGACGGCAGCGCCAGCATGGTGGCCAAGGAGTTTCCCAACGTAATCCTGGTTCGAAACCAAGCCAACGAATCCTACGGCCGCAGCGTCAACCAGGGTCTGAAGATGGCGAAAGGCCGGTACGCGTGCCTGCTCGATAGCGACACTATGTTGGTCGGGAATGCCTTTCGAGCCCTGATCGAGTTCATGGATCAGCATCCGGAGGCGGCAGCCTGCGGACCGAGGTTGCTGAATGCCGATGGAACGTTGCAGCACGACATCCGTCGGTTCGCCGGCCTTGGCGTGTTCTTCCTGCAGACTCTGAACTGGCACAAGCTGTTTCCCAACAGCCACATCATGTCGCGTTATTACGCCAGCGACTTCGATTTCACCGAGCCACAGCAGGTGGAAGCGATTGGCACGACCGCATTCGTGGTTCGCCGATCGACTTGGGAAAACGCGGGTCTGCTGGACGAACGATTCCGCTGGGCGATGGTCGACCTGGCCTATGAGTACATGCTGGGCCAGAAGGGATACAAGCTGTTCTACACGCCCTGCGCCGAGGTGATTCACTTCGGTAGCCAGACGGTCAATCAGGATGTGCTCAGAACCTTGCGGGAACAATGCCAGGGGTTCATCGACTTCAGCGAGGCGTACGACTACTTCGGTAAGGGCAGGTTCATCAAGTTCCTGGTTCGCGTCGGCGTGCGCGCGCGCTACTACCTCAAAGTGCTTGGCTACTACGTCAGCTCCGATAAGAGAGTGATCAAGGGGCCCGGTCGTCCCAGCAAGGAACAGGCGGAGCACATTGCGTTGCTGGTCGAAACCAGCCGTCCGCTGGCGCAGCAGCACCGCCGTGAAAAGCAGTCGGTTGCCTCGTTCTCTCAGTCAGGCTCGGACGCCAACTCAGTTGCCAGCCAGTAAGGCTTTCGGATTTTTCTGCGAACCGCTCTCCAGGTCAATGCGAAGGCGCGCGATATCAGCCAGATCAGCGAGCCGTCCTTGAACAATCTCCTAACGCCTCTGCTGAAGGTGCTCAGCGTCTTCATCTCCTCAAGAGCCAGGACCGTCGAGTAAGTTCGGGTACGAAAGGCAACGACGTCAATGGGCAGATTTGGCGTCCAGTGGCGAATAATCCACAGCGGTTCTTCATGAAGCCGTAGTTGACGCGAGCGCGACGCAGTCATGCTCCCTGGATGGACTCGATAGCGGCACACGACTTTCTGGACGGCGCGGGCCTTGCATCGCCGAGCAAGCGCCACGTAGAGGTAGTAGTCAGGCACTACGGTGATCGCGGCAGGTACCTCTCCGACTTCAGCTACCACCGAGCGACGTAAGACTGCTGAACTCATCGCGATGAAGCAGGCATCGGCAAACAGGGGAGTGAAGATGTCTCCTTCCGGTAACGGCTCGAATTCGTGTACGTGATCGTAGTCCCGCAGGTTGCCGTGAGTTGCGTCGAACAACACCGTTCTTCCGTAGATGATCCCTACTTCGTTGGCGGCAAGTGCCATTTGTTGTTCAAGCTTGTGCGGTAACCAGATGTCGTCCTGATCCAGGAAGGCCAGCCATTCTCCCGCAGCCTGACGAATCGCGCGGTTGCGTGCTTCACCCAGCGGAGTGTCGTCGGGCGACAGGAAGTATCGAACGCGAGCGTCGCGGTATTCAGCGATGATCTTCGCGCTGTTGTCGGTTGAGCAGTCATCCCACGCGATCAGTTCCCAGTCCGCAAAGGTTTGCGCCATCACGCTGTCGAGAGCATCGCGCAGATAGGCGGCACCGTTGCGAACATTGATGATGACGCTGACCAGAGGCATCGATAAGGACCGTGACTAACTGATCCTACACGGTAGGGCTCGTTGGCAGCCGCTGCCAATACGGAGCCCGCAGGGCACGGCGGGTAACGTGGAAGACGTAGGCAAACGGTCGCGACAGTTGAGACGCTACCGAACCTTGCGAAAGAAGACGACCAACTCCGCGCCCGAACGTGCTTTTGCGGCGGATTTCCTCGAGAGCGATGAGCGTGTGATGACGTCTCCGGCATAGAGAAACGGTGGCTGCATCCAGTTCCGGCGCCCAATGATCGATGAGCCACAGGACTTCCTGGTGCATCGCCAACGCGCTCGTATGAGACATGCTGTCACTGTGCATGCGATAGCGGCAGACGACCTCTTGTGCGGCACGGGCCTTGTACTGGCGCGCGACAGCGACGTAGAGGTAGTAGTCCGGGATGATGCGAATCGCGTCCGGAATACCGCCGCTCGCTTCGATAGCGGAACGGCGAAACATCGCCGAAGTCATCGCAATGAAGCAGGATTCGGTGAACAGCCGATGGAAGATATTTCCTTCGGGCAGGAGCTCGTACTCATGCGCGTGGTCGTAATCCCGCTGCCGGCCATTGGAGTAGAAGCGGACCGTGCGACCGTAGATGAGGCCGACATCCTCGGCGATCAGAGCGGCCTGCTTCTCCAGCTTATGAGGCAGCCAGATGTCATCCTGGTCAAGAAACGAGATCCAATCTCCATGGGCCAGCTTGATTGCTTCGCTTCTGGCCTGACCGAGCGAGATCTTTTCCGGCGCAAGAAAATAGCGAATCCGAGGATCATGATACTTAGCGGCGATAAAGGCGCTGGCGTCGGTCGAGCAGTCATCCCAGAGGATGAGTTCCCAATCCGCAAACGTCTGGGCAAGGACGCTGTCGATCGCTTCGCGCAGCGTAGCGGCTCCATTGTGAACGTTGATGATTGCGCTGATCAGGGGCATAGGCCGCGGGGCGGAAGCTCAGTTGAGAGCCCACACCTGATAGGTGGAAACCAGCACACAGTAAAGCAGAAGCTGCCAAAACGCCACTGCCAGACCCGTGATGCTGAACACCAGCAGAAACGAATGTGCATTGGAGTGAAAAACCGGCACGCCCACAAGCACAAAGGCACGAAACAGTGCAGCAATGGCGGCAATACCGAACATCGCTAGGGCAAGCGAGAATCGCGATCGCGGAGGGTATTTCGCAGCCAGTTCTGACGCGGGCGTTCTTTGATACCAGAGCAGAACCCAGACAGCCAGGGCGAGCAAGCCAAAGACCGAACTCCCATATTGCAGGAAAGCGGTCAACGTCATCATGCCATCAAAAGGAACATGAACCCAGCGGTGCAGCCATTGGATGTGACGGTATGTCCAGGTCTGGGAGTGGGTAAACGAGTCCCAGACGATATGACTGGCAATGCCCAGTATGATCGAACCCAGAATCGCAAGGAAACGCGAAAGCGGACCAAATGCGAAGCTGCTCATCTGGTCGCGCAAACGAAGTTGCATCCCGGTTGGGAGCAATCCGATCACTGGGCGCTTGATGACGTTTTGGAACATCCAAAGGGCGGCGAGAGAAGCAGGAAACGTGAACTCAACAATTCCGGGAAACACGTGTCCTATGTCGCGGTACTTAACGCTGCCCATCACGTAAAGAAAGTCCGGGGCCATGCTGCCGATGATGAACGCAGACCAAACCAGGTTCAGCTTGCGCAAGGGGAGTACGGCGGCGACATGCGAGAGGGTGAACGGCATTCTTAGACAAACTAAAAGTGGCTCATGCCGAACGGTCGCAGCGCGACAATTAGCGACCGTTCAACGAACTTCGCCGAAGAACTCTTCTTACCGGGAGTATAGCCGAGCGGCACGGTGCTGTGCCTGCGCCTGTGCTGCCGAAATCAATTACAATCAGCACGCACCACATACCCAACACGGCTGACAAGACTCTATGAAACGGGTTCCGCTGGCTGGCGGACAGATAATTCCCCTACAGGAAAACGAACTTCCGGCAATCGCCGGGGGCGTGCCCATTCGCTCAGGCGACCGTCGCCTGGTTTTTGGCGCTCCGGTCATCGGGCAAGCCGAGATTGATTCGGTGGTCGCCTGTCTGCGCAGCAATTGGATCGGCCTCGGCGCGCGGGTTGAAGCGTTTGAACAAGCGTTCGCACATTACAAAAGTGCGCCCTACGCGGCCGCCGTGAGCAGTTGTACTGCTGCGATACACCTCTCTCTGCTCGCGCTCGGCATTGGGCCAAATGATGAGGTCATTGCCCCGGCTATGACGTTTTGCTCGACGGTTCATTCCATCATTCATGCAGGCGGCACGCCGGTACTGGTGGACTGCGATCGTCAAACCATGAACATCGATCCCGGGCAGATCGAGGCTCGGATAACTCCGCGCACCAAGGCGATTCTGGTCGTGCACATGTGCGGTCGCTGCTGCGAAATGGCGCCGATCCTCGAGATCGCACGCCGCCACCAACTGCGCGTAATCGAGGATTGTGCTCACGCCATCGAATCAACCTGCCAGGGCCAGCCAGCCGGCTTGATGGGCGATGCCGGTTGCTTCAGCTTCTATCCGACCAAGAACATCGCCACTTGTGATGGCGGCATAGTCATTACGAAAGATGAGGCGCTGCAGCAGAAGGTGAAGGTGCTGTCGTTGCACGGCATGACGGCCGACGCCTGGAGCCGCTTTGTCGGTGGCCCCACCGGCTACGAAGTGGTGGAGGCGGGATTCAAGTACAACATGACCGATGTGGCGGCGGCGCTGGCGACGCCACAGCTCGAGGTTGTTGAAGAAAACTGGAGTCGCCGCGAGCGAATCTGGCAGGCGTACAACGAGCGGTTAGCTGGCCTGTCACTTCAACTTCCCGCTGTGCCCGGCGTTAATAGCAAACACGCCTATCACCTGTATACGCCGCTATTGAAGCTGGATGAGATTTCGGCGACACGCCAGGACATCATTGCGGCGCTGGACGCCGAAGGAATCGGCGTGGGGATCCACTACATTCCCGTGCATCAGCACCCGTACTATCGCCAGCGATTTGGCTTCCGCGATTCCGATTTCCCGAATGCAACGTTTGTGGGCGAGCGCACCTTGTCCTTGCCGCTCACACCGGCGATGTCGGAGCAGGATGTAGCCGATGTGGCCACTGCGCTGAGCCGGATCCTCCGTTACCACAAACCCTCAGCATGAAACTGGAACCGCCCTTGTTCCATTCGAGGAGACAACCCGAGGACGTGATTGAAGCGACAGCTTAGCGCGCTGGTCGGAGTCTTCGTCGTGGTTGCCGTCTTGTGCACGTCGCTCGCGGCGCAGCAGACGCCCCCGCCTGGACCCACACCCCAACCGACGAATTCGCAACCGGACAAACAGATCGGTCCCGGCGACGCCATTCCCCACACTAACGAGAGCAAATTCTTCATACACCTCGCCGAAGATCAAAAGAACATCTGGACCAGCCCGTTTCATTTGCAGCCGGCGGACGCGAAATGGCTGGTTCCAGTGAGCGGGATCACCACCGGGCTTTTCGTCACCGACCCAGCCAGTTCCTACGCCATGCGTTTGGATAATCAGCACCCGCTGAATCTGGCGGCGGATGCGGGCGTCGGAGCTGCGCTCGGCATGACCGGGGTGGCTTATTTTTGGGGCCGCATGACGCACAACGAGAAGATGCGCGAAACCGGTGTGCTGGCGACGGAAGCCATGGTCAATGCGATCGGTGTGGATTATGCGCTGAAGGGAATTGCGGGACGCGAGCGGCCGTTTCCGTCTGACTTCCAGAATATTTTCTTTCACGGAGGGACATCGTTTCCGTCCGATCACGCTGCCGTGACGTGGGCCTTCGCGTCGGTGGTGGCGCAGGAGTATCCGCACCCGCTCCCGGAATTTGGAGCTTACGGCCTGGCGTTGGGAGTGAGCCTGGCGCGCGCCGCCGCCGATCAACACTTTCTCTCCGACGTTTTCGTCGGCGGATTCCTTGG
>DATHQX010000004.1:0-23291 GCA_035482295.1 Verrucomicrobiia bacterium
AGGAGGCGGAGACCGAAGCGCGCAAGCAGGTGTTCGCGCCCTACCAAATCAACGAGAGGTTATTTGGCCTGGCGAAGGACGATGCGATCTTCCTGCATTGCCTGCCGGCACACCGCGGCGAGGAGGTGACCAGCGAGGTCATCGACGGACCACAGTCGTTTGTCTTCCAGCAGGCCGAGAACCGGCTGCATGCGCAGAAAGCCATCATGGTGGAACTGATGAAGTGGACGCGCGTGCCGGAGCAGGAAGCCGCTCGCGAGCCCATGCTCGAGTTGGTGAAGTAGGAAAGGGCGCTTTTCGCTTTTCGCTATTCCCTATTCGCCCTTCGCCAAATGACTGACTGGCTCCTGGGCATTGCAAGCCGGATTTGCGGAAACGGTGAGCATCTCCGGCGAAGAGCGAAGAACGTCCGCAAGGGATTCTATGTCTAAGACTGCGCTGGTCGCGGTTGGAGGCAACTCTCTAATCCGGGCAGGTGAACAAGGTACCAGTGCCGAACAGATGGCGAATGCCAGGCGCACGGCGCGCGCTCTGGTCGACCTCATCCGCGTCGGCTACCGGCTGATTGTCACCCACGGCAATGGTCCTCAGGTCGGAGCGCAGTTGCTTCGCTCCGAACGCGCTTCGGATGTCGTCTACAGCCAGACGCTGGATCTGTGTGGCGCAGCCAGTCAGGGTGAGATTGGCTACCTGCTGGAGCAGTCTCTCCGCAACGAGCTGGCGGCGGCAGGCCTGGATGTGCCGGTCGTCAGCCTTATCACGCAAACCGTCGTCTCGGCCGACGATCCGGCCATGCGGCAGCCCAGCAAGCCGGTTGGGCCTTTCTATTCGCGTGCCGACGCGGAGGAAAAGCGGCGAACCCTCGGCTGGCACATCGTCGAAGACGCCGCTCGCGGTTATCGCCGGGTGGTTCCTTCGCCCGAGCCTCTGAGAATCGTCGAACTGGACGTGATCCGCTCTCTTGTCGAGCGCGGTGTGCTGGTCGTTTCGACCGGTGGAGGCGGCATCCCGGTTATCTGCGAGGGCGAACAACTAAGGGGCGTCGAGGCCGTGATTGACAAAGATCGGGCTTCGGCACTCCTCGCCGCCGAGCTCGCCGTCGACCTGTTCGTCATTTCGACCGACACCAACTATATCTATCTCAATTTCAAGAAGCCCGACCAGAAGCCTTTGCGGGCGGTAACCATATCGCAATTAGAACGGTTTCAATCCGCAGGGCAATTTCCGCCGGGCAACATGGGACCAAAGATCGAGGCGGTCATTTCTTTCTTACGCAGCGGAGGAAAAGAAGCGGTCATCACGTCCGCGGAACATCTTTGCGAAGCGGTCACTGCCCAGGCTGGCTCACATGTCTTCAGCGACAGCAAGCCTGCTCGGCAGGACGCCAATACAGAATTGGAGGCGCCGGTTCTCCGGTAGACCATGCCAACATCGCACGCACCGGCCAGGATGCGGGAGGAAAAGGATAAGGCAGGACGCTCCCGCATGACCCTGAAACATGTTGTCGAATCGCAGCAATTCACGGTTCCGTTGTTGATGGAATTGTTTGACCGCACGCGACAGATGGAGCGCATCGTCGCCCGGGGCGGCACCCTCGACTACCAGAACTGCATCCTCGCCAGCCTCTTTTATCAACCATCGACGCGCACGCGATTCTCCTTCGAGGCCGCAATGCATCGACTCGGCGGGCGAGTTCTCTCGACCGAGCATGCACGCGCGTTCTCGTCGGAGATCGAGGCCGAGCAGGTCGAAGATTCCATCCGCATCATCGGCTGCTATTGCGATGTCATCGTCATCCGCCACCACGAGACCGGCGGCGCAGCCCGCGCGGCGAAGGTTTCGCCCGTGCCGATCATCAACGCCGGCGACGGCGACGGAGGCCAGCACCCGACGCAGGCGCTGCTCGACCTTTACACGATTTACCGCGAGCGTCCGCTGGACGGGCTCAGTGTGGCTTTCATCGGCGAGCTCGATCGCGGCCGCACGGTGCGATCGCTGGCGTATCTTCTGGCCAAGTTCGAGCGCGTGAAGATCTACTTCGTCAGCCCGCCCGAGCAGCAGATGAAGAGCGACATCCTGCAGTATCTCGACCGGCACGGCGTGAGCTACGAGTTGGAGTCGGATATCGATCGCGTGGTCGGCCAAGTCGACGTCGTGTACCAGACGCGGATTCGCCCGGAGCGGCTGCCGCAACTCTCCGGTACGCAGCGCTACGCAATCAGCTCGTTGGTTCTGCAACGCATGAAGCCCGATGCGCTGATCATGCATCCGCTGCCGCGCACCGTGGAATTGGATAAGACGGTCGACGACGATCCGCGCGCCCTGTATTTCCGCCAGGCCGCGAACGGATTGTTCGTGCGCATGGCGTTGTTAACGATGTTGTTGGAATAGAGAAGCAACAAGCAATTAGCAATTAGCAGCTAGGTGCCCCGGAATGATTTTCACGAATTGTCATCCCGACCAGAGCGAAGCGGAGTTGAGGGATCTGCGATTCGTCGCGCTTCGCCAACCCCGGTTCCGCTACTAGTCGCAAATTGCTAACCGCTAGAAGAAGGAACACTATGCCAGTAATAGATCGTCCTCAAACCACTGATTTCATCGAGCTAGAAAACAAATATGGAGCTCACAACTATCATCCCCTCGACGTAGTCATCGAGCGCGCCGAAGGCGTCTGGGTCTACGACGTCGAAGGCATTCGCTATATGGACTGCCTGGCGTCATATTCCGCCGTCAACCAGGGCCACTGTCATCCCAAAATTCTGAAAGCCATGGTCGAGCAGGCGCACAAAGTGACGCTGACCTCTCGCGCCTTCCGCAACGACCAGCTGCCGCTGCTCTATCAGCAACTGCATGAGCTGACTGGCTACGAGATGACCCTGCCCATGAACTCGGGCGCCGAGGCCGTTGAAACCGCCCTCAAAGCCGCGCGCAAGTGGGGCTACAAGGTCAAGGGCATCCCCGAGCTTAAAGCCGAGATAGTCGTATGCGCGAACAACTTTCACGGCCGCACTGTAACCATCATCAGCTTCTCCAGCGACGAGCAGTATCGCGACGGCTTCGGACCGTTCACAGCCGGATTCAAGATCATTCCCTTCGGGGACGCCGCTGCTCTGCGTGACGCCATTACTCCCAACACCTGCGCGTTCCTGGTTGAACCCATCCAGGGCGAAGCCGGCATTGTGATTCCGCCCGCAGGTTTCCTGAAAGAAGCGGCCGAGATCTGCCGCGTCAACAATGTGCTGTTCATCGCCGACGAAATCCAGTCCGGGCTGGGCCGCACCGGCAAGCTCTTCGCCTTCGAGCATGAAGGCGTCCGGCCTGACATGGTGATCGTCGGCAAGGCGCTCGCCGGCGGTTTCTATCCAGTGTCGGCCGTGCTGTCGTCGCAGGAAGTACTCGGCGTCTTCGGTCCCGGCGATCACGGCAGCACCTTCGGCGGCAACCCGCTGGGCTGCGCCGTGGCTCGCACAGCTTTGCAGGTATTGATCGACGAGAAGCTGATCGAGCGCTCTGCCGAACTTGGCGACTACTTCCTTGCCAAGCTGAAGACGCTCCGCGGCCCGCATCTGCTCGAGGTCCGTGGCAGGGGCTTGTGGATTGGCATCGAGCTCGACACGATGGCGCGCCCGTACTGCGAAGCCCTGCAGAAGCTCGGCATCTTGTGCAAAGAGACGCACGATCACGTCATCCGCATCGCGCCTCCGCTAACCATCACGCGCGAAGAGATCGCGTGGGCCTTCGATCGGATTAAGAAGGTGATTGAAGAGAAGTAGTTCCAAATATCTGGAAACATAAGGCCGCCCCGATAAGGCGGCCTTTGTCACACTCAGCAGGCCACGCCTGTTCACAACAATCCTCTATCGGGAAGACCGAAGCCATGCTACTATCGCCCCCGGTTTTCCCCTGCCCGCGGGCCCGACCTGAATCTGCCTTGCTTCTCTTGGAGGACTCGTATGCTGAACAAGAAATACACTGACATCCGCACACTATTGCTGGCAATTCTCGCAACCGCTCTGCTCTGCCCAGGCGCCTGGGGGCAGACATTCAAGATTCTGCATTCTTTCGGCAATACCGGCGACGGTGCGCCCCCGCAATATGGCCAGGTGTTTGACGGCCAGGGAAATCTTTATGGCGTGACTGACTATGGTCCCGTAGGAGATGGGTGTTTGGGCAACGGTGGTTGCGGTTCGGTCTACCAGCTAAAGCCGAACGCCGACGGTACGTGGACGGAGACGCTCATTCACATTTTCTCCGACAGCGGCGGTACGTATCCTTCCTCTTCGTTGCTCCTCGACTCTCAGGGCAACCTCTACGGTTCGGCTTCTGGTCAGGCGCATTATCCGGATGTCGTTTACCAGTTGACGCCGAATTCCAATGGCACCTGGACAGAATCGGCGCTTTACCAGTTTCCTCCCGTCCCTGGCCTCGGTAGCATTCCGGGAGAATTGACCTTCGACGCAGCCGAAAATATTTTCGGAACAACCAGATTTGGCGGCGCGAATGAGACTGGCACTGTCTTCAGTCTCGATCGATCGTTGGGGTGGCAGGAATCACTTCTCTTCACCTTCGACGGGTTTCCCAACAACAATAGCGGCGGGGGCGCGTTTGGTGCGATCACGTTCGACGCCGCCGGCAATCTCTATGGAACGACGCTTGGCGGCGGCACGCATGATTCCGGTGTCGTCTACAAGTTGACCAATCAGGGAGGCACCTGGCAGCAAACGGTGCTGTACAACTTTGCTGGCGGAACCGATGGCAACGCGCCATGGGGTGTGGTTTTTGGTCCCGATGGCAGTCTCTACGGTCTAACCCAGGTCGGCGGGAATTTGGGCAGTGTTTTTTGCTTTCTCGGGTGCGGCACCGTCTTCAAAATGACCCCCAATGCAGATGGCACATGGACGAAGACAACGTTGTACGCGTTTCGTGGCGGACCCCACGACGCAGCGATTCCCACTACTCACATTACCTTCGATCAGGCCGGGAATATCTATGGCACGACTGCGGCGGGCGGTAGCGGTGCCAGCAGCTTGTGCTATGTCGTTGAGGGCTGCGGTACGGTATTCAAGCTGACGCAGTCTTCCGGCGGCCATTGGACTGAAAGTGTCCTGCATTTCTTCAGGGGTGGCTCGGGCGACGGATCTAACCCAGATAGCCCGCTGGTGCTCGACGGCGCCGGCAATCTTTACGGCACGACCGCAGAAGGTGGCTTATACAACTCCGGCGTAGCGTACGAGATTACGCCGTAAAGCCCATCCAAGTGCTGAAGAGAGGTGCGTCGCTAGTACTTCCGCATGTGGATTTCGGTACCGTTGCGTTCGAACTTCACCTCATCCATCAGCTGATTGATCAGGTAAATGCCGCGACCGTGGTTGGAGTAGACGTTCTCGCCGTTGCACGGGTCGGGAATCGCGAAGGGATCGAAGCCGCTGCCGGGATCGCGGACGACGATCAGCATGCCGCGACTCTCGTCGCAGCCGACACAGCATTGCACTTTCTTGGTGATATCGTTCTTGCAGCCGTGGACGATGGCGTTGGCCAGAGCCTCACGTAATGCAGTTTCGATCTCAAACTCTTTGCCGGCGGCGCATTCCAGGCGGCGCGCCATTTCCATAATGCCCTCTACCACCGGACTGATGGCGGTAGGATCGGCGTTGAGCGTGACCTCAATGCGTATCATCAAAGTGGAGCGATCGAACTCTACGCCAGGAAGGCCCGAATGCATGGCTTCATTCCTACGTAAGACTCGCGTTCGCATACTTTTACAGAAAAGCCGGGTCGGGTCAAGCAGGAAAGGGCTAACCGCGCCGGAACCTATAGCGCTTTAGTGGAGTTCGAGCCACTCGGGGAACCGCCGGCGAGCGCTTAAACAAGTCTTGTGGGCATCGCTTGAGCGCGTCGCCGGCAGGCGACTAACGAACTCGGAAACGATTTGACTGCACTGAACACCTCTACGCCCTGATACATTCACCTCTGAAGACGTCCGAAGGCTGCTGCCGATTTTTGTAATCTCGTAGAACGTTCTCTTAGATATCAACGAAACTCGAAGAGATGAAAGTGGACCATTTGTACGAGCGGTTGTCCGCCAACCCTATCCCAAACTTTCGCCTCGCAAATAGCTTCTGCTAGTTCGGTGGAATCACTTTACCCAGCGCTAACTCCCGTCGAGTCAACTGTGCGCACTGGCATCGCACGAACGCGGCGCCAGTTGTTCTTGTTCGGAATCTCGCGCCGGTGATCTGAGGTACTCTGCTTCGCACTGTTTCTTTCATTGATTCCTGTGCGCCTGATTTACCCATAATTCATAATGCAACTCAATCGAATGCCCGCATACTAAATGGTGGGCATGTTGACGCACTTGCTAATCGGCGACCAGCCCCTGGGCTCCTCGCATTCCCGGTCTTCGCGGAGTCGCCGCTTACGGCCCCGCTCCTCTCCAAGTCTGGATCGCGTTCACGTTGCTGCCGTGTGTTATCGCCTGCGCGACGGTGAACCCGAATTCCTCCTGGTACGAACTCGCAACGGTCATTGGACATTTCCCAAAGGCGGCGTGGATGAAGATCCCACTCCCGCTGACGCTGCCGCGCGAGAAGCCTATGAGGAAGCCGGTGTGAAGGGCCACGTCGAGCGCGCGCCTTTCATTTCGTACTGGCACTGCAAGCCCGGACGCTTGCGCCGGCGCGTCATCCTGGTCCACGCGCACCTGTGCGCCGTAAAGCGCCTGGTACCCCCGGCTGAGACTTACCGTGATCCGAAGTGGTTCACCGCCGAGAAAGCCAAGCGGCAACTCCAGAAGTACCGCACCTCGGAGTTTGCGGCCGAACTCGCCGGCGTCATCGATCAGGCGACCAAGCGCATCCAGAAACTCTAACCGGGAAATTCCGCCGCCCTCCTCACCACATCGTTAAATTGTCGGGGGAAACTCTGGACGGCGCGCCTTGAGTCGCGGCCAGGTATGGAGTCCAATGGACGACGAGCGATCCAGGTTTCAGCGCTGATAAAATATTCAGGTCCCGCGATTAGGAGTTCTCCGCTAAATGAACATCCGCGAAATGATTGACTCGGTTCCTCACTGGTATCACCGGTTTGAATTTGCGCCCGGAGTTACAACACCAGGAGTCAACAACTCCCGTGCGGCTCTCGAGCAACTCGATCTTCCGCAAGATCTTTCCGGTCGTCGTGTGCTGGACATCGGCGCTCGCGACGGCTTCTTTTCATTCGAGTGCGAACGGCGAGGAGCAGAAGTCGTTCCCATCGACTACATTCCGGTGGAGCAAACTGGGTTTACCGTCGCCAAGCAGGTGCTCGGATCGCATCTGAATCTTGTTCACGAGAACATTTACAACCTCACCCCTGCGAAATACGGACGCTTCGACCTGGTGCTTTTCCTGGGGGTGATGTACCACTTGCCCGATCCCATGCGCGCTCTGGATGTCATCAACGACATGATGAATCTGAATGCGACGCTGTACATGGAGACCGTTGTAATTAACGAACAGCTGCCCGCCGACGTGGCAAGTCGTCCGTTGATGGAGTTTTATCCGGGGTCGGAGAAGGACCAAGACAAGAGCAACTACTGGGGCATGACCGAGCAATGCGCTCGAGCCATGTTGGTAGAGAACAAGTTTGCTTGTGTTGCGACCCGTCGCAACGGGGAACGCGGAACCTTCGTCGCCGTAAAAACTTCCGGCGAAAAAGATTACTACCTGGTGATAGCCCGCAATCTGGTGGGAGGCCCTGACGGCTGGCTGAAGATACCGGAGGAACCGCGGTCCTGATGTGCGTACCATCCTGCGCTGAGTACAATGATGCGGCGGAGGTATGGCGCTGAGGTTTCCTGTTCTAAGCGTTTGCCTGCTGGCGTTTGCTGCAGCATTTTCCTCGTCCGCAATGGCGAGCAACGTTCCCGACCAGTCTTCCTTTCTTGCCTTCACGAAAGACAAAGGATTCTGCCTGCGTGGTGTCGCACCCGTGGCTCGGTGGGAGCCTGCCCTCGGGAGTGATGACGCCGCGGTCTGGGGCTCCTTTTGCGACAACGGCAACTCCACCGGTCAGATTGTTTCCGATCGCTTTCTCGCCCCCAGCAACCTTTCGTTCTTCATTGCAGGATTCGTTGGAAATCCAGGCCTGCGGCTCTATTTGCGAAACCTGGAGTCGGGAGAGGAGTTCGATCTCAAACCACAACCACTGCCAGGGGACGGCTGGCGCCTCTACAGCTTTTCGCCGCCTCAACCGTGGATAGGCAAGCCAGTTGAGTTGATTGGCGAGGATAAAGCTACAGGCGTGGAGGGCTGGTTCGCTTTCACAGCGCCGCGTCTTCCCTATTCGTATCTTTCGGCCGGCTACATCCCCACAGCTCAGGCGCTCAACGGGTTCTGTCGCGACGGCCGGTTCCCGCAGGTTAGTTGGGGAAACAATAATCCTCCTCCCGGAGTTGTGGTCTGGCGATCCTACTGCTCCTCGGGCGACAAAGACACCGGCTTCGTGACTTCCGAATCGCTCATCGCAGGCAAGTACGTTGCGTTGTATGTCGCTGGATATCCTGGCAGTGAAGGTGTTCGCCTTCATCTTGAGAACCTCAGCAACCGCGAGCAGTTGCCGCTTCAGCTTTCGCGGTTCCCGTACGAGGTATGGCAGCTCTACTATTTTCCCCTGCCGCGCGAATGGAAAGGCCAGCTTGTACGCGTCGTTGCCGACGACAACAGCACTGCTCCCAGGGGCTGGGTGGCTTTCGCTCTTCTCCCCAAGCGTACACGGACCAACGGCGCGGCATTCGGCTTTCGTCTGCTGCTATTGACGCTGGGTATTTTTGTCGTGACGATCTTGCCGGCAGCGGTGGCCTGCGTGGTCGCGGTTCGCCGTGGAATCCGAAGTGCCCTGGATCTCACGATGCTCTCGCTGCTGGCGATTGCACTTGTGGGATACGTTGCCTTCTGGAGCTACTTCTTTCACCACATGCTGGGAGTAATCTTCAGTTGGGCAAGCCTGTTGCTGTGTGTCGGCATTCTCGCGTGGCAACTCGCCAGCCGGAATAGGCGAGCGCAACTAGCTTCCCTGCGGGTCATGGCGGCGCCTCTATTGCTCATGGCGACCGCAACCTTGTTCATCGTCTCCCTCGGATTTATCTACGGGAAATCCAGTCCCTTGCAGGAGTATTCGGCAGAACGCTTCGGCCCTCCGTTCCTGTCGGTGGATAATTGGATTCCTAAGCTACTGGCCGACAACGTTTACTCGGGCCACATTCCGAGACCCATGGTCGGCAACTGGCTTTCGAGTGACCGTCCGCCGTTGCAGGCAGGCAACGCGCTCTGGAACTATCCCTGGACACACGCTGATCGAGATTTGTCGTATCAGATTTTAGGGATTGTTCTTCAGTTCACGTTTCTTGCCGGACTATGGGCTTACCTGGACGCGGCGGGTGTAAGCCGCAAGGCCGCGGCGCTGGTCATGGCAGCAGCGTTGTTTGCCGGATTCACCATCGAAAACTCATTCTTCGTATGGCCGAAGCTTTACCCGGCAGCTTTTCTTTTGGTGATTTCGGCTTACCTGTTTACCGGACGTTATACGGACGTGCGACGTGACTGGCGCGTGGCGGCGGCGGTGGGAGCGGCAGCGGCGTTTGCCATGTTGGGTCATGGCGGCAGCGCCTTCGGGCTGTTCGGTATCGCTTTAACCGCATTGGTCTTCAAGCGAGCTCCGGCTCCGCGATTCATCCTGACGGCTGCGGTCCTTTTGGGCCTCGTCTATCTTCCCTGGTCGCTCTATCAGAAGTATGTCGATCCGCCTGGAGATCGGCTTCTCAAGATGCATATTGCGGGAACGCCAGAGCCTCACCCGGAGATCAAGTTTTCGACGCTCCTCGTCACGAAATACGGGCAGCTGACCTGGCACCAGATCGTGGCTAACAAGATCATCGGCTTTGCCGGACTCTTCGACGACGGTACCTTTTCGGATCGCATGCACGATCTCGGCAGGTTCCTCTTCTTCGGCACCCATCACCAGAAAATGGCAGAAAGTGCTTCGTTGCGCGACGTAATCTTCTTTCGCTGGTTCTGGTCAATCGACATCCTCAGCTTTGTGATCTTTCTGTGGCTCATACGAGTGCTGGTGCGAAGACCCCGCTCGCAGGAGTTCCGTCAGGCAACAATTCTATGGATCTGCACCGCGTTCGCTCTCTCAAACTGGTGCTTGCTGATGTTTAGCGGCGGTACGATCGTGCATCAGGGTTGCTATTTCACCGAGATCGCGGCCTTTGCGGCGAGTGTGCTGACGCTGTGGGCGGTAAGTCCGAGGTTCGCGGGGATCGTTGTCGCTTGTCACGCCGTTCTTGCGCTTGTCCTCTACGCCTTTATTGAAGCGCCTCAACCTGTCGGTGTGGGGACGTTGTTCGGCCCTGCAAACACATTGCTCGCTGTTGCCACCACCGTTTCGGCTATTGGGTTCGTACTCGTACTTGCACGCGAATGGAATGCCACGTCGGTCGACGCAGCCGCTTCCGCTCAAAGGCAGGTCATATCCCAGGCACGAATGGCCATCGGGAAACTGAACACGTCCACAACCACAACGCAGTGATTATCTGGAAAGAAACAGGAGTAGCAGTTGTTGATTGTATGGTGGCCAGGGACGGAATCGAACCGCCGACGCCAGCCTTTTCAGGGCTGCGCTCTACCAGCTGAGCTACCTGGCCACGGAGCGGGAATCGCTGTGATGGGTGCTGCGGCTCTCGAATTATAACAATCAACAACTGCTTCCGCCAAACCCGCCAGTCAGGCGCCATGCTGCTCGGCCGGCGTCTCGCCCTCTTCGAACTTCTCCTCTACACTAGGTAAGTTCCCCATGTCGTGAGCACGCGAACTGTCATCCAAGCCATGAGGAGAACCAACTGATGGCACCATCGGCGACCCAGGAGCAGGATTCCACTCTGCTGACCCCATTCGATCTGCATCTGTTCAACGAGGGCAAACACGCGCGCCTCTACGAGAAGTTCGGCTCGCATGTAGTGGAGCAGGACGGCCGGCGCGGCACCTACTTCGCTGTGTGGGCACCCAACGCGGAACGCATCTCGGTGGTCGGCGACTTCAACGGCTGGAACCCGGACTCGCATCCCATGAATCCGCGCGAGAGTTCGGGCGTGTGGGAAGCCTTTCTCCCCGACCTCGGCCATGGCGCGGTCTACAAGTACCACATACGCTCGCGCTACCACATGTACACGGTCGATAAGACCGACCCTTACGGCTACTTCAATGAAATTCCGCCGCGGACGGCGTCCATCGTGTGGGATCTGGGCTACGAGTGGGGCGATGCCGAGTGGATGCGCAAGCGCCACGCCAAGAACAAATTCGATGCCCCCATCTCCACTTACGAAGTGCATCTCGGCTCGTGGATGCGCGTGCCCGAGGAGGGCAATCGCTCGCTGACCTATCGCGAGCTCGCCGTCAAACTGGCCGACTACGTCCACGATATGGGCTTCACCCACGTCGAGCTCCTACCGGTGATGGAGCATCCCTTCTTCGGCTCGTGGGGTTACCAGATTACCGGCTACTTCGCGCCCAGCGCGCGTTTCGGCACGCCGCAGGATTTCATGCACCTGGTCGACCATCTGCACCAACGCGGCATCGGCGTCATCCTCGACTGGGTGCCATCGCACTTCCCCACCGACGAACATGGATTGGGATATTTTGACGGAACGCATTTGTACGAGCATGCCGACCCGCGCAAGGGCTTTCATCCCGACTGGAAGTCCGACATCTTCAACTACGATCGCAATGAGGTGCGCGCCTTCCTCATCAGCAACGCAATCTTCTGGCTGGAGAAGTACCACGTTGACGGACTGCGCATGGACGCCATCGCCTCGATGCTCTACCTCGACTATTCGCGCAAGCAGGGTGAGTGGATTCCCAACCAGTTTGGCGGGCGCGAGAACCTCGGCGCGGTGTCGTTCCTGAAGGAAGTGAATCGGCAGGCCTACGAAAACTTTCCCGACATTCAGACCATCGCGGAAGAATCGACGGCGTGGCCGATGGTATCGCGGCCGCCGTACATTGGCGGGCTGGGCTTTGGCATGAAGTGGGACATGGGCTGGATGCACGATACCCTGGCGTACTTCGAAAAGAACCCGATTCACCGGAAGTATCACCACAACAAGATCACCTTCCGCGGGCTGTACGCCTTCACCGAGAACTTTGTGCTGCCGCTCTCGCATGATGAAGTCGTGCATGGCAAAGGATCGCTGTTCGGCAAGATGGCTGGCGACGAGTGGCAGAAGTATGCGAACCTGCGTCTGCTCTTCGGCTACATGTTCACGCAGCCGGGCAAGAAGCTGCTCTTTATGGGCTGCGAGCTCGCACAGTGGAGCGAGTGGAACCACGACGGCAGTGTCGACTGGCACGCGCTGGGCTACGAGCAACATCAGGGCGTGCAGCGATGGGTGCGCGACCTGAACACCTTCTATCGTGCCGAGCCGTCGCTGTACGAAACTGACTTCAATCCCGAGGGCTGGCGCTGGATTGACGCCGACGACTCCGATCACAGCGTGCTCACCTACATGCGCTTGAAAAAGGATGGAACCAGTCCCATCGTCGTCGCGTGCAACTTCACCCCTGTGCCGCGGCGCGGCTATCGGGTGGGCGTGCCGCACGAAGGACACTGGTACGAGTTGCTGAATAGCAACGCGGCCATCTACGGCGGCACCGATGAGGGCAACTTCGGCGGCCGTTCCACGGAAAAGATCGCTACCCACGGCTTTGAGGATTCCCTGCTGCTCGACCTGCCGCCGCTGGCGATCGTCGTGTTCAAACAGTGATTTTGCCACGGAGGGCGATGAGCCCGGAGGGCGAGATTTTGTTTTAGCCTTGGCGTCAGCCCGCGGTATGCGATGCCCATCCACAACAGAGCCGCGGCGCGGCGGCACTCGGGCAAGAAAACATTTCGCCGCGGCCGCGGCTTTCGCCCTAATCCGACCACCGACCGCAGGCTTACGCCCACGGCTAACTCGAGTTTTCGATCTTCGGGCGGCCACTCGCCAATCCCAAATCGCGAATTGCTAGCTGCTAAACTAATACGTTGTGCGCATTCTCACCCGCTACATCCTGAAGGAGATCGCCTCGCACGCCCTCATCGGCGTAGCGCTGTTCACCTTCATCATCTTTATGCGGGACCTCGGCAAGCTGCTGGAGCTGATCGTCCGCAACAGCGCGCCGCTGCCTAGCGTCGCTGAGATTTTCCTGTTCACGCTGCCCGCGACCTTCACCATCACACTGCCCATGGGCGTGCTGGTTGGCATCCTGGTCGGACTCAGCCGGCTGGCTGCCGACAGCGAAGTCACGGCCATTCGCGCCAGCGGCATGGGCGTGGGAATGTTCGTGCGGTCGGTTGCCATCTTCGCCATCGGCGCGTGGCTGCTGGGCATGGCTAACAGCATTTACGTTGCCCCCAACTCCGCCATCGCCCTGGACCATTTGCAGGAGCGGCTGAAAGCTTCCCAGGCGTCGTTTGAAATCCAGCCGCGCGTCTTCTACGAAGACTTCAAGAACATCGTTCTTTATGTGCAGGACGCCATCCCCACCAAGGGAAAAGCGTTGTGGCGTGGCATATTTCTAGCGGACGTCAGCGATCCGGCGTCGCCCAAGATCACTCTCGCGCAGCGCGGTGCCTTGCTGAGCGACGGCCCCAACAAGTTGCGCTTCCATCTTGAAGACGGCACGCAGCAGGAGACGATTCCCAAGGTCAAAGACCAGTACTCGATCACTACTTTCGAGAACACCGAGATTCCGCTAGCCCTCCCAAGCGACGAGACCAAACCGCATGATCTGCTGCCGGTCGCAGAACTCGACTTGCACAGCCTGCTGGCCAACGCCAAACGCGAGCGCGCCGCCGCGCAAACCTATTATCCGTGGGACATGGGCAGCTACAACTACGACCTCATCAAGGCGCGCTACTACGAGATCGAGTTCCATCGCCGCTTTGCCTTGCCCACGGCGTGTCTCGTCCTTGCGATGGTCGGCATCCCGCTCGGATTGTCTGCGCGCAAAGGCGGCAAGAGCACGGGCTTCGTTCTCACCATCCTGCTGGTGGTCGTCTATTACTTCTTCTCGCTGCTGGGCGTGCAGATGGCGCGGCAGGGCCGCATGTCGCCGTGGTTCGGCTCGTGGATGGGCAACATCTTCTTCTTCCTCTGCGGACTGTTCCTGCTGTGGCGCGTCGACCGCATGCCACTGGAGATCGGCAACCTGACCGCTGGTTGGAAGACGCTGCTGCAGAAGTTGCAGACCATCGGCACCCGCCGCCGCGAATTCGCCGCCAGTGCGAGCTACACGTCACCGTCGCATCGTCGCCGGTTCAGCGCGCGCTTCCCGCTCATCCTCGACGACATGATCCTGCGCGACTTCGCGCTCTATCTGACGATGATCATGTCGACGTTCCTGATCCTGGCGCTGGTCTTCACTTTCTTCGAGCTGCTGACCGATATCGTGCGCAACAGGGTTCCGCTCATCACGGTGGCCGAGTACCTGTGGAACCTGAGCCCGTCGATGATTTACCTGATGGCGCCAATGGGCGTGCTGCTGGCCGTGCTCATCACCTTCGGCCTGCTGGAGAAGTCCAGCGAGCTGACAGCGATGAAGGCCACCGGCTTCAGCATCTATCGCGCTACTGTGCCGGTGATCGTGCTCAGTGCTACCTTCGCCGCGGGGCTGTTTGTCTTCGACCAGCTCTACATCCCCCACACTAACCGCGAGCAGGAAATCCTGCGCAACGAGATCAAAGGCAAACCGGCGCAAACCTACCTGCAAGCTGATCGCAAATGGATCTTCGGCGACAACAACAATATTTATTACTACCGCGTCTTCGATCCCGACCAGAACACCTTCGGCGGCCTCTCGATCTTCGAGTTCGACGAGAACACCTTCCAGCTCACCCGCCGCATTCATGCGGAGCGGGCTTATTGGGACCCACGCCTGCAGAAGTGGGTCCTCGAGCAGGGGTGGGTGCGGTCACTGAAGGGCGCCTCCATCGAGGACTACCACACCTTCGAGGTCACCACCTTCAACGAGCTGCGGGAAGATCCCAGCTACTTCAAGAAGGAAGTGAAGCAGTCGTCGGAGATGAACTACGATGAGCTGCGAAGATACATCGACGACTTGCAGCAGAGCGGCTTCGATACCATTCGCCTGAAGGTCCAACTGCAGAAAAAGATCGCCTTCCCGCTGATCACGCTGGTGATGGCGATCCTGGCAATTCCCTTCTCGGCTTCGGGCCGCCGCGGAGGCGCGCTGGTAGGTGTGGCCGTGGCCCTGGGAATCGCGGTGGTGTATTGGGTGACGGCCGGACTATTCGAGGCGATGGGCGACGCAAATCAGTTGCCCGCAGTCATTGCCGCCTGGGCTCCGGACTTCATCTTCGCCTTCGCCGGCGGCTACATGCTGCTGCGCGTGCCGACGTAAGGCAGCAATTAGCAATTAGCAATTAGCAATTAGCAATTAGCAATTAGCAATTAGCAATTAGCAATTAGCAATTAATTGGACGGCCGTGGCAGAGTCTTTGTTTCCCTGCGCAAATGTCGCCGCGCGTACTTCCCAAGAATTGTCATCCCAAGGCGGGCGTGACCCCAAAGAAATTGTCATCCTGACCGGAGCGTCCGCCTGCTTCTTCCGCCGCTTCTTTTGCGGCGGGCGGATGCGGAGCGGAGGGATCTGCGGTCTTCCCGCGTCCGTACGATGTGGTCCTCAGCCGAGAAGTGTGCACCGGAGACCTCAACGGAGCGGCCCGCATCCAAACTGAGCCTTAACCATCTAAACTATATCTTTAGCCGTTAACAACCATGTTCTCAAACCTGCGACCGCTGTTTCCGTACATCCGCAAATATCGCGCAACGTTCTTTCTGGGCGCGCTCTGCGTGTTGTGCAACAACGGCATCTGGATTCTCTTCCCGCTCATCATCCGCAATGCCATCAACGTCCTGAACGAGGGCATTACGCGGCATCACACCCCGGCGATCATCCGCCATGATGTGATGAAGTACGCCCTGCTACTGCTTGGGGTCGCCGCCATCAAGGCGCTCTTCCAATACCTCACGCGCTGGGTGCTGATTGGCGTGTCGCGCGAAATCGAATTCGATCTCCGCAACGATCTTTTCGCTCATCTGGAGCGGCTCTCCTACAGCTTCTATCAGCGCACCCGCACCGGCGACATCATGGCGCGTGCCACCAACGACCTGAACGCCGTACGCATGCTGGTCGGCCCGGGCATCATGTATACGGCAAACACCATCGTCTTCACTGCCGGAGCGCTGGTGTTCATGCTCTCCATCAGCCCGCGCCTGACGCTCTTTGCCTTCGCGCCGCTGCCCATCTTCAGCATCGTGGTGCAGTATTTCGGGCGGCGCATTCACGAACGCTTCGAACGCATCCAGGCCATGTTCTCCGACATCTCAGCGCGGGCGCAGGAGAATTTTTCCGGCGCGCGCCTCATCCGCGCCTACGTCCAGGAAGAAGCCGAGATTGAGAATTTCGAGACCGACAATCGTGAATACATTGCGCGCAGCCTGAAGCTGGTGCGCCTGATGGGCATGCTGTGGCCCACGCTGGAAACGCTGCTCGGCCTGGCCATCATCATCGTGCTCTTCGTCGGCGGTCGCGAGGTGCTGCTCCACCGCATCAACCTCGGCGACTTCGTCGCTTTCAACACCTACATGGCGCAACTTACCTGGCCCATCATCGCGCTCGGCTGGGTGATCAATATCTTCCAGCGCGGCACTGCGTCGATGGGCCGCATCCACAGCATCCTCTCCGAGCAGCCCGAGATCACCGACGCCGCAGTGCCTGTGTCGAATGCCGGGCGCGGAATCCGCGGCGACGTCGAGTTCCGCAATCTTCACTTTCGCTACGGCAAAACGCTGATGGCTGCCGAGAGGAGCGATGGACGTACCCATGGCGACGAAGACGTACTCAAGAACGTGAATCTGCGCGTGCCTTCCGGTAGCAGCCTCGCGATTGTCGGCCCCACGGGTTCGGGCAAGTCGACGCTGGTGTCGCTCATCCCTCGCATCTACGACGCCGATCCCGGCACGGTCTTGATCGACGGCCGTCCCATCCGCGAGTTTCCGCTTGAAGTGCTGCGCAAGAACATCGGGTTCGTTCCGCAGGAGACGTTCCTGTTCAGCGACACCATTCGCGACAACATTGCGTTCGGGGCCGACACCGCCAGCCTTGGCGATGTGAGGCGGGCCGCCGAAGCCGCTAGCATCGCCGCCGACATCGAGAGCTTCCCTGACGGCTACAACACCGTCGTCGGTGAGCGCGGCCTCACTCTCTCCGGGGGACAGAAGCAGCGCACCGCCATAGCCCGCGCGCTCATCCGCAATCCGCGCATTCTGATTCTCGACGACGCACTGGCCAGCGTCGACACGCAGACCGAAGACCGCATCCTGAATCATCTGCGCGAGATCATGCAGGGCCGCACCACCATCTTCATCTCGCACCGCGTCTCAACCGTGCGCAACGCCGATCGCATCGCCGTGCTGCACGACGGCGTCATCGTCGAGTACGGCACCCACGACGAACTCATCGCGCGCGATGGCTACTACACCGAGCTTTACAACAAGCAGCTGCTGGAAGAAGAACTGGAAACCGTGTAAGCGTTCCTCCGACATGTACACCGACTCGCACTGCCATCTCGAGAACAAGCGCTTCGACGCCGACCGCGTGGACGTCTTCGCGCGCGCGAAAGAAGCCGGCGTAACTACCCTGCTCGCCATTGGCAACGGCGAGGGCCCCGGCACCGGTACACTCGACTGCGCAATCCAACTCGCCCAGCAGCACGAGGGCGTGTACGCCACCGTCGGCATTCATCCGCACGAGGCCGAGTTGGCCAAGCAGGAAGACTTCGACGAGTTGGAGCGGCTGGCGAAAGACCCTAAAGTCATCGCGTGGGGCGAGATCGGGCTAGACTACTTCTACGACCACTCACCGCGTGACGTGCAGCAAACCGTCTTCCTTCGTCAGATGGAGATAGCGCGCGCGGCCAAGCTGCCTATCATCATTCACTGCCGGCCCTCGGACAACAGCGAGAACGCGTGGGACGACGTGCTGCGCCTGATCAGCGAACATTGGGCGTCAAGCGGGCTCGGCGGCGTGCTGCACTGCTTTACCGGCTCGGTCGAGCACGCCCGCAAGGCGCTCGATCTCGGCTTCATGCTGTCGTTCGCCGGCAACATCACTTATCCCAAGGCGCAGAACATTCGCGACGCCGCGGCCATGGCGCCTCTCGACCGCATCTTCATTGAAACGGATTCGCCGTATCTCGCGCCGGTGCCGCACCGCGGTAAGCGCAACGAACCGGCGTTTGTCGTCGAGGCGGCAAGGCAGATTGGCGAGTTGCGAGGAGTATCGACCGAAGAGATCGGCCGCCAGACGAGTGAGAGCTTCCGGCGATTCTTTAAGCTGCAGTAGGTGAGCCCGGTCGGTATCCGAGTGCCAGGTCTCGCGCCGTTTGAGACCTGGTTAATAGCAGGAACAACGCATGTGCCAGCTGGTCGTGGTGCGCTCACCTGACCAGTCGGCGACAGGGCAGACCTTCAGGTCCGCTCCGCATTACTAAACAAGAATTGTCATCCTGAGCGTAGCGTCGCGCCTTTGCACTTCTGCCGCGTCTTTGGCGGCGGCGGACGCGGAGTCGAAGGACCTGCGGTTCCCCGGCTTCAAACCGCTGCAGCAGACCGCAGATCCTTCGGCTGAGTGTCCGCCGTCCCGCAAACGCAGCGGGACGAAAAACCTTGCGGACACTCCGCTCAGGATGACAATTCGTTCTTGGTCCTCTGCGTAGTCCCCTTTGCGGACACTTCACTCAGGATGACAATCCTTTTATTCGGCGGATGGGTAATCGTTAATCCGCCGCTTCTTCCGCGGCCGTGCCGCCTACGCGATGCGCCATGTGCGACCACACGAAGTACACGACTCCCAGCAAAATCACTGCGAGAATCAGAGCGTCCAGCCGATGGAACCACTGCTTCAGCCGCGGATCGGTGTCCCAGCGCTGCCCGAGGCGCATGCCGATATAGGCCAGCATGAAGCACCACGGCCACGAGCCGACAAACGTGTAGATGTGGAACTTCACCCGCGACATGCGTGCGATGCCGGCCGGCAGCGCAATAAAAGTGCGGATCACCGGCAGCAGGCGCGCGATCAGCACGGCAATCGCGCCACGCTTCTCGAAGAAGCGGTCGGCGATGTTGAGCTCGCGCTGGCTGAGAAAGATGTAGCGGCCGTAGCGCTCGACCAGCGGGCGTCCGCCGAAGTAGCCGATCTCGTACGCCAGCACCGAGCCCAGGTTGCAGCCCAACGCGCCGAAGGTCGCCACCGCCAGCAGCGAGAAGCGTCCGGTGTAGACCAGGTAGCCGGAGAACGGCATGATGATCTCCGACGGCAGCGGAACGCATGCCGACTCGATGGCCATAAGCAGCATGACTCCGATGTAACCTGAGGCGGAGATCACGCTGACGATCCAGGCTCCGACAATTTCAATAATGTGAGCAATCATGTAGTAGGAATGACTCCGAATGTTTTGGTTCTGATGTGGCGATTGCTGGAGCTGAGCCCAGTTTCTTAACGGCGATCCACGGCACTATGAAGTCGTGCCCTGATACAAAGCAACTCAGTACGCGCATCGCCAGCCCACGCCTGATCAGCAGTCCCTACGACGCGAACCGCAGATCCTTCGACTACGTGTCCGCCGTCCCGCGACAGCTGCGGGACGAAAAACATTGCGGACACTGCGCTCAGAATGACAATCCACCACTATCTACCATGCCTGAATACTGAATACTGAGCGCTGAGTGCTGAATGCTAGCTGCTAACTTCCCATCCACTTGCCCAGCTCCGTCACCGGCAGCCGCAGTCCGATGAAGAACTGACCAAACTGCGCGTACTCTGCGCTGACCTGGTCGAAGCGCATCTCGTAGATCAGCTTCTTAAACACGAGAGGCTCTGGGGCGAACAGGTCCACGCCCCACTCCCAGTCGTCAAAGCCCACCGATCCCGTGATGATCTGCTGCACTTTGCCGGCGTAGCGGCGCCCGACCGTGCCGTGTTCTTCCATCTGCCGCTGCCGCTCTTCGATGGGCAACATGTACCAGTTCTTCTGCTCGCCGCGCATGCGATTCATGGGATAGAAGCACAGATACCGGCTGGCCGGAATCTTGGGATAGAGTCGCGAGCGCATCGCCTGGCGCTGCCGCTCCATCGTCTCTTCGACTTCCTTGTTCCACTCCTCCGACATCGGCTCGATGCCGCGCTCCGTCAACTGCCGGAACAACTTCACGCTCGAGTCATACAGCCCCAGCTCGACTACCGACAGGTACGAGTGCACCGGCTCCAGATACTCCTGCAATCCGGTGCGATTCAGCTGCAGTTCCACAGCGTTCAGATCGTCGAACGAGTCGCGGAAGTGCACCAGCATCAAATCGCCCTTGTGTCCCAGCATCGAGTACGCCGCGCTCTGCCCCGCTTCTTCGGGCCCGGATAACACGGCCGCCGCTTCGCGCGCTATCTCCTGCTGTCGAATCGGCGTGAGCTTGCGCCACTCCGGCCAGCGGAAGCGGAACATCTGGTGCAGCACGCTCAGCCCTTCAAGCGTGAGCGGGACCGCGTGCAACTCCGCGGTCTGAACAGCGGTGTCACCGGAAGCCATCAGAAACTCCAGGATTCAAGATGCAGGTGCTTTGACCATTGTAAACGTGCGATGGATTTTCAGTACCGGGTGCCCCAGGTCTCGCGCTATTCGAGACCTGGGAGACCTTCATCCTGTTGCACAAAAGACAGGTGCCCTACACAACGCGCTGTTCGTTGTGTGGGATACATCAATCGCAGACTCGACTTCACCCGATCCCTCCCGCTCACTCGAAAATCGCGAATGAGTGGGGGTACCCGCGGATTCTTCTACGATCCACGATTCACCCGGGTATCGAATTTCGTGAGACCCGAAGCACCCGCAGCTCCCGTTCTATAATCACCGCTCATGCCTCTCTCTGCCAAGCCGCCGCTGGATCCCGCGTCCGACGCATGCTTCCGCGAAATGCGCGATCGGGTCCGCGAGATGTTCTCGCACGCACTCGATGAGTGCAGCATCCCGCGCGCGTTCGGCAAAAAGCTCGAGTTCGATCGCGGCTACCTGCGCGCCGGCAACGAGATGTACGACCTCGGCGGCTTTTCGCGCGCCCTGGTCATCTCCATCGGCAAGGCCGGCCACAGCATGGCAGAGGCTTTCGCCAACATCATCGGGACCGGCCTCACCGGCATCATTGCCTGTCCCAACCTGCCACCCGCGCAACTGTTCGGCTTCCGCTACTTCTGCGGTGGCCACCCGCTGCCCAACGAAGAATCCCTGCGCGCCGGCGAGGCCATTCTGCGCGCCGCTCAGGGAGCCTCGTCCGAAGCACTGGTCGTGTATCTCATCAGCGGCGGAGCGTCCGCCATTGCCGAGAAACCCATCAGTGCCGGCATCTCGCTTGCCGATGTGATCGCGATGTACCAGGCGCTGGTGCACTCGGGCGCGACCATCGCCGAGATCAACGCTCTCCGCAAGCATCTGTCGGCCATCAAGGGAGGCCGGCTGGCGCGCGCCGCGTTCGCCTCCCAGCAACTCTCCATCCTGGTCTCCGATGTGCCTGAGCATTCGCTCGACGCGCTGGCCTCGGGCCCCACCATGCCCGACAGCACTACCGTCGACGACTGCTACACCATTGCCCGGCGCCACGACCTGTTGGCGCATCTGCCGCCATCGGTGCACGCCCTCTTACAGCAGCGCTTGTTGCAGGAGACGCCCAAGCTGGGAGACTTGGCCTTTTCTCACTCGCACTACGTCACCGTGCTGTCGAACGCCACCGCCGTGCATGCCACCGTTGAGCGTGCCGCACTCGGCGGATTCGCCGTGGAAGTCGATAACAGTTGCGACGATTGGGACCACCGCGACGCCGCCGACCACCTCTTGAGCCGCCTGCGTGAGTTGCGCAACGGCGTCTCGCGCGCCTGCCTCATCTCCGGCGGAGAAGTGACCGTGAAGGTCGGCGGCCGCTGCGGTATCGGCGGACGCAACCAGCAGTTCGCCCTTTACTGTGCCCAGAAAATTGCCGGGGAGAACATCACCGTACTCAGCGCCGGGACGGACGGGATAGACGGCAACAGCCCGGCCGCCGGGGCGGTAGTTGACGGCTCGACCCTGACGCGCGCTCAGGCTCGAGGCTTCAATGTCGCCACGGCAGCGGCCCAGTTTGACGGCTTCCCTCTGTTCGACGCCATCGGCGACGCCATCGTGACCAGCCCTACGGGAAACAACGTCCGCGACCTGCGAGTCCTCCTAGCCTATTGACCGACAGTCACTTAGCGGGCGTTATCGCAGCCGTAAAACACAAGAGCCCGACCCCGTAAAGGGTCAGGCTCGTAAACTTCAACTCTGCAGCCAGTATAGCACGCCGAGTGTGGAATTTCGCACAAACTAGCAGATTTATATTTGCATTGCTATCAGTCTATTACGGCTAACTGTTGCAATTCGCAATATTGACATGTAAAAAATACATGCAACAGTAGCTACGCTATTGAATAGCACTATCGGCGGATGAAGTTCCCTGCCAAAGGAGTCGCTGGTCCGCTTCGACCCAACTTCATCCGCCGACCCCTTGCACTAATGTATGTACGGTACTCCCGCCCAGTTTGGATGTTGTCAACGAGGTGTCAACGCTGTGTCCAATTTTAGTGAACGCCGAACCGCGGTCCGCTAGCGGTGCTCCTGTCGCGCGCAATTGCTTTGTATTCGTCGTGTTGCAGTCAGCTTGTCGAAGAATTTTTCCACTATTATCAAAACAGTCGGCGCACCAGGTGAACTGCACGCATCTTGTAAGAGTTGATGCTGCCTATCTCCCTAAAGGAATTCCTCAGAAGATTTGAGTCCGCAAGTGGGTTCAAGCTAAGCAGGCGACTTACCCACATGTGGCTTGGCCATTCGATCCTTCTCAGTCTCGCGATTCTCCTGTCGATCGTGCCGGCCCACGCCGACATCGGCCTATTACTCAATGCCAAGCCGAACGAGCATCTCGAGATTGGCTTTGCCGAAATCACCGGCGAAGGCCACTCCGCGGTCTATCTCTCGCGCGTCTGCCCGGAAACGCCGGTCAAGCTGCGCCTCTGCCGGCCTGACGAACCGGGTTCGGTCATCCAGAACTACGTCGACTACAAGGAAGACCAGCCGTACCAGTGGAACGTGGTTCCGCTGAGCGTCTACCTGTATGGCGTCGACGACATGCGGCA
>DATHQX010000005.1:0-4269 GCA_035482295.1 Verrucomicrobiia bacterium
CACCCATTTGAGCGCCAGTCGATAAGCCCCCAGGAGCCGGTCGAAGAACCATTCACTGGCGCGATAAACAACGTTATGCCGCTCGTTCGGTTCGGATGGCCGCAGGAATTTGGCGCACATCGTCGGTGTGGTCGTCAGCGATACCAGAAGCGAAACTCCGATCGCCATACTTAACGTGACCGCGAACTCGCGAAACAGCCGGCCCACAATCCCGCCCATCATCAGCAGCGGAATGAACACTGCCACCAGTGACAGGCTCATGGAGAGCACGGTGAAGCCAATTTCCGCCGCTCCCTTGAACGCCGCCTGCACCGCGTCCATCCCCTGCTCTACGTAACGCGTGATGTTTTCCAGCACCACAATAGCGTCATCCACCACGAATCCCGTGGAGATGGCCAGCGCCATCAGAGAAAGATTGTCCAGGCTGTAGCCGAGCAGATACATCCCGCCGAAAGTGCCCACCAGCGAAAGTGGCACTGCAATGCTGGGAATCACGGTCGCCCGCACCGTCCGCAGGAAAACGAACACGACCAGAATCACCAGCACGATCGAAATCAGCAGCGTATGTTCGATGTCTTTCACTGAGGCGCGGACCGTAATCGTGCGGTCCGAAACCACTGCCAGCTTGATAGCCGGAGAAATCGAGGACTGGAGATAAGGCATGATCGCCCGCACGCGATCCACGGTCTCGATGACGTTGGCACCGGGCTGCCGGAAAAGAACGATCAGCACCCCGGGTTTACCGTTGGCCAGGCCGACGTTGCGGACGTCCGCCACGGAGTCCTGCACCTCCGCCACGTCTCCCAGCCGCACCGGGCCGCCGTTATGATAGGCGACGATCAGCGGCCGGTACTCATCCGCGGTAAAAAGTTGATCATTGTCGGCGAACGCTTGAGAGATCGTTTCGTTGGAGACTTGTCCCTTGGCTTGATTGGCATTGGCCAGATTGAGCGCGTTGCGCACCGTGTCCAGCCCCACTCCCAGCTTGTTAAGCAGCATGGGATTGACTTCAGCCCTCACCGCCGGCGGCGCCGAACCCCACGTGAACACTTGGCCGACTCCATCTACTTGCGAGAGCTTCTGCGCCAGAATCGAGTCTGAGGTGTCATACAAACGCGCCACGGGAACCGTGTCGGAGGTGAGCGCCAGGATCAGGATCGGGGCATCCGCGGGGTTGGCTTTGCGATAGGTTGGATTGCTCGGCAGATTGGCAGGGAGCTGGCTGCGCGCGGCGTTGATCGCTGCCTGCACGTCGCGAGCAGCTGCATCGATGTTCCGGTTGAGATCGAATTGGAGAACGATGCTGGTCGAGCCCAGTTGGCTCGTCGAAGTCATCTGGTTCACGGCTGCAATGCGCCCAAACTGCCGTTCCAACGGCGTCGCCACGGCGGAAGCCATGGTTTGCGGATCAGCGCCCGGCAAGCTGGCGCCGATGCTGATCACGGGAAAATCTACTCGCGGCAGCGAAGATACCGGCAGAAAGTTGAAAGCGAGAATCCCTGAAAGCAGCAGAGCCGCCGCCAAGAGCGACGTGCCGATCGGACGCCGGATAAATGGAGCCGAAATACTCATGCGTTAATCACTGTCTCGCATCCTTCAATCCGCCGGAAACTCCTGCGGAATCGGATTCCCGATCTTGTACTTTTCAAACCGATGCGCGAGCCGGTCAAACCACAGATAAACCACCGGCGTCGTGTAGAGCGTGAGCAACTGGCTGAGAATCAGACCGCCCACGATGGTGATGCCCAGCGGCCGCCGCAACTCCGCGCCTGTTCCCGATCCCAGCGCCAGCGGCAAACCGCCCAGTAGCGCCGCCATGGTCGTCATCATGATGGGACGGAAGCGCAGCAAACACGCCTGAAAGATTGCTTCTTCCGGTGGCTTGTGTTCTTCGCGCTCAGCCTCGAGAGCAAAATCGATCATCATGATCGCGTTCTTCTTTACGATGCCGATCAGCAGAATAATGCCAATCAGCGCCACCACCGTCAGATCGTTGTGCGTGATCTGCAAGGCTAAGATCGCGCCCACTCCGGCCGAGGGCAGCGTGGAAAGAATCGTGATGGGATGAATGTAGCTCTCATACAGCACGCCCAGCACGATGTACACCGTAATGATGGCGGCGAGAATCAGAAAGGGCTCGCTGGCAAGCGAGTTCTGAAACGCTGCCGCAGTTCCTTGAAAGGAGGCGTGAATGCTGGCCGGCAACTGAATATCTTTTTCCACTTGCTGGATAGCTCGCGTGGCATCGCCCAGCGAGCCTCCTGGTGCGAGGTTGAACGACAGTGTGACCACCGGGAACTGTCCCTGGTGGTTGACGGCCAGCGGTGCATTCGTCGTTTGCATCCGGATGAAAGTTGAAAGCGGAACCGGTGGTCCGCTGGTAGTTGCCGCCGCAGCATTGGCTGTGGGCGCGCCCGAGGCCGGCGTCGTGCTGCTCGGGCGCACGTACACGTCATTCATTGCATCGGGCGTCTTGGCAAAGTTGGGTAGAACCTCCAGCACCACGTGGTACTGGTTCAACTGCGTGAAGATGATTGAAACCTGCCGCTGCCCGAACGCGTCGTACAGCGTGTTGTCGATTGCCTGCGGAAGGATTCCCAGCCGTGATGCCGTATCCCGGTCGATCGTGAGCGTGCTCCTGAGCCCGCCGTTGAGCTGGTCGGTCGCCACATCGCGCAGTTCCGGCGCGGCGCGCAGCCTGTCCACGAGCTTGGGCGTCCATTGCGCCAGTTCCTGCGCATCCGCATCTTCAATGGAATATTGAAACTGGGTGCGGCTCACGCGATCTTCCACCGTCAAGTCCTGCACGGGCTGCATGTAGAGCGTGATACCGTCTACCTTCGCCAAGTCCGGCTGCAGCCGCCGGATGATCCCCGAGGCGTCCGTGTCGCGTTCATCGCGTGGCTTCAAGTTGATCTGAATGCGGCCGCTGTTGGGCGTGGTATTCGTGCCATCTACCCCAATGAAAGAGGATAAGCTCTCCACATCCTTGTCCTTTAGAATCACCTTCGCCAGCGCCTGCTGGCGCAGCGACATCGCGTCGAACGAAATGTTATCCGGAGCTTCCGAAATTCCCAGGATCACTCCCGTGTCCTGTACAGGGAAGAAGCCCTTGGGCACAACTACGTAGAGAACCAGCGTGAGAACCAGGGTTCCGAAGGTTACAAACAGTGTCGCCGTTTGATGCTTCAGCACCCATTTCACGGTGCGGCCGTAGAACGCAATCACACGGTTGTAATAATCTTCCGTGACTTCGTAGAACCGCCCCTTTTCACCTTCCTTGCGATGTTTGAGCAGCTTGGCGCACATCATCGGAGTCAGGCTCAGGGAAACTCCCGCCGAGACCAGGATGGTGACCGCCAGGGTGACCGCGAACTCGCGGAAGAGTCGCCCCACAATGTCGCCCATGAACAGCAGTGGGATAAGCACGGCAATGAGAGACACCGTGAGCGAGACGATGGTGAACCCGATCTGTCCTGACCCTTTCAACGCCGCCTCCAGCGGCGAATCTCCGGCTTCAAGATAGCGGTCGATGTTTTCGATCATGACGATGGCGTCATCCACCACGAACCCGGTGGAGATGGTCAACGCCATCAGCGTCAGATTGTTCAGGCTGTACCCGAGCAGGTACATCACGCCAAACGTTCCCACAATCGACAGCGGGACCGCCACGCTCGGAATGAATGTGGCCCGCAGGTTTCGTAGGAAGAAGAAAATGACGATGACCACCAGAACGATAGTCAGCGCCAACTCAAACTCAACATCTTTTACCGATGCGCGGATAGTCGTGGTTCGGTCAGTGAGAATCTGCACCTTCACCGCTGATGGCAGCGACGCCTGCAACTGTGGCAGCAGCTTCTTGATCCGGTCGACCACGCTGATGATGTTCGCCCCAGGCTGACGCTGGATGTTGACGATGACTGCCGGAGTCTGATTCATCCACGCCGCGAGCCGTGTGTTTTCCGTGCCATCGATTACGTTGGCTACATCACTGAGCCGTACCGGTGCACCGTTGTGGTAGGTAACGACGATCGGCTTGTATTGTTCGCTGGTGAAGAGTTGATCGTTGGCGCCGATGGTGTAGGACTGGCGCGAGCCATCAATTACGCCTTTCGCCTGGTCCACATTGGCTGCAGCCAGCGCCGTTCGAACGTCCTCGAGGCTCAGCCCGTAGGAAGCGAGCGCCGTCGGGTTCACTTGAACGCGCACGGCGGGTTTCTGTCCGCCACTGATGGAAACCAGCCCCACGCCCGGCAACTGCGAGATTTT
>DATHQX010000006.1:0-11343 GCA_035482295.1 Verrucomicrobiia bacterium
TTTGAGTTTCTCTCGGTGGTACGTCGCCGCTTTCCCGACATCCCGGTGATTGCGGTCAGTGGCGCTTACGATTTTGGAGATCAGGTTCCAGGCGGAGTCATCGCCGATGCTTTTTACAGCAAGGGGCGGCACCAACCCGAAGAACTTCTGCGTACGGTCGCCGAGCTAATTACCAGTAAGATAGCGCGAGCGATCGACCATCACCGCCAGTCGGCTCCCGTCTGGATACCGCGTAATGGAAAGGACTCCAACGGGGTACCTTTCATCGTGCTGACTTGCACGCACTGTCTCAGGTCTTTCCCGTTGAGCGTTCTGCGCGAAAATATCCAGGAAATCCAGGAAACTCCCTGCCTGTTCTGCGCTCACCCAGTGAGGTACATCATCGATTTTTCTGTAGACGTTGCTTCCCCAAAGGTTAGGATCGCGGGGACACGCAGATCGTAGTTGAAGCCCCTAGGTTCGGGAGAAATGCGTGGAGGCATTGTCGCGGGATCGGGTAGGGTCGCACTTGTGGCTCAGGTACTGCTCGGCGTCACGACACACCAGTTGACATTTGTGACATCGAATCGGACCCTCGACAGTTGGCGTAACCCTTGTGCGTTCGTCTTTGGTTTTATTGATTATGCTCATCCCTCATCGTACGCTCCCGGAGCAACTAAACCTCATCTCTTCAGAGCGAAGTCTGGCCATCTGATTGCCTCTAAGAAGCATGCGACTTTGTGCTTAAGCAGCGAAGTCGGCTGAGTTCGGGTGACCAAATTCAGCGGAGTAAGGAGCAATGGCACTTTCCTCAAGTCGGCTGAGATGTGGAGAGGAGGCCTGGGGGATGACGCTACTGAAGCTCAGCACCGCGCCAATCGAGTTCTCGTAGATTTCAAAAAGCCGTCCGATCCGAGTCAACTCGAACACCACAGCAACATGAGGCAGTACGCCAGCGAGCTTAATGTTCCCATCACTTTTCGCAGCCTGGCAGATACATTGCAAAAATATGCTGATGCCGGTCGAATCCACGTGATGCGTCTTTGACATGTCGAACACGATCTGTGGACGGTCGGCACTCAACACGGGCAGTACTCCCTTGTAGAAGCTGTGAGCTTCCACGGCGTTCATTGTCTCGAGTACTCTCTTAACGATTACCGGTCTAACAGGGCTGGCCATCCTTCCAGCATCACACTTTTGTCTCTCGATTACTGTTCGGTATTGACCAAGGGAAACAGTTAGAAGGAAAGATGCGACTTCGCTTCTTCCCGGCAGGGGCATTCGCTTCTTTAGGCGAGGCGCCAGAGGCAGCAGGCAGGAGTCAGTCAGGATCACTTACGTCACGTAAAATCCGCTTGGCACAAGTAATTCGGCTGCGGGAGTCCGTTCCGTAATATCTTATGAAATCGCTGATCGGCCCGTTAGAATGGCCAAGCGGCCGGTCACTTGAGTCATCAAGAAAGCTTCTTTCAGCGAATCATCGGTACGGGCAAGCGACGTCTACGACCTCCGCCTCGCGAGCGATAAAACTAACTCGCGGCCGCACTGCCAGCCTGGCCGGGTCGCATTTTCGCAGAGGAGACCGCCATGACGAACCCGGCTCGACGTTCCATTTCAGTTTCGAACGGCAGGTTGCGGAGAGCGAGCTTTACGGCGACGCTGATCTGCGCGCTGACGATGATGGCAGTCCAATCCTTGCAGGCGCAGACCTACACCACGCTGCATAACTTCACTCGCGGCGATGATGGAAGCAATCCTGAGACTGGCCTCACGATGGATCAGGCGGGAAATCTTTATGGCACGACGCTTACAGGGGGCGACACCAGTGGCGCGTGTGCCGGCTCGGGTGGCTGCGGCGGCGTCTTCCGCATGATAAAGAACAACGGCAACTGGATCTTCACGCCGCTTTATGACTTTCAGGGAGGGAACGACGGCTCCGGCCCACAGGCCGCAGTGACGATTGGGCCGGATGGAGCGATTTACGGGACTACGCTCTTCGGCGGAGGAGCCGGCGGATGCACCCTGGGCGCGGGCTGCGGCACAGTTTTCAAGCTGACGCCGCCGCCGACCATCTGCCACTCTGCTCTCTGTAGCTGGACCGAAACCGTGCTGTACCGCTTCTCGCAAGCGCCCGGGGACCCCAACCTTCCGTGGGGAGGGGTGACCTTCGACGCCGCAGGCAACCTGTACGGCATGGCCTTCGCCGGAGGCACCGGCAACTGTACGGGGGGCTGCGGAGCCATCTACAAGCTGACCCCCTCGGCCGGCGGCTGGACCTTCAGCGTGATTTACGAATTCGCCGACGCCAGCGATGGCTCTGGCCCCATGTCGACCTTGCTCATTGACCGCGCAGGAGATTTCTACGGCACGGCCGCTTATGGTGGCCAGTACGGAGCCGGGACAGCTTTCGAGCTGATTCGTTCGGCAGCTGGATGGACCTTTAATACTCTCTACAGCTTCCAAGACCACCTTGACGGCGGCCTTCCCAACTCTGGGTTAGTGATGGACAGCTCGGGAAATCTCTATGGCGACAATACCAATGGTGGCGAGTATGACGGTGGGGTCGTGTTTGAGCTGAGTCCTTCCGGAGGCGGCTGGAATTTCTCTGTGATCGCAAGTCCAAATGGCGGGCTTGATGCACCCGTGAGCATCGACAGCGCAGGCAACGTGTATGGCACTACCCAGACGGGCGGCGTGAACCAGTTGGGCCTGGTTTTTGAGCTGACTCGTTCCGGCAATAACTGGATAGAAAATGACCTTTACAGCTTTAATCAAAACGACGGCATACTGCCCTTCAGCAGCGTAGTTTTCGACAGCAGCGGAACGCTCTACGGAACGACGTGGGCAGGTGGAACGCGCGGGGCCGGCGTGGTATGGCAGCTCACCCGATAAAGTTCTGCGGCGCGGACTCGACGAATACAAGCGCTCCACCAAGGTCTGTCCGCCTATAAAAAAGTTATAAAGATTTTGTTAATATTCGGGCTCGCTCCCGCCGCGAACGATATCCTGAAATGTCTCGCTAGCGGGCTTCATGCAAAAACCATCGACCCTGAACAAACCAGCAGTACAAGTTTTTGTCGCCACCACGGTGATGCTGACGTTCATCTCCTTCTGGAGAGCGGCAGCTATCGTACTTTCGGACCTGGCCTCATCGGCCTACTACGTGGGCGGCGACGCCGAGAAGGTCATCGGCAAGAGCGCTCCCTGGTTTGTTCTGGCGGTAATGCTCTTCAGTTACGCCGTGCGCTCGATCTACATCGAGTCCAGCAGCATGTTCGTTCGCGGCGGCGTCTACAAGGTCGTCAAAGAGGCCATGGGCGGCAAGCTCGCCAAACTCTCGGTCTCGGCCCTGCTGTTTGATTACGTGCTGACCGGCCCGATCAGCGCCGTGTCTGCCGGGCAATATCTCGGCGGCCTGATGGAAGACGTGCTGGGCCGCGCCGGACACCCGGTCCACTGGTCCGACGCGCAGGTGAACTACATTGCCGCGGTCTTTGGCATCATCGTGACGGCTTATTTCTGGTGGAAGAACATCCAGGGCATCCACGAATCCAGCGAGAAGGCGCTACGGATCATGCAGATCACCACCGTGATGGTGGTCATCATGATCATCTGGTGCACGGTGACGCTCATCGTCCATCCCGCGCATCTGCCTCCGCTGCCCACGCGAAACAACCTGCACATGACGCACGAGTCTCTGGGCTGGCTATATCACAGCTGGGTAGCGAACCTGACCTGGGTGCTGTTGCTGGTGGGCTTCGGACATTCGGTGCTGGCCATGAGCGGCGAGGAGTCGCTGGCCCAGGTCAACCGCGAGATCGAGCACCCCAAGCTGAAGAACCTGGAGCGCACCGGCCTCGTCATCTTCATCTACAGCCTGCTATTTACGTCGCTGGTGTCGTTCTTCGCGGTGATGATCATCCCCGACAAGGTGCGGCCCGATTACTTTGCCAACCTGATTAGCGGCTTGGCGATGAACGTCGTGGGCCCGTACACGCTGAAGCTGTTCTTCCAGGCCTTCGTGGTGGTGGTGGGTGCGCTGATCCTGTCGGGCGCTGTGAACACGGCCATCGTCGGCGCCAACGGCGTGCTCAACCGCATCAGCGAAGATGGCGTGCTGACGCCGTGGTTCCGCCATCCGCAGCGCAAGTATGGCACCACGCACCGGATCATCAACCTCATCGCCCTGCTTCAGATCCTGACCATCATACTGAGCCGCGGCAACGTTTATCTGCTGGCTTCGCTGTACGCTTTCGGCGTGATCTGGAGCTTCGCCTTCAAATCGCTCGCGGTGCTGGTGCTGCGCTTCACCGAGCCAGAAAACCGCATCTGGAAGGTGCCGGGCAATCTGCATATCGGCAAAGTCGAGATTCCTATCGGCCTGGGGCTGATCTCGCTGCTGCTGTTCGCTACGGCCATCGTGAACCTGTTCACCAAGCAGCTGGCGACGATTTCCGGTGTCGCCTTCAGCCTGGCGCTGTTTGCGGTGTTCACGGTGTCGGAGAAGATCAGCATGCGCAGTGCCGAGGGCAAGCGTCATGAGCTGGAGCAGTTCCGGATCAACGCGCAGCAGGAATTGACGGCCGAGACCATGGACGTGCGGCCGGGCAACGTTCTGGTCGCCGTACGCGATCCCCACAACCTGGCGTATCTGCGCGATGTGCTGGCTGAGACCGACACTACCCAGCGCGACGTGATAGTCATGACAGCGCGTGTCTACCATCGTGAGCACTCGTTTGCCGGCAGCACCAGCATGGACACCTCCGAGGTCTTCGAGCAATACGAGCGCGAGCTGTTCACCGCCGTGGTCAACACCGCCGAGAAGCAGGGCAAGCACGTGTCGCTGCTGGTAGCTCCGACCAACGATGTCTTCGAGAGCATTGTGGCCACCGGCCAGAAGCTGAAGTCCACGCGCATCGTCTGCGGCCTGTCGAACAAGCTGTCGCCTGAGGAACAGGGCAAGTTGACCGGCGATGCATGGGAGCGGCTCCCCGAGCCGAAGCCCTCCATGCGACTGGAGGTCGTGGGGCCTGACGGCCGCAAATGGGAGTATGTGCTGGGTCCACATACGCCCAGCATGCGCGAGCAGGATCTGAAACTCATGCACGATATCTGGCTGAATGTCACGCGGGATCGAGATTTCGGCCAGTTGCACCATTACCACGTCGTTGCCGTCGCCCTGCGCGAGTTGAACGATCGCCTGAGCGGCAAAGATCGCGAGAAAGTCCTGGACGATCTGAAACAGGAGATCGACCACGACGATGCGAAGTAAGGCCTGTCGGCTGCTCTCACCACTGGTTCCCTTAGTGTTCCTGCCTGGCCTGTAACACAAAATTCATAATCGTCGGCTATACTTCGAGGGCTGCGGGCAGGTCGAAGTCTCATTCGGGCTCGCAATTGGCGTAGAAAGTCATCCGCAGCTCTCTCTCATGCTACTGACTAGACTCGGCGCTTTCCTGTTTTGCTGTGCCACCGCACTTACCGCACAAATGCTACCTGCGGGAACGGCCCTTCCCGTGGTCGTTAGCTCTGGACTCAACGCCAAGAACGCCAAGCCCGGCCAGAAGATCGAAGGCAAGCTGGCACAGGCGGTGAAGATTCCCGACGGCGGGCACCTGAACAAGGGAGCGCGCGTCACGGGTCATGTGGTTTCGGCGACGCGTCCTGGCGGCGGGTCGCGCGTGGTGGTGCAGTTCGACCAACTTCAGGACGAGCACGTTAGCCTGCCGTTGCAGGTGGGCTTGCGGGCAATGGCCAGTTCGCAGGCAGTCTTCCAGGCGGGCGTGCCGGTCGACAACACGACAGACGCTGAATCGTCAGAGGAGTGGGTTACTCAGCAGGTGGGCGGCGATTACGTCTTTCGCGGCCGCGGCTACATGTCGTCGGCGGTAGCCAAAGACGGCATCTGGGATGGCGCCGGCGTCTGGGGACGGTTGCCGGTGATCGAAGGCTGTGCCGGCGTCGAAAACAACAACCCCATGCAGTCTCTATGGATATTCTCGGCCGCGGCCTGCGGGGTCTACGGCTTCGAGCACACCAAGTTGGACAGTGACGGCAGCAACACACCTCCCTACGGCCAGATCGCGTTCAGTTCGCCCAAGGACATCGATATTCGCGGCGGCAGCGGCTGGCTGCTGGTGGTCAATGCTCCAGAACAGGCGAAGCCAGCCAAATAACGCCTCTGCCGCATTTCTCTCGCTTACAATGTGGGTTACGCAGTTCGACCACCTGATACAACAGGAGCGCGCCGGAACTGTTCTAAGTAATCTCATATTTCTGAAAGCGATTGAGGTGATCATGCAGAATTGGAAAAAAGCCATTGTGTTCGGATCCATCGGCGCTGGAGCAGTGCTGATCATTACTGGCCGCCGCCCGGTGGGAATGGCCTGTGCCGCGGCGGGCTTGGCCGTGCTGGCCTCGGAATATCCGGAGAAATTCGAGTCCGTGTGGGAAAACGCGCCGGACTACCTGCAGAAGGGCATGCAGATCTTCGGGACACTGCAGAAGCTGGGTGAAAATTTTGCCGAAAAAGCGGAACGCCGCAGCGTCGACACCTGGCGCACCATTCGCTCAGAATACGGATCGTAAGCGCCCTTGCGACCGCTAGGAGTCTTGCGGCCGCGGTCCGGGGTGAATCGTCTCGATGCGGCGCTGGTGCTCGGCATTGCTGGGCACCGTCCAGCCGTGCTCTTCCTCAACCACGCGTATGATCGGCAAGCCGCTTGCGCTTGTTGACGGCCAGCCTCTCGGCGGCCGCGCCTGTCCCCTTGCCCACGCTCGCTGCAACATGCCGCCCTGAACGACGGCGCTCATCGCCGGTGCGCCTCCGGTGGCAATCACGGCGCCTCGGTCGGCACGCCCGGCGGGCGTAAGGACTACAAAGCGCGCGTTCAACACCTGCCGACCGAAACTACCAAAGACAAACTGGAAGGCCTCGGGATGTTCGGGGATGCCGCCATCGCCCGTGTAGTTGACGACATACTCTTCGTCGATGGCATCGCCTGGGGCGATTTGGACCGCGCGGGAGTCATGGCCGAGCGCGATGGACGTACTGTCCGCATGGAGTATGCCGAGACGGATGACCTGAGCTCCCTGCGGAAGCACGATATTTGACGGCGCTTGCGCGCTGTCCGTTGAAGGATGCCAGACGTTGTGGACGTAGAGCGAAACGCTTCCATCCGGCCGTGCGATGGCCACATGATCATCGAGCACCACGGCGCCGGCTTCCAGTGATAATCCGTCGTTGGTTTGTCGGAGAAGGTCTGCCGCGTCTCGCCGGTACGGCGAGTAGAAAGCCGCTGCGAGATCGTCGGCCTGCGGCTCGGCAGAGGCAGCCAGCCGATGGTAGGTTGCGGCGTTAGGTGCGATCCGCAGCCAGTCGACCGCTGCCTGCTGCGCAGCTTCATCCTCTCCTGCCAATTGCAGCTCGCGCACCAGCATGAGGCGGGCATCGCGATTGAGCGGCGCGGCAGCGGTAAATTGCTGGAGCCAGCGCGCCGCCTCGGCGTGCCTTCCCTGCTCCGATAACGCCTTCGCGTAGTCCAACGACTCCCGGGAGCAGCCATCGAGTTTTCGCGCAACCGACGCCGCCATACCTGCGTCACCGTGATCATGGTAGAAACTCAACGCAGCACGCACGTTCTTGCACGAAGGATGGGCGGCAATCTGTCGCTCCCACAGCTCCTGCAAACCAGATGTGGAACCTGGTTGCCATGCGGCGATCGCTATCTGTAGCGACTCGTCGTCATCAGGCCGGAATGCGACGACCCGGTTCGCCAGTTGCGCAGCCTGAGAAGAATCGTGTTTGGCCAGTGCTGCCTGAGCTAATTCTTTGTCGGCTGCAAACGCTTGCGGCGCTTCGGTTTGAAGCTGCTCCCACGCTGTCAGACTTTCACGCGAGCCCGGCGATGCCTGCGTCAAGGCTTCCGCAATCAGAAAGACCAGCGGCGCCGAGCGATCAACCGGGGGAATCGCGCTCGCCTGATTGGCGGCCACCTCGAAGTCTCCTGCGGCGTAGTGCTCGGCGGCCAGCAGATAGGTCAACTCCTGAAGCGAGACCTTCGACGGCGGCGCACTTCGCAACTCCTCCCCGGCTGGAGTGATGGTCACCCGCAACGGCGTCGACGAAGCCATAAACTTCACCAGCACCTTATGCGGCCCGGGAGGCGCCTCAAAGGTCGCGCTCAGCGTCGGACGCGTACCGCCGGTTCGAGCGACTCGCGACCCATCTACGTAAATCTCCACAGCGCGGCTGGCGTCGGCCTTGATCTGCCACAGTCCCGCCGTCAACGAGGCAAAGCGCGACGCCGCATAAAAGGTGCCGTGGTGCGACAAATAATCCGGCAGAACAATGTGGCCGTCAGGAAACTGGAAGTTCTCTACCGCATGGTTCTGATAGGAGACGCGAGAGAGATCGTCGGCCGTCGAAACCGACTCGTCAACGCTCAGGGGCAGCCGATTCATCGGTCCGACAATTCTCCAGTCCGTCAGAATGCCGGCGGCTCGCGAAAGAGTATAAGGATTCAGCCCAGGTGCGCCGTCCATGGCAGCCTGCAACAGGCCTTCTTGCAGCTCCGGCAAACTGTGTTGCGAATTTGCCAGCACCGACTGAATACGCGGAATGGCGCTGCGAAATTCCGGAGTGTTCCCTGCGGTTTCGCGCACCCGAACGGCAGCAAGCCGAACCCGTGCATCGGCGGGCGAGTGCTGGCCGGCGTCACAAAGGCGGATCGCCGCGTCCAGCGCAGTGCCAACATCGTCTTCCATCTCGGACGCTTCCATCAGGACGAAGAGTGCCTCGACATCGCGAGGATCGTGCCGCAATACCTGCTGCGCCAGCGTGCGGGAGAGATCGAGATCAGAGCGAACGAACAATGCATTCGCCGCCGAGCGTGCCAGGACGCTAACCGGCAGTGCCGACGATTGCCCGTGATGCGACGGTGGCGGAGCGTTCCAGGTATTGCGAATGGAAGAGTGCGGCAGATCGGCGCTGCCATCGTGGGTGAGCTTAGCGAGCGTCGGTTCCTGCGCAGACGCCGCCAGCGCAACGGCAACGGTCGCGAACGGAAGCAGCAGAAATTGCTTTCTCAGTTGGGCTCCCCAGCCCAACGTCGGGGAGTGTGGCGCCAAATCCAATCGCCTGCCTTGAGAAGGATAGGTGAAAGAGTACTCCTCGAAGCCCGCGCTGGAAATAGTGTTTTTGCCTGATTTGGCTATAACTTTTCGGTGCAAAAGGCGGCGCTGTTGCTTCCGAAGCGCAGGCCCGTTCCCGGCGCGCTCGCGCGCTGAGATCACGCTCCGCCCCCACGCAGCGAATCCTCAATAGCAGGTATACTTTGTCATGCCCACCCGGTTGGAAGAGATTGTCGCCGCATCCCGCCGCAAAGTTACCGCCGCTAAAGCTGAGGCGGACATGCGGGCCCTGCGTGATGCGGCCGAACGTCACCAGCCGCGTGGCTTTCGCGAGGCCCTGAAGAGGAGATCGGCTGCTGGCGCTGCCGTGATCGCCGAACTAAAGAAGGCTTCGCCCTCGAAGGGTCTGATCCGCGCCGACTTTTCCGTGGCAGATCTGGCGCCAGAGCTTGAGGCGGCTGGCGCTGCCGCGCTCTCGATCCTCACCGACGAACCTTACTTCCAGGGCTCGCTCCAGAATCTCCAGATTGCGTCCTCCACGACAGGCCTTCCCTGCTTGCGCAAGGATTTTATCGTCGACGACTTCCAGGTCCTGGAAGCGCGGGCTTACGGCGCCGACGCCATTCTCCTGATTGTCGCCGCTCTTACAAATGAGGAGTTGAGCAGCCTGCGCTCGCGCGCCGAGGAGCTTCAGCTCGACGTGCTCTGCGAAATTCACGATGGCGAGGAAATGTGGCGCGCGGTCGATGCAGGCTTCGACCTGATCGGCGTCAACAACCGCAACCTGCATACCTTCCAGGTCGATCTGAATACGTCGCTGCAGCTGGCCTCGCGCATGCCTAAGAACGTGGTCAAGGTGGCTGAGAGCGGGATAGAAACTCGCAACGACATCGCAGGTTTGCGACAGGCGGGCTACGACGCGTTTCTGATCGGCGAGTCGCTCATGCGCGCGCCACGGCCTGGAGATGCATTGCGTGAGCTGCTGACGCAGTCGGCGGTTGCGCGGTGATGAGTCTGCACCGCACCGCGACCTGGGTGAAGGTCTGCGGCACAACCAACCTCCTGGACGCGCAGCTCAGCGTCGCGGCAGGAGCGGACGCGTTAGGCTTTATTTTCGCGCACAGCCGGCGACAGATTGAGCCCGCAACGGCGAAACAGATCGTCGCCGCCACATCGGGAGAGGTGGAATGCATCGGCGTATTCGTCAATGCAAGTCCTGAGCGAGTTGCGGAGATTGCCGGAGAGGTTGGGCTGTCTGGCGTGCAACTGCACGGCGATGAAGGGCCGGGAATGCTGGCAGAGTTTCGCCGCACGCTAGGGCAGCGCAAGATTATTAAGACGCTGCAGGTCAGCAGTTTACGGGTTAATAGTGATTCGCGACTTGAAGAATATCTGGAACTGCGCGAGGTCGTTGACGCCATCCTGTTGGACTCTGGATCCGCACAACAGCGCGGCGGTACGGGAGCGACTTTCGACTGGGAAGGCACTCTGCCAATCGCTTCCCAAATTCGCGAGCGCATGCCGCTAATTGTTGCCGGCGGCTTGACTCCGGAGAACGTCGCTCGGGCGATCGAGCTGTTTCAACCTTGGGGCGTCGATGTCGTTTCCGGCGTCGAGGGCGAGCCTGGGCGAAAAGACGAAACGAAGCTGCGCGAGTTTGTCAGCGCGGTGAGGCAACACACGGGGCAGTAGAAGAAGATCATGGAAGAGACCAACAGCACAGTTACGAAGTCGGAAAGTATTTCATCTGCGAGCGCCGGCAGTTCGAATCGGCGGCCTCACGTCGTGGCCGGACGCTTTGGCGCATACGGCGGCCGCTATGTCCCCGAGACGCTGATGGCGGCCTTGCAGGAGTTGGAAGCCGCGTACAATTCCGCGCGCAAGGATAAGGCCTTCCGTGATGAGTATCACCGCCTGCTCGCTGACTTTGCCGGGCGCCCCACTCCCCTCTTCCTCGCCGAACGCCTGACGAAAGAACTGGACGGCGCGAAGATTTATCTAAAGCGCGAGGATCTGCTGCACACCGGCGCGCACAAGATCAATCACTGCCTGGGGCAGATTCTGCTGGCTCGGCGGATGGGCAAGAAGCGCATCATCGCGGAGACCGGTGCGGGGCAGCATGGAGTCGCCACGGCCACCGTGTGCGCACTGTTCGGCATCGAATGCGTGGTCTACATGGGTGAGGAGGACATGCGCCGGCAGAGCCTCAACGTCTTCCGCATGCGCTTACTA
>DATHQX010000007.1:0-2663 GCA_035482295.1 Verrucomicrobiia bacterium
ATTCGCCACAGCGGATGACCTTTACCACTCGGTTGCTGGCCTGGATTGTCGTGCTGTTTTGTCTGCCTGCGGCTCACGGCTTGAACTCCTGGGACTCGCCTGCAGCTGATTTTGCCAGACAGATCGCCGCTCTTACCGGCCTCGGGACGATTACCCTCAGCGTCACCAATCGCTCCAACCTATCGCCCGACGACGTCACCGCCATTCACCACAGTCTGGAACGCGAACTTCGTGCCAGCGGCGTGACCGTTCGCGCCAGTGACGCTGATTCTGAGGTCCGCGTCACGTTAACCCAAAACATTCAAGGCCTGCTATGGGTGGCGGAAGTGCAGGAAGGTTCTGAAATCAAGGTGGCGATGCTGCCTGTCGCCGGATCAACTACGATCCCGGGCAATTCGGCTGGGCCCTCGATTGTTCTCCGCGCGACTTTGATTTTCGGACAGTCTGATCAGATCCTTGACCTTGCATTGCTCGCCACCGGCGCCGACCCGCACCTGGTCATCCTCGAACCGGAAAGTATTAAGGTCTACTCGCAGACGTCCGGCAGCTGGCAGCTGTCGAATTCTTATGCCATTGCGCACTCGCAACCCTTTCCTCGGGAGATGCGCGGTCGCCTGATTTCCGGCGGCGAGCATCTGTTCGACGCCTACCTTCCCGGCGTCGTCTGCTCGGCTACACGCAACGGCGATAGCTGGAACTTAAATGTCACTTGCGGCGACAGTGACGATCCCTGGCCGGTTGCGTCGCAAAAGGCGTTCTACAACGCGACAAGGAACTTCTTTACGGGCGTGTTGACGCCGGGCTTCGGACCGAAGCTTCCACCGTTCTACTCGGCCGCTGCAATCAGCCGCGCCGATGGCGGCGCGTTTCTGTTCAACGATCTGACCGGAGCAGTCCATATTCTTGAGGGAAACTCGCACAAGATGCTGATCGGAGCGCGCGACTGGGGTAGCGACTTCGTTGCCGTGCGTTCAGGCTGCGACCAGGGGACACAGGTCTTGACCTCGGCCGCTGGCTGGCCGGTGTCCGACTCTCTTCGCGGCTACGAAATCACCGGCCGCGAAGCAACTCCGGTCAGCGCCCCTCTGACCTTCGATGGAGTCATCACCGCCGTGTGGCCGGCCGGCGATATGAACTCCGCAATCGTCGTCGTACAGAAACAACAGGAATCGCGCTATGAAGCGTACAGTGTCTCGTTGGTTTGCAGCCATTAGTCTGGGGCTGGCGTTGCTGGCGACGGCAAGCGCGCGGACTCGTCCGCGCTACGGCGGAACCTTGCATGTCGAGACGCGCAGCGATCCGTTGAAGTCGCCGGACGGAATCGCTCGCAGCCTTCTATTCGAGACGCTGACCCGCGTGAACGGTGACGGCGTGGTCCAACCAGCGCTCGCCGCGAGCTGGGAGTCGCAGAGCGCCAATCATCGCTGGGAATTTCATCTTCGCGACGGCGTCCGCTTCCACGACGGCTCTCCGCTGACCGCCGAAGCCGCAGTGGCGTCCTTGTCGTCAGCTTGCAATCACTGCGGCTGGCGGGTGCGGGCGGTAGGCGATTCTGTCATCTTCACCAGCGAATCTCCGATGCCAGGGCTGCCCGCCGAACTGGCTCGCGGCATGTACGCCATCGCGCGGGTGGACCAGAACGGCAATCCCGACGGCACAGGCCCGTTTCGCTTTGGGGCGAATTCCAGCGGCATCCTCTTTCTTTCGGCCAATGACGATTCCTGGCAAGGCCGTCCGTTTGTCGATGCGATCGAAGTCTACGGCAATCGGACGGTGCGCGAGCAGTGGCTGGATTTCAGCGTCGGCAAGGCCGACTTGGTGGAAGTGCCTCCGGAACTCCTCCATCAGGCCCAGCAGGAGCATCTTCCCGTGATAACGACCAAACGGCCGACGGAGTTGCTCGCAGTCACGATCTCCGACCAGCAAGTTGCCGACCCGCACTTGCGCGAGTCGATCGCGCTGGCCCTCGACCGGGCCGCGCTGTTCAACGTGATCTTCCAGAAGCAGGGTGAGGTCACCGCCAGCTTGCTGCCGAATGAGCTCAGCGGATATGCGTTTCTCTTCCCGGTGGTGGCGAATCCTAACCGCTCGCGCGAGCTGCGGGGAGCACAGTCCGTTCAGCTTCGTCTTGCCGTTGACACAACCAATTCGACGCTGCAGTTAGTCGCCGAACGCCTGGCATTGAATCTGCGCGATGCCGGCTGGAATGTGCGGGTCTTGCCGCAGGCTTCTAATTCAAACGCCGAACTGTCGCTGAGGCTGATTCATCTTGAGGCAGTCGACGCCGCCTCTGCGTTGCATGAGGTCCTTGCAGATTTTGGAGCGAGCGCCTCGCCGGAAAGCAGCGATCCGTCGGCCCTTTATAGCGTCGAGCGGGGATTTCTGCAGTCTCACACTGTGGTACCTCTGCTTTATCTGCCGCGCGCTTTCGGCGTCAACAGCCGCGTCCACAACCTGGCGCTCGCTCCCAATGGCACTCCCCTGCTGAGCAATGTTTCGCTGGAGGATGTGCGGTGAGCCTTCGACAGAAGCTGCTTCTGGTCTTCTCCCTCACTGTGGTACTCGCAGTGGCGGCCGTGGCATGGATCGTTTCACTGCGGACACGGCAAGCATTCGCCGCCGCCAACCAGAAGCACACGGCCGCCACCGTCGACCAGTTCCGA
>DATHQX010000008.1:0-42783 GCA_035482295.1 Verrucomicrobiia bacterium
GTCGCGCGCGCACTACGCAGGAAGACGAAGACAATGACGATCACCAAACAAATGGAGGTGATCAGGGTGATTTCGACGTCGTGGACCGAGGCGCGAATCGTGGTCGTGCGGTCGAGGACGATGGTGAAGTTGACACCCTGCGGCAGCACCGCCTGCAGAAAGGGCAGCTGCGAGCGAATGCGCTCGACCGTCTGGATGATGTTGACGCCCGGCTGCCGGAAGATAATCACGGTCACCGACTTGACGCCGTCCATGTAGCCGGCCGTGCGGATGTTCTGCGTCGAGTTCACCACGTCTGCCACGTCGGAGAGTCGCACAGCGTTTCCGTTGTGGTAGCCAACGATCAGCGGCCTGTAATCCTTGGCACGCGAAATCTGGTCGTTGGTAATGATGTCGGCGGTGACCATGTTGTTGGAGAACTGGCCACGCGGCTGCAACGTGTTTTGCAGGCTCAATACAGAGCGCACGTTCGCCAGGGTTAAGCCGAAGCTCTCCAGCTTGGTGGGATTCGCTTCAACACGAACTGCGGGCGTCGCGCCACCTCCGACGAACACCTGACCCACGCCCTGAATCTGCGACAGCTTCTGCTCCAGCACCGTCGATGCCTGATCGTAGAGCTCGGTGACGTCGTACTTGTCGGACGTCAGGCTCAAAATCATGATGGGAGCGTCGGCCGGATTTACTTTGCGGTACGTTGGGTTCTGCGGCAGGTTGGTCGGCAGATAGGTTCGCGCTGCGTTGATTCCGGCTTCTACGTCACGCGCCGCGCCGTCGATGTCGCGACTGAGATCGAACTGCAGTGTGATCGACGTACTCCCCAGCGAACTGGAGGAGGTCATCTCGCTCACGCCGGCGATGTGGCCAAGTTGCCGTTCCAACGGCGTGGCCACCGACGACGCCATGATCTGCGCGCTGGCTCCGGGCAGGCTGGCGCTGACCGACACCGTAGGGAAGTCGACTTGTGGCAGCGGAGCCACGGGCAGCACGATGAAAGCGATCGCCCCGGCAATGGCGACAGCGACCGTGAGCAGGGTGGTCGCAACCGGCCGATTGATGAAGGGAGCGGAGATGTTCATGGCCGCTCCGGCTCTGGCGCCGCGTCGCCGCCAACCTGGCTCGGCTTTCTACCGCTGACGCGCTTCCCCAACTTGTCGAAGAAGATGTAGATGACCGGCGTGGTGTAGAGCGTCAAAATCTGGCTCACCAGCAGGCCGCCGACGATCGCGATACCCAGCGGCCGTCGCAACTCGGAACCAAGTCCGCGGCCCAACGCCAGCGGCAGGCCACCCAGCAGTGCGGCCATGGTGGTCATCATGATCGGACGGAAGCGCAGCAGACTGGCTTCATAGATCGCTTCGGTCGAGTCCTTGCCTTCCTCGCGCTCGGCCTCCAGAGCAAAGTCGACGATCAGAATGCCGTTCTTCTTCACGATACCGATCAACAGAATGATGCCGATGATGGCGACGACGCTAAGGCTCTGGCCGAAGACCATCAGCGCCAGCAATGCGCCGACTCCGGCTGACGGCAGAGTGGAAAGAATCGTGATGGGATGAATGAAACTCTCATACAAAACGCCCAGCACAATGTACACAGTGACCAGCGCGGCCAGGATCAGCAGCGGCTCGTTGGTCAGCGAGTTCTTGAACGCTGCGGCCGTACCCTGGAAATCGGACTGTAAGCTCATCGGGAAGTGAATATTGTTCGCGACCTTATCGATGGCGGTGATCGCATCGCCCAAAGCTGCCTTAGGTCCCAGGTTGAACGAGACGGTGACGGCAGGGAACTGTCCCTGATGATTGACGGTCAACGCTTCCGTGGTCGTCTGGACGTGGGTGAAGGCGTTGAGCGGAACCGCGCTGGCGGGCGTTGAAGTCGACGCTGTGTTAGCGGACGGAGTTGAAGGTCCGGGATTGAATGTCGTCGCGGGCGGTGTGAGCGCTGCCGTGGATGGGGTGTACAGCACCGACGTCGTGGTCGCGTTCGATCCCGCGGAGGCCGAAGCCGATGCTGAGAACGACGACACCGCGCTGGCCCCAGTCGCTCCCGACGAGGCGCTCGACTGAATGTAGAGATATCCCAGGTTCGAGGGAGTCTGCTGCCACTCGGGCGCCGTCTCCAGGATGATGTGGTACTGATTCAGCTGCGTGTACAGCGTGTTGATCTGCCGTTGACCGTAGGCGTCGTAGAGCGTGTTGTCGACGGTGTACGGCGCAATGCCGAGCCGCGAGGCGGTCACGCGATCGATGGTCAGGTACAGTGCTCGCGCGTTGGTCTGCTGATCGGTGGCGACATCCTCAATCTCGCTCAGCTTTTTCAACTGATCGACGAACTTGTTCGTCCATTGATTCAGCTCGTTGATGTCCGGATCCTCGAGCGTGTACTGATACTGCGTGCGGCTGACGCGATCGTCCACGGAGATGTTCTGCACCGGCTGCATGTACAGCGTGATTCCCTGCACGTCCTGCAGGCTTTTCGTCAGACGGCGGATTACGTCCGTCGCGCTCATACCGCGCTGGTTAAGCGGCTTCAGGTTGATGGAGAAGCGCCCGCTGTTGAGCGTGGTGTTGGTGCCGTCGGCACCGATGAACGACGAGAGGCTCTCGACCGCGGGATCTTTGAGAATGACGTCGGCCAGCGCCTGCTGTTTCTGCATCATGGCGCTGAACGATATCGACTCCGGCGCCTGCGAGATGCCCTGAATGACGCCAGTGTCTTGCACCGGAAAGAATCCCTTCGGGATCGCGATGTAGAGCACTACGGTCAACACCAGCGTAAGAACCGCAATGATGAGGGTGAGCGGTTGATGCCGCAGAACGACCTTCAGCGTTCTGCCGTAGTAGCCGATCATGCGATCGAATGCACTCTCCGACCAGCGATAGACGCGGCTTTGCTGCTGCTCAGGGTTGTAGCGCAAAATGCGCGAAGCCATCATGGGCGTCAGGGTCAGCGACACCACGGCCGAGATCACGATGGTGACAGCCAGCGTTACCGCAAATTCGCGGAAGAGGCGGCCTACCACGTCACCCATAAACAACAGCGGGATCAGCACGGCGATCAACGAAACCGTCAGCGAGACGATGGTGAAGCCGATCTGCTCGGCGCCCTTCAGCGCGGCTTCCAGCGGCCGGTCGCCTTCCTCGATGAAGCGCGAGATGTTCTCGATCATCACGATGGCGTCGTCGACGACGAAGCCGGTCGAGATGGTCAGAGCCATCAGGGAAAGGTTGTCGAGGCTGTAGCCGAGCATGTACATCACGGCGAGGGTGCCGACCAGCGACAACGGCACCGCGACGCTGGGAATGATGGTGGCGTAAACGCTGCGCAGGAAGACGAAGATCACCAGCACGACCAGGCCGATGGTGATCATCAGTTCGAACTCGACGTCGTCGATTGACGCCTGAATGCTGGTGGTCAGGTCGGTAAGCGTGGTGATCTGGACGGACGCCGGAAGGTTCGTCTCCAGCTGCGGCAGAATCTGCTTGATGGCCTTGACGACGGCGATGGTATTGGCGCCCGGCTGCCGCTGGATGTTAAGAATGATCGCCGGCGTTTTATTCATCCACGCCGCCTGCCGCTCGTTCTCTACGCCGTTGATGACACTGGCCACGTCCTTCACGAAGACGGGCGCGTTATTGCGATAGGCGATCAGGACATTCTTGTAGTCTTTGGCGACGGTAATCTGATCGTTGGCGTCAATCTGATAATCCTGCCGCGGTCCGTCAAAGTTGCCCTTGGCCGCGTTGACGCTGGTGTTGATCAGCGCCGTGCGCACGTCCTCCATGTTGATGCCGTACGCCGACAGTGCTACCGGGTTAACTTGAATGCGTATGGCCGGCTTTTGTCCGCCGCTGATGCTGACTAGGCCGACGCCGTTCAGCTGCGAGATTTTCGGCGCCAGGCGCGTGTCCACCAGGTCCTCAACCTGCGAGAGCGGCATGGAGTCGGAGGTGATGGCCAGCGTCAATACCGGTGCGTCTGCGGGATTGGTCTTGCTGTAGATCGGCGGCGTCGGAAGATCGGCCGGCAGGAAGCTCTGCGAGGCATTGATCGCCGATTGCACTTCCTCTTCGGCGATGTCGATGCCGAGCGACAAGTTGAATTGCAGCACGATGACCGAAACGCCACCCGCGCTGGTCGAGGTCATCTGGCTCAGGCCCTGCATTTCGCCGAACTGGCGCTCCAACGGGGCGGTCACGGTGCTGGCCATCACGTCGGGGCTGGCGCCGGGGTAGAGGGTCAGCACGGAGATGGTTGGGTAGTCCACCTCCGGCAGCGCGGACACCGGCAACTGCGTGTAGGCAACGATGCCGCACAACAGGATGGCGGCCATCAACAGAGAAGTCGCGACCGGCCGGAGGATGAACGGACGTGAGGGGCTCACGCTCATGGAACGTTGGCCTCATCGCCGGAAGAAGACGGCAGCTTGATCTTCGAGATGGTGATCTTGGAGCCGTTTTGCAGCTTCTCGAAGCTGCTGTCGGCGACCACGTCTCCTGCCTTGATCCCCTGCACGGCAACCATGCCGTTGTCGGAGACGCCGGTCTTCACGTTCGTGATCCTCGCCTGATCGTTCTGGATGACGTAAACGAATGATATGTCGCCGTTGTGCTGCACGGCCGAGGATGGGATCAGCACCTGGTTCTGGAGCACCTTCACCTGTAGCCGTGTATTGACGAAGAGATTGGGAAAGAGCGCGCCGTCTTGATTCTGGAAGTTCGCGCGCAGCTTCACCGTGCCGGTAGCTGTGTCCACCTGGTTGTCCATAGTGGCGAGCTCGCCGTTGGCGATTTGCTTCGTCATCTGCCGGTCCCAGGCTTCGACGGGCAGCTTGTGGCCATGCTGCATCTCGCTGACAACCTCACTCAGGTTGTCTTCCGCCAGCGTGAACACAACGGTAATGGGCTGTATCTGCGTGATGACTACTAGAGCGGTTGTACCGTTGGCAGTGACCAGGTTTCCGGGATCGACAAGCCGCAAGCCTACGCGTCCGTTGATGGGCGAGGTGATGTGGCAGTACGCCACCTGCACCTTGTCGTACTGCACCGTGCCTTCATCGTTCTTCACCGTGCCCTGGTATTGCAGAACGAGTTTTTCCTGGTCTTCGAGCGTCTGCCGAGGAATGGCGTTGCGCTTCCACGCATCCTGGTAACGCTCGAGATCCATCTGGGCCTCGGCCAGCAGATTCTGGTCGCGTTCCAGCGCTCCTTCGGCCTGAACCAGTTGCGCCTCGTAAGGACGCGCGTCGAGATCGATCAGCTCATCGCCCTTGTGCACCAACTGACCTTCCCGATAATTCACCGCGGTAATGACTCCGGTGACTTGCGCCGTGACCGAGTCGGTATAGACCGGCGTCACTGTTCCGATGGCTTCCAGGTAGACGCCGATGCTGCCTTGCTTCGCCGTGGCCGTGGTCACCGGCACCGGGCCGGTCATAGCATGACGACCGGTAGGCGCGGCAGGGGCTCCCGGGCTGCTACGCATGACCACATAGAACAAGCCGGCAAACAATAGAAGCACTATGAGCCAGACCCAGCGGTGACGGCGTTTTTTTGGCGCAGCGGTTTCGCTCGGCAACAGATGGTCGGCCGGAACGTGCGCGCCTTCCAGCTTGGGAGAGTTTTGAGTGTCGTGCATTTTCTCTTGCATGAGGTGGCTACAAGGCAGTCGGATTTTGTTCGGCGGAAGCAACGTGCAGAACAAATCTCTTACGCAAATGGATTCCTCTCCAACTTTGGGATGTCGATTTAGGGGTAGCGGTTTTGCGATAAATCTCGTTCGCAGTTCCGGGAAAGAGAATCGCATTCAGATTCAGCTTTGCCGCTTTGGTTGGATGCCCCTGAGTCGCAGGGGAGAGCGTAACGTTGCAATTCTTAACCGAAAACGACCGGTTATACGTCAAGCCCGCTCTTTCACGTTATGCGAATAAGAAACGAAGATCGGATCGCGATAGATGTGCGGAGAATGGTGCTAGGATTTTGTGGCCGAATGTGGAGATGATTTCGGAACGGAGTGCAATTGTCGGCGACCATCAGCGGAGTTTTGCCCGAGTGCCGCCGATTTCTCCGTGATCCGGTGCACCGCTCATTTATCGAAAGGTGGAAAAGCGTTCTTAGCCGGAATAAGGTGGCCGACAGGAACTGCATTCACCTCAACTCACAGCGTACTTCGCCGCAGAGTCCCAGCGAGCCTTACGGACGCTCTCATCGATCACATATCGTCTGCCGTGTAGAGAGGCTGGAGTGACGTAGGCCGACGTTGCCAGGATGCGCGGCCTGCATCGCGAAACCCCGCCGCGGTGGAAACCCGCGGTGTCACAGAAAACCAGAGTTCCGGGCGGCCCCTCAAGCACGACGCGTTGTGAAGGCGGAATCAATCGCTCGACCTCGCCGTCGGGCGGATAGGGTATTCCCAAAGGATCGTTCCAGGGAAAGACGTCTTCGAATGGACCACCCTGATGGCTGCCCGACATGTACTCCATCGCTCCTGAACCCTCGTCAACTTTACTGAAGTATAGGAATGTGCGAATCTTCCTGCGGTCTTCTGGATCGCGATGCCAGCGTTGCGAAGAATACCGGGTGTCGGTGTTTAAAGGCAGCGTATACCACATGTCAAAGTAGATTAGCTTTGACCACATCCCTATGTACGAGTTGGCCACATCCAAAATTACATGGTCCAGGCCAAACTTCAGGAGTAGATTGTCAGCCGAGATTATAGGTTTTTGATCCTGCGGATACTTAAAAATAATATAGTGCTCGATCCGCCCGAAATCGTGCCTCGCCCCAAAATCCTCCTGTCGTTTTCTCACCACTGACTGAACGTCTTCACTATTGCTGAACTCGGCCGCCGACGCCGCTAAGCTAGCCCAAGTCTTATCGTCTTGAAACAGCTCGGAAATATGACATCTGGCGACGCCGGTCGCGTAAAGCTCCTCGACCAAGCGCGTCTGCACGGCGTTGAGCTTCGGTGCGGTGGAGTGAAACCTCCCGCGGCTGGCAGGATTTCTCACCCAGCGCCAGTTAACTTCGTACTTAAGTCTGAGGAAATTATCGTACTGGCCTTGAACTAACCTGCCACAACCAGGCATGCCTGCCAGACGTGTCAGAACTTTGGAGCGCTCGATTCCCCACTTCATGTCGACCTCCAAACGTAAGAGGCTCACACTGGGCTGGCATCTCCCGAAACCTCAAGGCGGACGTTCGAATTGAATCGCGACGAAGCGACGGGGGGACCCAATGTCCGTAAAACCTTGACGAGTGCTGTGAGGTAAGAATGGAACCTGGTAAGAAAATATATGCGCGCTACTTTAGCGAAAGATGCGTCCCTTGAACAGAGCTAGAAAGTGTAGATTGGCATTGAACTGAGGTGGAAAAGGCAAGCATTACTTTCCTGGCACCGTGTTAGCGCAAAAGTGGCTTCGGTCAGCGTGAATTTAATGCATCGCATGTATACCTTCGTAAAAGACTATTGCCAATCGAAATGACCATGAGGCGCCAAGGCCAAGCTATCTCGTTCCTACTCCCGCATGGATTTTTCCTACTCGGTGGGTGCAATGTGAACACCGCTGCGCTCCTGTAGAGGCAGTTCATAACGCTTGTAGTCTTTCATGCGTGCAAGCTGAGGCCGACCTTTGCAGTTGCAACCCCTTGCTTCCATAGTGGAAGTACTAGTGGGAGTACTTCGTTTCTACCAACTGTGAGACTGTACTAAGCTTGCTCGCCCTTCTCACATCCGCGCTATGCTAGCGATCATGACGCCGATAGACGGGCTCGCAACCTTCACAGGCGACGAAGGACTGGATTGCGATCCACGATGGGGCGCATTTCCTGCACGGTCACGAGCACGATGGTTATGTCCCAGCTAGCCCCGGCCAAATCCGAAGCCCGCCGCCCAAGCACTTTTGCGCTGCTCGCGGCCTTCTTCGTCATCTACGTTGTCTGGGGTTCGACCTACCTTGCCATCCGCTACGCTGTTGAAACCATTCCGCCGCTGCTAGTCGTCGTCCTGCGACAAGGCTTCGCCGGTCTTGCCATCTTTGGCTACGCCTGGTTGCGCGGATACCGTCCAACAAGACGCGAGTGGCACGCCAGCCTCGTACTCGGAATTTTCTACTTCACTATCGGCCATGGGACCCTGCACTGGGCCGAAACCATCGTTCCCTCAGGCCTGGCTGCGCTGCTCACCGCCAGCGAGCCCATCTGGATCGCCATTATGGCCGCCATCATTTTGCGCGAGGAGCGGCTTAGCGCCAAAACCATATTTGGCCTGCTGCTGGGCGTTGCCGGCGTGGCTCTGCTGATGCGCGCCGAAGTCGGCGCGGGCCAGGCGCATCTTCTTCTCGGTTGCGTCGTCATCCTGATCGGTACGTTTTCCTGGGCTTGCGGTGTCATCTACGCGCGCAGTCCGGCGCTACCGCGCGATCCCGTCGCCCGCGCCGGGATGGCCGCCATGAGTGGCGCCGGTGTGCTGTTGCTGGTCACCATCTTCAATGGCGAGATCGCACATGCCCACATCAGCACCTTCAGCGCGCGCTCCGCGGGCGGGCTTCTCTACCTCATTGTTTTCGGGTCGATCATCGCGTTTACCACTTACACCTGGTTGCTGGATCATTGCTCGCCCACACTGGTCTCCACGCACACCTACGCCAACCCTATCGTCGCGGTCCTGCTGGGCTGGGCGCTTGCGGGAGAGACCTTCAACGGCCGGGTGTTGCTCGCGGGACTCATCACCCTGCTCGCAGTGTTCCTCATCAGCCGCGGCACTGCGCCCAAGTCGGGGAGAATCGCGCGCAGCGCCGAAGAAGCGGCCTGAGCGCTGCAAGTTGCGAATCGGCCGACCATCCCTTTTTGAAAACCTGAGCGATTTCAGAGGATTAGGATGGAGGCCCTGGGCAGAGTTGAACTGCCGACCTTCGGTTTAGGAAACCGCTGCTCTATCCATCTGAGCTACAGGGCCGAGAGAAAGAAAGATGCTATGCGAAAGCTCATTAGCGCGCATCGGCGAGCTTGGTTTACTCCGAGCGGCACCATTTCTTAGCGTTCGTGAGCATTCTAACAGCGTGTCGCCGATTGCGGCCCAGTCTCATTCGCTCTAACTGCTTCGGCTGATAGGTCGTGCCTAATCTCTGAACCTCAGCTGGGTCAGCGCCTCTCGCACGTGGCGGGTAGTCTTCGTCTCAATTTTTTGTGTTCACAAATTGCTCTCGAAACTGAGGTACTATGGCCGGCCTCGGTCCGAATCGCTGCGCTCAAGGAGGTTGTTATGAAGCGCTTGTCCCCGACCGCGATCTCCTCTCTGATCCTCACTTCGATTTTCTTCTTGAGCAGCATCGCCGAGGGCCAGGCGTTCTGGTCGCAATGGGGACGCAACGCTCAACACGAGGGCATGGTCAATGTCGCCGGTCAGCCAATTGATTCCAAGATCGCCGACATCATCTACGATCCTTTCACGCAGCTTGAGCAGGACGAGAGTGGCGGCGAGTTGCTGGCGCACTATGAGTCAACGCTCATCGACGGCAATAGCTTTTACATGGTGCAGAAGAGCGGAACTTATTTGTCTTGTTACCCGCTGGAGTTCTGGGTCTACGGATTGCCGTGCGGACCGAACGCATGGAACCGGCTGCAGTGGAGCGTCGTGCGTCGCGACTGGCAGCAGAATAATCCGGTAGTGATCTGGACGTTCCCCACGGACTGGAAGCCCGAGCCTAACGCCACCAATTTCCTGCAGGGTTATGGCGGGCTGGAGGGCTGGGAGCCTGTATTCCATCCCGCACTCGCCAACGGATTTCTGTATGTTCCGGGCGCCGCCGGGACGGTCTGGAAGGTGAACCTCAGCACGGGATTGGCGCAGTCGCACATCGTTCCGCTCACCGGAGGCGGAATCAACGCGGCGAATACGTTCGTCTCCGGCCCTTTGACAGCCGACACGAACGGCAACCTCTACTACAACGTGATCGAGCTGAACGTAAACGGCAATCCGTGGAACCAGAACGATGTTGCCAATGCGTGGGTGGTGAAAATCAAGCCCGACGACACCTTTGCCACGGTTACCTACGCGACGCTGGTTCCAAACGCGCCGCATGGGACTTCGACCAGCTGCGAAGGCGGCTTCTACGATCTGCTGAACGGCGGGAACCTGCTGCCGTGGCCACCACCGGGATTCGTCTCTCCGCCTACGCAGCTTTGCGGCTCGCAGCGTCCAGGGGTCAACATCGCTCCCGCAGTGGCTACTGATGGCACGGTCTACACAGTTAGTGTCGCGCACTTCGACAACCAGGTTGCGTACATGATCGCCATCAATCCGGACCTGACGCCGAAGTGGGCGTCCTCCATGCAGTACCGGTTGACCGACGGCTGCGGCGTACTGCTGCCGATCGCGGCGCGTGGCGTGAACAACGAACCTAATTCCTGCCGCTTTGGTACGCGTGTTGGAGTCGATCCGACCACTAACGCAGCGGGGTCAGCAACCGTGATCGATGAAGCTTCGTCCACTCCTACTGTGCTGCCCGACGGTTCTGTGGTCTTTGGCGCGACCGACAATTTCAACTACTCGCGCGGACATTTGTTTCACTTCGATACGCACGGTAACTTCGTCAACGCCTACTCCTTTGGTTGGGATTCGACCGCGGGCGTCTATCAGCACAACGGAACGTATTCCATCCTGGTGAAAGACAATCACTATCCCTCACCGGCGTATTGTTCCTACAACAATCCCGTGTGCACCTCGGTCCCTGACGGCCCATACTACGTGAGCCAGCTCGATACCAACCTCGAGGTCGAATGGTCATTCCAGAACACGACGATCGACGGCGGACACCCCGATGGATACGAGTGGTGCGTGAATGCGCCGGTGATCGACGAGAACGGACTGGTCTATCTCACCAGCGAAGACGGCAACATCTACACGGTTCCGCAAGGACACCACGGCGTGTTTACCCAATGGCAGCAGAAGCTGTTTCTGCTGCAGGCGCTGGGAGCGGCCTATACACCACTGTCGATCGGGCCCGATGGCAAGGTCTACAGCCAGAATGACGGCCACCTGTTCGTCGTCGGCCAATAAGGCCGTTTTCGACGGGTACGAATCTTCGCGCAGCACTGACAGAGCGATTCTGGCAATCGTCAGGGGCCACAACTCGAGCTTCCGGCGCTCAATCCGTCTGAGCCGGAATCCGCCGCCATCGCACAGGTGCGCCCGCTCACGCGCGCTAACGCTCTCGCCTGATTGACAGTTCGGCCTTACAATCGAAAATTCATCCTGAACGCTGGTTGCTGACAGAAACAGGAGCTTCGCGAAACGATGAGCACGCAAGCCCCACCGGATACCGTTCTTCGCCTGCCGGCGCCTGACAAAGGGCCGCATGGCTGGCTGGCCCGTTTCTTTTCAAAGAACAATCTGGCGCGAATTTCGCGAGAGCCGGAGCGTACTTATCCGTGGTATCAGGTCATCTGGCTGACCGGCGTCGACTACTTCTCGACGCTGGGCTATCAGCCGGGGATTGCGCTGCTGGCAGCGGGAGCGCTTGCAGTGCCGGCAACCGCGGTGCTCATCGTGGTGACTCTGCTCGGCGCGGTACCCATCTACGCAGCGGTGGCCAAGCGATCCTACGCCGGGCAAGGTTCCATCGCGTTGCTCGAACATCTTTTCTCGGGCTGGACCAGCAAGATCATGGTCCTCGTGCTTCTGGGTTTCGCTGCCACGGATTTCGTTATCACCATGACGTTGTCGGCGGCCGACGCCGCGGAACACGCCATCGCGAACCCTTACTTGCATCCCTTCGCCGGCGGCTCGCACATGCGGGCGACGCTCGTCCTGCTGATAGTGTTGGCCGTCGTGTTCCTCGCCGGATTCCGTGAGGCCATTCGGGTTGCGTATTTCGTGGCCGTACCATATCTGGTTTTGAACCTGATCGTGCTGCTGTGGTGCGCGGTAAAGGTGGTGCTGCATCCACAGATGCTGTCCTCGTGGCACGCGTCCATGGTGATGCGCGGAGACTGGACCACCGTCTTCATCGCCTCGGCACTCATCTTCCCGAAGTTAGCGCTCGGCCTCAGCGGCTTTGAGACCGGCGTGTCGGTGATGCCTCTGGTCTCCGGGACGGATAAGGAGCAGACCGAGAATACAATTCCCGGCCGCATCCGCAACACGCGCAAACTGCTGGTGTCGGCCGCGCTCATCATGAGCGTGCTGCTGCTGCTGTCGAGTTTTGTCGCGGGGGCGCTGATCCCCGAAAGCGCCTACAAACTCGGTGGAGCTGCCGACGGCCGCGCCATTGCCTATCTTGCGCACCTGTACCTGGGAAACATCTTCGGCACGGTTTACGACGTTTCCACGATTCTGATTTTGTGGTTTGCAGGTGCGTCGGCGATGGCGGGGCTGCTGAATCTCATCCCGCGCTACCTGCCACGCTTTGGTATGGCGCCCGACTGGGTGGCCTACCAGCGGCCGCTGGTGCTGGTGCTGCTGGCTGTCGACATTCTGGTCACGCTCGCGTTCCGGGCTTCGGTCACCGCGCAGGGCGGAGCGTATGCCACCGGGGTTCTGGTGCTGATGCTTTCCGCTGCGGTCGCGGTCACGGTTTCGTTGTGGCGGGAGGCCAGCTTCAAAGAGCCGCGGCTTTATCTGCAATGCTTCTATTACTTCATCGTCGCGCTCGTGTTCCTCTACACTACCGTCGCGAATGTCATCGAGCGTCCCGACGGCGCCATCATCGCCAGCATCTTTATCTTCCTGCTGCTGACCGCCAGCGCTATGAGCCGTATTCTCCGCTCTACCGAGATGCGCGTCTCCGAAGCGCGCTTTATGGATGGCGATTCGGCGTCGCTGTGGGAGTCGATCGAGGGTAAGAAGGTCAACCTCATTCCGCATCACATAGCCACGCCCGAGTATCGCAAGCTGCTCGCTAACAAAGTAAGCACGCACTATAACGTGAGTGGGCCTCTGGCGTTTCTACACGTCAACCTGCTGGACAATCGCAGCGACTTCCTCGCACCGCTGCGCCTGCGGGCGTTCCGCGAAGAGCAATACTTCGTCATCGAAGCCTTCGGAGCAGTTGCGGTCGCCAACTCCATCGCCTATTTGAGCGAGTTACTCGACCCGCTCAGCATTGTGCTCGGCCTGACTCGCCGAGGGTTGATGCGGCAGTCGCTGGAATACATCTTTTTCGGAGAAGGCGAAACCGGCCTGCTGGTGTATTCCATCCTGGTGCGTTACTGGGACGCGACGAAGAAGACTTCCGGCCAGCCACTAATTTTGCTAGTCAGCGAATCGGATTACGCGGAGCTTACGGACGGGAAGAGCAAATCAGACAAGAAATAAGTTGGACGCTGTGGAGCTACTTCTTCCGGGGACCGGACTCGAGCAGTTGGGCGATGCGGTCGAGAAGAGCGTCGGGTCCGTCGCCCTTCGAGAGAAAGCCATCGGCGAATTCCAACCCCGCCGGCGGTTCTGTTGAGGCCGAGACAATCAGGATCGGCACCTGCGGCTTCATCTCCTTCATCTCGAAAGCAATCTCGGCGCCGCTCTTGTCGGAGAGGAAGTGGTCGGCGATGACCACGTCCACAGGATTCTGCCTGAACAACTCCAGCCCCTCTTCGCCGGAGGATGCGGTTAGAACCGCATAACCGGCGCCGGCCAGCAGCAACTCGCGGACGCGCAGGGCGACCTCAGCGTCGTCAATGCACAGAACTAGCTGCTGCCTGGGAGTGGAGGGGGTCATGGGCGCTTGGTCAACTATACCGCTTCACGTGATATGGCTTAATGCCAGGTGTATCCCAGCATGACCTGGAGACTCGCGTTCAGGCCGGGGTTTTGATTGCCGATGGAGGCGTTCGACAGATGATAGGCCTTCAACGCGACATCCCACGAACTGGTGCCTTTGCGGAAAATTTGTAAGCCGATCTCGGGACCGCTGGTGAAGTTGACCTGTGCAGTATCGCCCGGCGGAAGGTTGTGGTTGCTGAAGAGCACGCCTCCAACCGCCGCGAAATACGGAGCGATCTTGCAGCCGTGGGTGAAATTCCACTTGAAGATCACCGGATTGATGCCGCCCGAATACTGCCCGCCGCGGATCCAATACTCGTCCAGCGGAATGACATCGATGTCCATCTCGTAGGTGCCGCGCAGAATGCCCTTGCCGTGTTCGTTAGTGAGAACACGCCCCAGCCGAACGCCTAGTAAGAAATTTCCCGCGTTAGGCGAAGTGTCAACCGTGTGACCCCCGCCGACAAAGACGCCGCCGTTCCATCCGGGATGGCGAATCGCATCCACCGGGCTGTCGGTTGGCACTTGGGCCAGAAGACAAAGGCTGGCCAGGAAGCAGAAAAAGACAACGAAAGCGGCGTTCTTCATTGCGTTTTCAGGGTAATGGCACACGTTAACAGGTTTGTCGGCGACCGCGCAAACCCGAAGGTCAGCCGCCGCACTACCGAATGGGCCGGAAAGGACGACGGCGCATACCCGGCTGGCAGCCGTTCATCCAGCTTTTCGACCGTTCATCCAAATCCTGCTTCGCGCTGGTTTTGCTTTTTCCTATACTTAAAGACCAGGTATTAAGGAGCGCACATGAAGCTGCTGTGTCGCCTATTGTTTGTGATGGGATTCTCGTTCTCGTTGTGGGCCGCCGATTCCGCGGCATCGGCTGACGTGCTGAATCGCTGGGTCGGGGGAAAGTGGGTCAGCTCGGGTAAGTTTGTCGATTCGGCTTACAGCAGCGCAAACACGGCGAGCGCGACGACCAAGTGCGCATGGTCCCCCGACCACGTGTTCGTCATCTGCGATCAGGACATCAACTTTGGCGGACAGCCCATGCGCGACCTGTCGGTTTATACCTTTGCCTCGAAGACGGGCAACTTCTACTTCTACGGAATCTCGCTGGGCGAAAAGAACGCGCGCAGCACCACGCTCGACATCAGCGACAACGGCGAGCGTTGGATCTACTCGAATACAACCGAAATCAAAGGCAAGGCAGTACAGTTCCGCACCACCAACCAGTTTCATGGAAATGATCAGGTGGAGTGGTGGACGGAGTTCTCCGCTGACGACGGTAAGACGTGGACCAAGACGGGAGAAGGGAAGGAGACGAGGGAGAAAGGCGGCAACTAGCAGTTAACAACTAGCCTTAGCATTTTGGCACTTAGCCTTTTGCCCTCGATGGGCTAATTGCCAATTGCTAATTTCCAAACGTCAGCACCTTGCTGAAATGGAAATACCGTCTGGCCTTGTGTACATCTTTCGCGATCTGCTCGCGCAAGGCTTCGACTGAAGGGAAACGAATCTCATCGCGCAGGCGCTTGAGGAAGATGAGTTCCAGCGGGGTATCCGCGAATAGCTCAATCGGATGAAAGTTCAGCAAGTGGCTCTCGATGGCGAAGGAGTCGGCGCCGAAGGTTGGGCGATTTCCGACATTGGTCACAGCCTCGAAGCACTCGTCGTTGATCCGCAGCCAGGTGATGTAGACGCCGTCACCGGGAACGAGTTCGTCGTAGCGCGCAAGGTTGACCGTCGGGACGGTGTACTTCTGTCCGTAGCCGCGCCCTCGTCCGGGATTGGAGTAGATGCTGAACGGTCGCCCCAGCAATGCCCGTGCACGACTGACATTCCCCTGTGCGATCAGTTTGCGGATCTCACTGCTGGAGACGTGATGACCGCGCAGCAGCTGCTCGGGAAAGATCTTGGCCTCGAAACCGCATTGCTTACCCAACTCCGCCAGCGTTTCGACGTTGCCCTGCGCCTTGTGGCCGAAATGGAAGTTATAACCCTCGTGTACTTCTCTCGCCTGGAGAGCGCCGCCGAGGATCTGCCGAGCAAAGTCTTCGGCCGACATCATCGACAGGTCGCGGGTGAACGGGAGCGCCAGGACAGCATCGACGTGCGTTTGTTGCAGGAGCGCGAGTTTGGTGGCAAGCGGGGTCAGCAGCTTGGGAGCAACGTCGGGTCGCAGGATGCGCAGCGGATGCGGGTCGAAGGTAACGACGACAGCCTTGCCGCCGAAGCTGCGGGCGCGCTCGGCCATGTGGCGCACGACTTCCTGGTGCGCGCGGTGCACGCCGTCGAAATTGCCCACGCTGACCACGGTGGGCCCGAAATTAGCCGGTACTTCTTCGAGATTGCGGAAAATCTGCATTTGTGTTGGTCGGGTGAAGCACGCTTTCAGGCGTGCATTTGCAAAGTCGTTTCGAGCCCGGCTTCAGCCGCTGAGGTTCGCAATCTTCATAACCTCAGAGACTAAAGCCGACATCCTTGTGCTGCTGCCATGCCCGCCTGAAGGCGTGCTCCACCCGGCAGCAAAACACCTTTGCGCGGGCGAACCCCGCGGCCCGTGCCACTACAACTCAAATTCCAGTTTCAGCCCGTCGTACGACAGGCGCACATTCTCAGGCAAATCTGCGTTCGTCTCCTCATGCGGCAGGTCGTGCGAGATGTGCGTAAAGAACGTGCGCTTCGGTTTCAGCTGCTCCACGATCTTCAGCGAATTCTCTACGGTTGAGTGAGTCGGATGCGGATTATGCCGCAACGCGTCGAGAAACAGAATGTCCAGGCCTTTCAGTTGCGCCATCGATTCGTCGGGAATGGAGCTGAAATCCGTGAGGTAGGCTGCGCTGCCGAAGCGAAACGCTTCGATCGGCATATCACCATGCATGACCGGCAACGGCGTGAACGTAGCGCCGAAGATCGAGACCGGGCCGTTCAGCGGCCGCAACTCCACCTGCGCCAGTCCGCCGTATTTGTAGTCGGCCTCGAAGATGTACCGAAAGACGCTGCGCAGGACGCGTGCGGTGTTGTCGCTGGCGTACAGCGGAATCTTCGCGCCGCCAGTTACGCGCGGAAAGCTGAGCGGGCGGACATCGTCCAGGCCGAGAATGTGATCCGCGTGACCGTGCGTGTAAAGGATGGCGTCTATCTTCTTGACATGTTCGCGGATGGCTTGCTCACGGAAGTCGGGCGTGGTGTCGATGAGTACGGTGTGCCCCGGGGTCCACGACGTGCCCGCATTTGGCGCGTTAGGGTGATTGTCGTCCCACTGAATCATGATGGAGGGACGCAGGCGACGGTCGTGCGGATCTGCAGATGAGCAGACCGCGCAGTCGCACCCGACGGTAGGCACTCCCATCGAGGTACCGCTTCCCAGCACCGTGAGCGTGGCTTTCATCAGGCCTTGCCGTCGCCGCTGACACCGCCCTGCGGAGGATGTGTGATCAGGTTCGTCACTTCCAGGTACGCCATGCGGAGTTCGTACAGACAGTTCTGCATCATGTTTTCTTCCGCCGGCGTCAGGTTGCCCTTGGTCTTGGTCTGCAACATGGCCAAGGTGTCGATGGTCTGCCGCGCACCGATCAAATCGACTTCAGGCTTGGCGCCCTGAGGAGCTGCCAAACCGAGCTGCATCAGCGAAGTCATGTAGAGCGAGGCGATGAACTTATCGAAGGAAATCTCGAAATCCTTCGCGCTGTGCGCGCGGCCCTGTTTGCGCAACTCCTGCTCGATGCGAGCGTCGATGTCACGCGTGGACTGCTCATACGCGGCCTCAGACGCTTGCTGTTCCTGGGCTGACGGCGCTTGCACTTCGGGCTCGGCAGGAGCCGGCGGAGGAGGCGTGGGCTGCTCTGTTGGGTGGTTTTGAGAGGCGCGCTCTTCGTTGACGCGCTGCTGGGCTTCGCGCTTTTCACGCTCACGTTCCTCGCGGCGCTCTTCGGCCTCGACAACGTCCTGGCGTAATTCGCCGTCGGTGCTGAAGAGACGGCGGTCGGTAACAACGAATTCTTGTTTCTTCTCTTTTTCTGCCATAGTTTTGTGTCCGTTCAGAACTGGAAGGGAAGGCTTGCGACGGTGGCGTTTTGCTCGCCGGCCTGAACCGCTGTTCCCGCACCGCCGACTTCAAGCCGCAAATAACCCAAAGCGATGGTGCGTTCGCTCCCAGGTACGCGTGTCGCGCTCGTGATCTCGCCTACATCCTTGTCGTTGGCGCGAATCTTCGTTCCCGGCTGTGGAGGCTCTCCCTGCACTTCGAATCCGATAAGCGTACGATGCACATTGCCTCGGGCGCGAATGCGCTCCACGATTTCCTGGCCGATGTAGCACCCTTTGCTAAAGTTCAGCGCGTGCTCCTGGCCTGTTTCCTGCGGCAAGTCGCGCTCGCGCAGGTCAAGCCCATAACGCGGCACCCCGCGCGCGATGCGATAGCTCTCCAGGGCGTCGCTTCCGACTGACTTCGCCCCGGTCTGTACCAGCGCATCCCATAGCTTCTCAACGTACGCCGGAGCCAGCCAGAGTTCGTAGCCATCCATCTGCGGATGTGTATTGTGCGCGACGGAAATCCCCACGTCACGCCAGACTGTATTGAGGACCTGGCCCGCCTCAAGGTGCGACACATCGATTCCGGCTTGCGACAGTGCGTCAGCAGCTTTTGGGCCGGCCACGCCGACCGACACGAGCTTGTCGCTGACGTCCTCGATCTCGACTTTGTCCATGATGATGTAGCGCTGGAGGACGGTTCTGATCTTCTCCACCTGTTCGCGGTCGGTGGTGGCCACGAGGTATTCGCCGCGATTGTAGGCAACTAGATCTCCCTGATTGCGCCCCTGCGGTGTCAGGATGAAGGCGTAAACCCCACGGCCTTCGGAGAGATCCCGGATGTTGTTGGTGATCATGCCGTTAAGCCAGCGGGTGCGGTCTTTGCCGCTGATCTGCAGCTTGGCCTGCCAGCTCAGGTCGAAGACCGCAACGCCATGCAGCAGCGCCTCGAATTCCGCAGCGGTGTCGCCGAAGTCAGCAGGAGTTTCGGCCCCGCGGTAGCTGCCTACGCGTCCATGCGACGCAGCGATTCTTTCTTGTGACAGAATTCCACTCATACAGAATCTTTGATTATAGCGAAGCGGGAAAGGGCGCATCGGGATCGCGGCGCAGGCGTTTCGACCCAACTTTCAGCGCAGATGCGGCTACTACGGCATCTATTTAGGCCAAATCCGTGACTAGGTCATCACCGGCGGGTGTTGGTAGAGGATCCACATGGCGACTCTGGTAGTTCTGTTTGGATCGCTGCTGATCTATCGGGCTCTGGGAGCCGCAGGGATCGTTGCCCTGCAAACCTGGCTGGCCTGCGCAAGGTTCGCGTTGGCTACCATGTTTCTCTTCACGGCCGTGGCGCACTTTGCTCCGACCAGGAAAGACTTGATTGCCATGGTGCCGCCATCATTTCCGCGTCCTGATTTGCTGGTGACGGCGACGGGAATCTTCGAGGCAGCCGGAGCCATCGGGTTGCTGCTGCCATCCGCGCGCTTTTGGGCGGCCTGCGGATTGATCCTCCTGTTGCTGGCGATGTTTCCGGCAAACGTGAGTGCCGCACAGCGAGGGCTTGAGCTGCGCGGGAAAGCGGTGACGCCACTGTGGGTTCGCGCGCCGATGCAGGTGTTGTTCATCGTTTGGGCGTGGTGGGTGCGTTAAGCAACGCGCCTGGTCTGCTATCTTAATTTTCTGTGGCAACCAAAAAGAAGATCGCAGTTGTTCCCGGAGACGGCATCGGCAAGGAAGTAATTCCCAACGCGCTGGAAGTGGTGCGCGCGTCGGGCGCGCCGGTTGAGTTCACTACCTTCGATTGGGGCGCGGACCGCTATCTGGTAGACGGAACCACGGTTCCCGCCGACGGCTTTCACATGCTGGCGCGCGACTTCGACGCAATCTTTGTCGGCGCGCTGGGCGATCCGCGCGTGGCAACGAATATTCATGCCAAGGAAATCCTGCTGGGCATGCGTTTCAAGATGGACCTCTACGCCAACGTGCGTCCCGTTCGCCTGCTTGACGAGTCGCTTTGCCCCCTGAAGAACACCACGCCGGAGGACATCAATTTCACGGTTATCCGCGAGAACACCGAAGGCGTGTATATGGACATGGGCGGCAACTTCAAGATGGGTACTCCGGAAGAGCTCGCCACGCAGGAAGACATCAACACCCGCAAGGGCGTCGAGCGCGTGATCCGCTTTGCGTTTGAATATGCGCGCACCAACCGCCGCAAGAAGGTCATGATGTCGGACAAGTCGAACGTGATGACCTACGCCGGTGGCTTGTGGCAGCGCGTGTTTAAAGAGGTCGCGAAAGAATATTCCGACATTCAGACACAGCACATGTACGTCGATGCGCTCTGTCTGCAGATGGTGCGCGATCCGAAGTCGCTCGATGTGATCGTCACCAACAACATGTTCGGCGATATCGTAACCGATCTGGCAGCGGCCCTGCAGGGCGGACTGGGTATGGCGGCCAGCGGCAACATTCATCCGGGACGGACGTCGATGTTCGAGCCGGTACACGGTTCCGCGCCGCCGATGGCCGGCAAGAACATGGCGAACCCGATGGGGTCGATTCTTACGGCAGCGATGATGCTGGCGCACCTCGGCCTGAACCCCGAAGCGCAGAAGATCGAAGATGCTGTGCTCGCCGCGGTCCGTGAGAAGAAGACGACGGCGGACGTAGGCGGTTCGATGGGAACGAAGGAGTGCGCTGCCTGGATTGCGGAACACGTCGTGGCGTAGCCCGAACTACGCCGTAACGGCAGCGCGCTGCTCCGCCTTCGCCTGTTTTTGCGCAGCTGCAAGATGCTTCTTGAGAATCCGTACACCGGCGTCGACGTGCTTTTCCTGTAGCAGGAACGGCGTCAGGAAGCGTAGCACCGTGTCCTGGGTAACGTTAATCAGCAGGCCATCGGCGTGCGCGCCTTCCAGAATCGGCTTGCCGGGAATCGTCAACTGCAATGCCTGGATCGCGCCTACTCCGCGAACTTCCGTCGCGATGTCGAACTTGTTCGTCAACTCGCGCAGCTTCTCTGTGAAGTAAGCGCCGACGCGTTGCACCTGCTGCAGCAGATTCTCTTCTTCCACAATCGCGAGATACTCCAGTGCGACGCGGCATGTGAGCGGGCCACCGCCGAAAGTCGTTCCGTGCTTACCGGGGGTGATGTGCTGCGCGAATTTCTCCTTCGCCAGAAAAGCGCCCAGCGGCAGTCCAGCGGCGATAGGCTTGGCTACGCAGACAACGTCGGGCGTGACGCCGAAATGCTCGAAGGCGAAGAGCTTTCCGGTGCGTCCCATGCCACACTGTATTTCATCGAAAATTAATGCCGCATTGTGCTGATCGGCCACTTCGCGACAGGCCCGCAGGAACTCCGGCGATGTCTCCTGGATACCGCCCTCGCCTTGAATCGGCTCCAGCACGATGGCGCAGACTCTCTCATCCATGGCAGCGCGGAGAGCTTCGATATCGTTGCGCGGTACGAAGCGCACGCCTTCCAGCATGGGATCGAAATCTTTGCGGTACTTGGGCTGCCCGGTCAAAGCCAGCGCGCCCATGGTGCGTCCGTGGAACGAATTGTCGAGCGCGATAATGACGTTCTTTTCAGCAACACCAGTAGCGTGACCAGCTGCGCGCACCAGCTTCAACGCGCCTTCGATGGCTTCAGTGCCGCTGTTAGAGAAGAAGGCGCGGTCCATGCCGGACTTGGTGCAGAGTTTCTCGGCCAGCAGTCCCTGGTACTCGTTGTAGTAGAGATTGGAGACGTGAATCACCTTGGCTGCCTGATCGCGAATCACCTTCACGATGCGCGGATGTGCGTGGCCGAGCGCGTTGACGCCCAGGCCGGTCAGGAAGTCGAGATAGCGCTTGCCATTGACGTCATACAGGTACACGCCTTTGCCACGCGCCATGGCGATCGGGTACCGGGCATAGGTGTTCAGCAGGTATTTTTGTTCGCGTTCGACAATCTCTTCGTAAGACACGGCGTACCTCGCAAAACTCTTATTGTAACGTGCGAAGGCGGAGCACCGAGGCGAGCAGCGCAGACGTCAGCCGCTTTTTCATACCGCAAAAGCGGTAGCTCGGTGACGGAAATCACAGAACCGTGTTCACCTCGGTGGCTAGAATTTTCTTATGTTGAGCGAAAAACAATTCCGCGAGCGCGCCCGCACCGAGCTTCGCCAGATTGGCGAGCAGTTGCTGGGCATGGCGACCGACCGTGATGTCTACTGGAAGCTGGAGCGCGAGATCGTCGAGCCAAACCCGCAACTCGACGCAGCGCGCAGTCCGTTCCTCGATATGCTGCGCGGGTGCTACGCCGACGCGATGGCGTCGCGCATGCTTAGGCTACTGGATGGCGACAGCGAGCTCTCGCTGCCGGCTGTGCTGACGCAGTTCGCCCAGCACCAGGAGATGATGCGCGACAAGGTCACCGAACGAGAGTTCGCTGACGACCGCGTCGCTCTGTTACAGGCCTTCGCTAATCTTCAGCGCGCGATGGCTCCCCGTACCGCGCATCATGAACGGACGCTGCCCGCATTGGCCTTCCTGCATAAGGAGCTGGACGCCGCGCTCGACCTGATGATCGAGACGGCGAAAACTTACTACTGGATTGTCGCCGACGCGCATCTGCAAGTTGACGTGAAATATTGCGGCGACCCAATGGCGGGGTTTCAGTTTGTCTGGGCGGCGCCGGCGCTGGCTAGATAACGGGCTCCGACACATGCGTCTTCACGGGCCAGGCGGCGGCTCAGCCGTAGTAGAACCGCGAGGTCTCGAACACCGCGAGACCGGGGCAACATCACCGCGCGGAGATCAACCCTACGGCAATCAGCGCTCCGATGATGCCAACAGCTTGCGTGCGCGAGATTCTCTCCTTCAACAACAGCCACGCCAGCACCACCGTGCTCGCCGGATAAAGCGACGAAAGAACCGCGGACACATCGAGGCGGCCATGGCGGGTTGCGGCAATGAACATCGCGTTCGCTAGCGTATCGAACAAGCCGGAGAGGATGATTGGAAGCAGCGCCGGGCGGAGTGGCTGCTCATCGCGCCGCGAGAATGCCACGATGGTGAACATCAGCGTGGTTGAGGCGGCACGGGCACCGACCAGCGGCCACAACACGGCGTAGCGGCCAGCCTCTTTGCCGGAGATTAGCAGCAGACCGAACATTGCGCCCGCCAGCAATGCGAGTCCCAGTCCACGTCGGGAATCGAGCTCTCCGTCCGGCCGGGTGATGAGCCAGAGACTTACCACCGCCAACACAAACCCAGCTAGCTGAGTTCGGCCGGGCAAGCCTTCAATGCCGATGCCAAAGACAACCGGCAGCACGGCCGTGGTGACCGAAGCGACCGGAGCCACTACGCCCATGCGTCCGGTCGAGAGCCCCTTGTAGAGGGCAGCGACTCCGAAGGCGTCGGTGATGCCGGCCACGGCTCCCCAGGCGAAGGCCGGCCAGGGTGGCACGCGCTCGGCGCTGATCCAGACCAAGGCGAGCATGAGGATCAACCCGAAGGCATGCGCAATGGCGACCACCCGGAAGACGCTGGCGCGCTTGGCGGCGATGCCGCCGGCAAAGTCGCCTGCGCCCCAGACGCCGGCTGCGCCGAGGCTGAGCGCTGCACCTGAAATGGCGCCAGAAATCATGACTGCCTAGACTACACGGTGTGTCGGCTTAGCCTTACGGGAGCAGGCACAAGGCCCGACGAGTTCCACAAATCGGGAGCGCCAAGGCTTTCCGCTGCTGTTGGTTACCATCGCTGGAATACTTAGTTCCTTAGTAACCATCGGCTGCTCCGTAATTTAACAGCGATATTCCAAAATTTGTATTATTGCTCCTGCAGGGCGGTTATAATCTTGGAAGCTGCTCAGGGGTTGAGGTTTAGCGGTTTCGCAGTGGAAGAACGCGTGGCATCCAAGTTGCTCGAAAAAGAACGGCTCGTGGGAGTTTCCCCACCCGTGCGTCTGGCCAGCCAGCCGGCCCCTGCAATGGATCGCGTTCTACAAAGCCGCTTTTTCGCTGTCGTTCTGGTGCTGATGAGCGCTGCGGCGATCACCTTCGCGTGGATCAATTTCGACAAAGACCGTGAATACATTGCTCCCTACGACGGCATCTGGTGGGTCGAGTCGGGCGGGCATCTGAGGGCGGAGCGTGTTGACCTCGACGGTCCCGGCCAGAAGGCCGGCATCAAGACAGGCGACCTGCTAACCGCCGTCGAAGGCCGAGTCATCAGCAATGTCGGCAGCCTGGAGCGGCAGCTCTATCGCGTCGGCATCTGGTCCAAAGCGACCTACTCGCTGGTGCGGCAGGGCGTGCCAGTGGAAGCGCCAGTCATTCTGGCGCCGGCGGACCGCTCGCTGTACTCGGGAGAGCGGCTGATCGCGCTGGTTTACCTTGGCATCGGCATCTACGTCCTGCTCAGGCGCTGGACAGCCCCCAAGAGCACGCACTTCTACGTTTTTTGCCTGGTTTCGTTCGTTTTCTACGCCTTCCACTACACCGGCAAGTTCAACGACTTCGACTGGATCGTTTATTGGGCGAACGTGGCGGCCTGGCTCCTGCAGCCGGCGCTGTTTCTGCATTTCGCCCTGACCTTCCCTGAGCGCAAAGGCCTGGTCAATCGCAAGCCGTGGCTGATTCCGGCTGTGTACGTCCCGGGTGCGATCCTGCTGGCTATTCACATCAGCGTGATCGACCTGCTGCAGCCGAGCGAACTGCTGCGCTTCAACCTGGATCGCGTGGAGTGGGTGTACCTGGCCGCGTACTTCATTGCGGCGACCTACACGTTGTGGCACAGCTATCGCCACGCCGAGACGGCCATCCTACGTCAGCAGATGAAATGGGTAACGCGCGGCACCCTGCTGTCGGTCGCACCCTTCACGCTTTTCTACATCATTCCCTATCTGTTCGGCGCGGTGCCCGGAATCGGCATGAAGATTTCGGTGCTGTCGCTGGTGTTCCTGCCGCTGACCTTCGGCTACGCCATCTTCCGTTACCGCCTGATGGACGTGGACCTGATCTTCAAGCGAGGCATGGCCTACACCATCGCCGCCGGCGCAATTACCGCTGCCTATTTCTCGGCGGTGGGTGTGGCGTCGGTACTGTTTCACCAGAACTTCCCCAACATCGGGCCGATCGGGCTGGTGGTTGCCATCGCGGTCACTGCGCTTCTGTTCGACCCGTTCAAGAACTGGGTGCAGGAGTATCTGGACAAGTTCTTCTACCGCAAGCGCTATGACTATCGCCGCACACTGATCGAATTCGGTCGCGATCTGAACTCCGAAACCGATCTGGACAAGATGTTGAGCTCGATTGTCGATCGCCTCTCGCGTACGTTGCTGGTCGACCGGCTGGCAATTTTCCTTTCGGATCCCGACGAGCCGGAGCAGTTCATCCTGGCAAAATCGTACGGCATCTCCGACACCAGCGCGCTAAGCTTTGACTTCCTGCACGTGCAGCGGCCGGAATGGGAAGCTGGGCATCTGTTCTTCGACAACACCAACCAGGCTGTGCGGGAAACCCCATCGGCGCGTGAGACCATTCGCCGCCTGGAACTGAACTATTACATCCCGTGCACGGTGATGAACCGGATGATCGCCGTGTTGGGTCTGGGCAAGACGGCAGAGGGCGACTTCCTCTCCAGCGAAGACGTGCAACTGCTGGAGACGCTGGCCGGCTACATCGGAATCGCGATGCAGAACGCGCGCCTATACAAAACGCTGGAAGAGAAGGCGGTGCAGTATGAGCGCCTGAAGGAGTTCAGCGAGAACATCGTGGAGTCGATCAGCGTGGGCGTGATGGCGGTCGATCTGGAAGACCGGATCGAGTCGTGGAATTCGCAGATGGAAGTGATGTTCGCGCTGCCGCGCGCCGAAGCCCTGGGACGTTCCCTGAACGCCGTGCTGCCTCCAGCTTTCCTCGAGGAGTATTACCGTGTTCGCCCGACGCAGGGCATTCACAACCTGTACAAATTCCGTCTCGGTACGACCGCAGGCGAGACTCGCATCACCAACATCGCCATCGCTCCCCTGGTCAGCAAGACCTTCAGTGTCATCGGCCGGCTGATCATTGTCGACGACATCACCGACCGGATTGAGTTGGAGTCGCAACTGTCGCAGGCCGAGAAGCTGTCTTCGATCGGCTTGCTGGCTGCGGGTGTGGCGCACGAGGTCAACACCCCGCTAGCTGTCATCTCCTCGTACGCTCAGATGCTGGCCAAGCAGGTGCACGGAGACGATCGCCAGTCGGCCCTGCTGGAGAAGATCACCAAGCAGACGTTCCGCGCGTCAGAGATCGTCAACAGCCTGCTGAATTTCTCGCGCACATCGGGGACAGAATTTACCGACGTCGACCTCAATCGCGTCATCAAAGATACATTGACCTTGCTCGAGCATCAGTTCAAAACGGCGCGCATCAGTGTGCAGCAGGAGCTGTATCCGGAGTTGCCGGTCATTCATGGCAACACCGGAAAACTGCAGCAGGTGTTCCTGAACCTGTTCCTGAACGCCAAGGACGCGATGCCCGGTGGCGGCACACTCACCATCAGTACGGTAAATGGCCATCACGTGCAGGTGAAAGTCACCGACACAGGCACGGGCATTGCGCAGGAGCACATCCATCGCATCTACGACCCGTTTTTCACCACCAAGAACAAGCCGAAGACGGGACATAGCGGCGGAACTGGTCTGGGACTTTCGGTGACCTACGGCATCATTCAAGAGCACGCGGGAAAGATCCGGGTGGACAGTGCGCCGGGACACGGAACGACATTCATCATGGAATTCCCCATGATCAGAAAGGCAGTTAGTGCTTGAAGCAGCTATAAGTCGAGAGCTGGCCGGGCGCGAAGACTTCGCCTCACCCGGGTCGGTGTTGATCGTTGACGACGAGGCCGCGATTCGCGAGTCGCTCCAGACACTGTTGGAGTTTGAAGGCTATTCCGTCGACGTTGCCAGCGATGGCATGGAAGGCCTGACGCGTATCGCCGAGCGGCCTTACGATCTGGTTCTGCTGGACTTCGCTCTGCCTGAGCGCAATGGCATCGAGATTCTGCAGGAGATTCGCGAGCGCGATGCCGAACTGCCGGTCATCATGATCACCGCCTATGGCACGGTGGAAAACGCCGTCAATGCCATGCAGGCGGGTGCGACCAACTTCATCCAGAAGCCGTGGGACAACGAGAAGCTGCTTGCCGACGTACGCACGGCCGTAGGGCGGCGCCGCGCGGAAGAAGAAGTCGTTCAGCTCAAGCGCGCGCTGAAGCTGCGCTACAACTTTGAGCACATCATTGGCAAAAGCGAGCCCATGCTGCGCATTTTCGATCTGGTAGCGCAGGTGGCTCCCAGCCGTTCGACAGTGCTGATCCAGGGTGAAAGCGGAACCGGCAAAGAGCTAATCGCGAAGGCGATTCACATGAATTCGCCGCGGCACAACCGTGCGTTTGTCCCGGTAAACACCGGCTCGATGCCGGCCGACCTGCTGGAGTCAACGCTATTCGGCCACGTGAAGGGCGCATTCACCAGCGCCGTCGTGAGCAAGAAGGGTCTGTTCGAAGTTGCCGATCGCGGAACGTTGTTCCTCGACGAGATCGGCACCATGAGCATGGAGACGCAGGCCAAGATCCTGCGCGTGTTGCAAGACCGGAAATTCATGCACCTGGGCGGGGTGAACGAGATCCAGGTGGATGTGCGCATTATCGCCGCAACCAACGTCGATTTGCGGCAGGCGGTGAAGGAAGGCAAGTTCCGCGAGGACCTGTTCTATCGCTTGAACGTCATCACCGTCGATCTGCCGCCGATGCGTCAGCGCAAGAACGACATTCCATTGCTGGTGGAATACTTTATCCAGAAGTTCGCCAAGGAAAATGATCGGACGCCGCTGAAGGTAACACCGGAAGCTCTTCGCCCGCTGATGGACTATGAGTGGCCAGGCAACGTGCGCGAGCTCGAGAACGTCATCGAGCGTGCCGTTGTGTTATCAACCGGTGCGAATCTCACGGCCGACTTGCTTCCTGAGAACGTCACTGGCCGCGGCACAAACTTCGCGCTAATGGAGCATCGCCCTGATGCTTCACTCTTCGAGATCATCGAAGACTGCGAGCGGCGTGTCATCACCGACATGCTGGAGAAGTGCGGCTGGAACCAGACCGAAGCTGCCGAACGCTTCCGTATCCCGCTCTCAACCCTGAATCAGAAGATCAAGCGATTGAATATCGAGATCAAGAAGAAGGGCAAAGAGAACGGGAATTCCTAGCAGTTAGCACTCAGCCATCAGCATTCAGCCGATCATAACCAGATACTGGGAACATATTGTCGATGGAGTACGACGCCTGGCAAGGCGTTCACGAACCCGGATGACGCAAAGCTTCTCTGACCGTTGGAGAGAGCTTTAGAATGCGGCTAGGAAGACGATTGCGGCGGACTTACATCACTTCAGCGGGTGAGGTCCGTCACAGCCCGGCTGTGCGGACTGAGGACACAATGAGGTCACGGATGGTAGCCGTTGGGGCGCCTGACTGGAGTTGCATATGTCCGACGACAAGCGCGATGTGTTGGAAGTACTGCGTTATGAGCTGAATTTCCTTGAACAAGGCGGTTACGGCAACTGGTACAGCACGCCTTGGGGCCCGGCTTCGATCTTTCAAGACTCATTGAGCTGTCCAAATCACGGCGATCCTACCCGTCCGCATGCCTGCCATGAATGCCTGTTGTACGATTTCGTGCCCGAAGAATACCGCACCGATGACGTGCCCTGTCATCACATCCCCTTGAATCGGCAGGGGCACACGGTGGCCACGCCCAACCAGACCGAAGAAGAGTTGCGCGAGAACGTCAAGCATTGGCTGAAGCGCACCATCGCTCGCATTGAAGCTGACCGCGCCAAAAAGCCCGGTCAGGAAGAAGAGCGGCGCTCCGTCGCCAAGTAGTCCCTCCCATTTTGGAATCGCTCGCAAGCATTCTTTGCTGCGGGCTGCACCTCTGCGCTCAAACTGACAGTACAATCGAGGCTCTTGACCTCAGGAGAGCCCGCCATGCCTCGCAGCTTTTCTTTGCTCAGCCCAGCCGAAGTTTTACAGGTCGCTATCTCCATTGAACAACGTAATGCGGATGTTTATCAGCGTTTCGCGGAGATGTTCACCGAATTCGGCGACGCCGATTCCCGCGAAATCGCAGCCGTCTTTCAAGAGATGGCGGTCGAGGAACAGGGGCACCGCGCCCTACTGGAAGAGAAGTACGTGGCCGGCTTCGGCGCTTTGAAACAGGCGCTGACCGAAGACGAACTGACCGAACTCGTGGAAGTGCCAAAACTCGACAGCGCCAACGTCTTCTCTTCTGCCAGTGACGTGACGGCCCGCGAGCGCGCTCTGCACTGTGCGCTCCAGGCGGAGCACAGCGCACAACAGTTCTACGAAAAGTTGGTCGAGGAAACTCCAGAAGGTCCGCTGCGCAAGATCTTTAGCGAACTGGCACAGATGGAAGACGGTCACGTGGCGATTCTGGAAGCCAAGTTGGAGAGTACTGCCGCAAAGGCCAATTCCGCCAACTGAAATCTGCCGCAGACAAAAACGAACGCGACTGGACACCGTAGCCGGTCGCGCTCGTGTTTACGGACGCGCAGGGAAAAGGCGCTCGGCCTGAGAAGCGTTATTTGGCACGTTCGTTGAGAGGAGGCAATCCTGCTTGCTCGATCAGTTGTTGAAACTGCGGATCGCCGTGCAGAAAGAAGAACGATTCATGAACGCGAATCGACATGAAGGCGACCTCATGGCGTTGGAATGAAGTCTTCAGGTATCGCAACGCTTCTTCCTTGTCTCCCATGTTTGCGTAGGTATCAGCCACGAAAAATGCCTGCAGAGTGCCATCGTCGAAATACTTCTTCTGCAAGCCGACCATGTTCTGGAACATGCGTTCTCGTCCGCCGCTTCGGTAGCCATTCTCCGCAGCTTGTGCGATTTCGATCTCGTGTTTGTCCCGCGAAAGTGCAGCCGCCGCGTTCATTTCCTTCAAGTATTGAGGGTAATCGTCATTCGTGAGATACACGAGTGAGAGATACCGGCGTGTAGAGAAGAAGTCCGGCTGCGACTTAGCGAGTTGCTGGAGAAGAGCAAGCGCCTGATCGCGCTGGCCGCTGTGATAAAGGATCAAGCCCCGGTCGGCAAGGACGGCAGTCGATGCAGGCTCAAGCTGGCGAGCGCGATCAATCTGCTCCAAGGCCTCCGGAAAGCGTCCCAAGGCCATCAGAAACGTCGCGTACCAGTGATGAGCGGTGACATAGCTGGGATTTAACTCGATGGCGCGGCGAAACTCGCGCTCCGCTCCGGCAGCGTCCCAATTCCAGTAGAAGGTCACCATGGCCAGGGCTGTGTGGGCTTCGGCGGAAGAGTCATCCAGGGCGATGGCCTTTCGGGCGGCCGCTAACGCCTTGGGGAAGGCTTCCTCCGAGGGCATTGCGGAAAACTCGCGGAGCAGGCTGTAGCAGTTCGCCAATCCAACATAGGCCTCGGCGTAGTTAGGATCGCGCGCGATGGCCTGATTGTAATAATTCACCGCCTGATTCAGGTCTTCCGGGGTACGTTTGTCCCAGTGATAGCGCCCGTTGAGATAGAGCTCGCGGGCGACCGGATCGACGGTGTGATGGGTCGACGCCGATGATGCACTCCCGCCATTTGTGCTGCTTGGCTGGTTTGACTTCCCAACCTCGGAGTGAGACCTTCCACGAAACAAGGTCGCGAGAAGGACTGCACCTATCAGGACGCTCGCCACTACGGCGAGAGTGGTGATCTTTGGCCGCTGGCGATGAACGTCGGCCGGCGGTTGTTCTGCGGGTTCGTCAGGCGAGGGAATTGGCTCAGAGGCGACCGGCTTCGTGGCCGGAGCTTCGGGGGCGTTCATCCACCGTTGTAATTCGTCGGTGTAGGCGAATACGCGGGCGCCGACATTCTCCGGCATGCGATGGACGGGTAAGCCTTTTTCCTTCTCCCACCGCTTTACGGTGCGCTCATCGCGATCGAAGAAGGCGGCAATCTCCTTCCAGGACTCGAGCCTTCGGCGTTCCCGCGGCACTTCGTGAATGACATGCATGGTCACGCTTTGCCCCGCTATGTCTCTTGCATTGAAGTGCTGAGAAGGCCAAGTATAGGCCACAAATCCAAAGCTATATCACCAATTTTGCTCCCTTTTTTGAAACGTATGTCAAGGCGGGTAGGCGTTCATTTGCCGGGTCACCAACAGGCTGTTGAAGCCGTTCGAAGGTGACAGCGAGCTCCTAACCGAAGTGTGGCGTTCCCGGCGCTCGTCGACTGGTGCGCGAGTGTCTGTGAACACCACTTTGGGCCGATCCCATTCGAAATCCAATGGTCAAACAGATTCGGAAATGCCAATTCTTCGGAGGCGTTATTCACTATGCTGCGTTCTGCTTCGGTTATCACGCTGGTTGCTTGCATGTGCCTGGCCGGGCATGCTCAAGTTGTCACGGCCACATTACCCACGGATGGCTTTCCCGCTACCCTTGGCGTGAACTCCGTTACAAACACGGTTTATGTCGCCAACAACTGCGGCACTGATCCTACCTGTCAGAGCACGGGTTCGATGACTGTGGTGAACGGGGCAACGCTTGCTGAACAGAGCGTTCAGTTGCCCTACTATCCGGCCGGGGTTGCGGTTAACTCCGTGACCAACAAAATCTACGTGGCGAGTTGCGGCACGGATCCAACCTGCTCCTCCGCCGGTCAAATCTCGGTGGTGGACGGCGCTACTTTGCAGGTACAACAGGTAACCGTCGGAACCGATCCGAACGGGGTTGCGGTGAATTCGACCACGAACAAGATCTACGCCCTCAATCTGGGATGCAGTTCCATCCCCTGTAATGTCCAGGGCTCCGTGACCGTGATCGACGGCAGCACTCTGGCGACCACAACCGTTCCTGTGGGATTCACGCCCAACAGCCTCGCCGTTGACGTTACACATAACAAGATCTATGTGGCTGACATTTGCATCTCGGCGAACAATTGCGGCCAGGGCGGGGTTACTGTGATCGACGGGCAAACGCTGAACACCCAGTTCGTCACCGCACAAATAACGCCGCTTCGCGTTGCGGTGAATGAAACAACCAACACGATTTATGTGACAAATAACTGCGGAAGCGACAACAACTGTCGAAGCGCGGGAAGCGTCACCGTGATTAACGGCAGCACTCTGAGCACCCAGACCGTAGCGGTCGGATTCTATCCCGGGCCGATCGCCGTTAATCCAGCCACCAACAAGATATATGTGTCGGATCAGTGCTCTCAACCCATTCCGCAGTGCTACTCCAGCGTCCCTAGTGTAGCCATCATCAATGGGAGTACGCTGGCCACTAACTTCGTCAATATTTGCGGGTCCGGAAACTACCCCTCCGACGTGCAGATCAACACGACGACCAATCAAGTGTGGATGCCTTGCTCCGGACGGCAACAGTACGGGACGTTCGGGTTGACGGTGACGCTGCTCAATGGCGCCAGCGATACACCGCTCCCCATTGCAGTTGGCGACTATCCGCTGGCGGCTGCAATCAACGCCACCACAGACACGATCTACGTACCGAACGCCGGCGATGACAGTCTGTCGGTGATCGGTGCGAATACGAAATTGCAATTGGTGAACGTGACGCCATGCCGCCTGATCGATACGCGCAGCAACGGCGGCCCAATTCAAGGTGGGACATCGCGAACGTTTGCGGTCAACCAGCTCGGAGGCTGCAATATTCCGTCTACTGCTGCGTCCTACTCACTGAACGTAACGCTCGTGCCGGCCGGCCAGCGGGTTGGATATCTGACGATCTGGCCAGCGGGCGAAATTCAGCCTACGGTTTCGACGATGAACTCGGATGGACGCAACAAAGCCAATGCCGCTATCGTGCAAGCTGGTATCAGCGGTGGCATCAGCGTATATGTAAGCAACACTACGAACGTCATCCTCGACATCGACGCCTACTTCGGACCCAACAGCGGGTCGACGTTGGAGTTCTATCCGATGACGCCATGCCGTGTTGTCGACACCCGTGGTCCGGATGGACAACTGGGTGGACCGTATCTCAACGGCGGGCAGGAGCGCGACTTCCCAGTGCTGGCGAGCGATTGCAATATTCCCAGCACCGCGCAGGCTTACTCAATGAACTTTACCGTGGTCCCAGTGAACGGACCGTTGGGCTATCTGACCGTTTGGCCAGCTGGTCAAACGCAACCGGTGGTCTCGACGCTAAACAACCCAACGGCGACCAACCTGGCGAACGCAGCGTTGGTGCCGGCGGGAACGAACGGTGAAATCGCAGTGTATCCGAGCAACAACACGCAACTGGTAGTAGACATCGACGGGTACTTTGCACCCGCCGGTCAAGGTGGGATGTCCCTCAATCCGACGCCTCCCTGCCGCGTGCTCGATACGCGCAACGGCAACGGCGCCTTCCAGAATGAGCTGACAGTGAATGTCGTGGGAAGCATATGCGCTCCGCCAAGCTCGGCGGAAGCGTATGTGTTCAATGCTACGGTAATACCTCAGGGACCGCTAGGCTATCTCACCCTGTGGCCCGACGGCGAGCAGCAGCCGGTGGTGTCGACGCTAAACGCGATCGATGGGGTGGTTACCTCGAACATGGCCGTGGTGCCCACCAACAATGGAAGCATCGACGCGTATGCTTCCCAGATGACCCAGCTTGTACTGGACATCTCCAGTTACTTCGCACCATAGCCAAACGCGAAGGGCAAGAGACCCACGCTTCCTCCGGGAGAGTCGGTGTAAGGTCTCTTGCCCACACTTTTCGCGATAGGACCTTTAGTCAGACTCGATCCCGTGTCCGGCTTCCTCTGGATCTCATTCACCACCTCTGTGTCGTTCGGCACGCCTTGGCAAGAGTCATGGCCTCCTTCTGCTGCGCCGTCGTTTTCACGCTGCCCTTCAGGGCGAGTGTGTGGTCGCTCGTACGAGCAGAAATTCTCGCCGGCAGAAATCCGTTTCCAGTCCCCCAGCGTAGTTCAAGACGGGTAATTCAAATTTAACTACGCGGAATGGAAAGGATGTAACGGAGATGAGGAAGAGTTTTGTAACTACGTTGCTTGTGGCTGCGATGGCGATGGCTGCGCTGGCGCTGTGGGCCGCCGACGATCCTATGGTAGGCGGCGCGGCGATGTATCCCACCAAGAACATCGTTCAGAACGCTGTGAACTCGCAGGACCATACGACGCTGGTTGCCGCAGTGAAGGCTGCTGGACTAGTGGAGACGCTGGAGAGTCCAGGCCCATTTACGGTGTTTGCGCCAACCAATGAAGCCTTCGCCAAGTTGCCCGCGGGCACGGTCGACAATCTCTTGAAGCCCGAAAACAAAGAGATGCTGGTCAAGGTTCTGACCTATCACGTGGTGCCGGGAAGGATCAGCGCGTCGGACCTGATGAAGCAGATCAAAGCCGGGGGCGGTAAGGCGACGCTGAAGACCGTGGAAGGCGAAACTCTAACGGCGACTATGGACGGCAAACACATTGTGCTGACCGACGAGAAGGGTGGGACTTCGATGGTTACCATCGCGAATGTGTACCAGTCCAACGGAGTCATTCACGTGGTCGACACCGTACTAATGCCGTAGATCGTTCGAGCGGTTGTGTGAGCATCCGCTTGGCGCCCGCGACAACTGCATCCGGATGCCTCTTGTTCTGGCGAAGCTGCCGGAAGCTCGGGGGGAGGCAACCCGGAGCAGTTGTCGCGTTTGTGCCTGCCACGGTGTTTGTGCTTCCAGACGCAGGCCATTGCAGTTAGCATGGTCTGCTTGAGTCTCTCCGTCGTCATCATCACGCTGAATGAAGAGGCGAACCTGCCGCGCACGCTTGCGAGCGTCGCGTGGGCAGACGAGATCGTCGTTCTTGACTCCGGCTCGACCGACCGCACCCGCGAGATCGCTGAGTCGTTCCACGCGAAGGTTTTCGTCGAGCCATGGAAAGGCTTTGCTGGCCAGAAGAACTCCGCGCTCGCAAAAGCTACCGGCGATTGGATCTTGTCCCTCGACGCTGACGAAGAGCTGGAACCGGCGCTGGCAGAGGAGATCAGAGACACCCTGGCAGGGAATCCGACAGAAGCGGGCTTCTGGATTCCGCGCAAGAACTTCTTTCTTGGCCGCTGGATTCGGCACGGCGGCTTCTATCCGGATCCCAAGCTACGTTTGTTCCGCCGCGGCATTGGTGCTTTCGAAGATCGCGTGGTTCACGAGGATATTCGCGTACAGGGTGCGACAGGAAAGCTGCGCCATCCTCTGCTACACCACGCCTATCCGTCGCTGGACAGCTATCTGGAGCACATGAACCGCTATTCCTCGCTGGGCGCGCAAATGGAAGCCGCCAAGAAAGCTTCCGGCTTCAGCTTCATCGATATCGTCATCCGGCCCCGGCTGACGCTCTTCTACAACTACATCCTGCGCGCTGGGTTCCTGGATGGGCGCGAAGGGTTACTGCTGCACTTGTATCATGCGAACTACGTCAGCTGGAAATACGCCAAAGCGTGGGAGCGTAGCCGTACTATCAACAGCTAGAACTGAGCCAGCTTGATGTCAGGCGAGGTTTGCTTGCTTGCGCGGAAGATGTGTTTCTTGCCCGGGCGGTGCGCTACTGCATCGACGCGAACATAATATGTCCCAATCCCGGGAGTGATTCCGGTTCCGAAAGGGATGACCTGCGTGGTGTTGCCGCCAGCGATGCGAAAGTGCTGATAGCCCAGCGCGGTCGCCCGGCCAATCTCGTTGACGGCAACCACTACCACAGTCAAAACAAACTCTTCGCCCGTTTGATTCGTGACAATTGCCGAGCCGGAGATTTTGTTGCCCTGAGCCGCGGGCGCATCCTGCCAGTCCACGGTCAAGCCATCGATGACCTGAATATTGAAGTCTCGCTGCAGATGCAGCTTGGGGATGCTTGAGTCGACGACGTCCACCGTGAAGTGATAGGTGCCCGCGGTGGTTGGTGTCCCAACGACGCTGCCTTTATGGGGTTGCAGCCTCAGGCCCGGAGGAAGTTCGCCGCCTACCACTTGCCACGTGTACGGCATGATGCCGCCGGTCACGGTTACAGGCATCGCGTATTGCTGGCCGACGACAGCTCCCTGCGGCGGTGGAACCTGCATTTGCAAGTCCTGCGACTTGGCGAAGCAGGCGAGGAAACAACAGAAGAACACTACCGCCGGTATCTGTCGGTTACGCATGACGAATGATTATAGGGCCCGTTCGTGAACAGAACGAGACGTTCTTTTAGATGCCGCGGCCGTGCATTAAACGCAGGTATTCTTCTCCGGGTACGGGAATCCTCGCCGCGATAGCGGAGCAAATTTATGAAATTCGGTTCCAAAGGTTTATCATCGCTAGTTCGGCTAAGTGTTCCAGCGCGCCCAGTGGAGAGCATGGTTAGAAACCTCCAGATTGGACCACTGACCGGGAACACAAGAAATTCCCGCTTAAGCCCGAGCGAGGAGTGAAAAGCGAACCATGGCATCTGATCGCAAAATCCGAGTTCTTGTCGCCAAGCCCGGCCTTGATGGCCACGATCGCGGCGCCAAAGTCATTGCCCGCGCCCTGCGCGATGCCGGCATGGAAGTCATTTATACCGGCCTGCGTCAAACCCCCGAGATGGTGGTGACCGCCTCGTTGCAGGAGGACGTGGACGTCATCGGCCTCAGCATACTGTCCGGCGCGCACAATGCGATTGTCCCCCGCGTCATGGATTTGATGAAGGAGAATCACATGGATGACGTGCTGGTGCTGGTGGGCGGTATTATTCCAGACCAGGACGTAGACGCGTTGAAGAAGGGCGGCGTCGCGGCGGTGTTTCAGCCGGGTACGCCGATGGACTCCATCATCGACTTCATCCGGGCCAATGTGAAACCACGCGGCGTGACCGCAAATACATAATCCGTGATCCAGATCGTAGTGTTGAGCGGATGCTCAGGATGGGCAGATCAGGCTCCTCTGCGCAGACGCTAGCGTCTCCGTGTTGTGACCTCACGCCGTAAATGGTGAGAGGCAAATTCTCTCTTCCGAGGCTGTATGCGCTGTCGTGCTCTTTGCTTTCTCTTGTTCCTGTCCTTTGCAATCAGCTCCGTCGCCCAGAACGCTTCTTCTAACTCGACCCCTGAGCGTCCGAAGGAAATCCCTGTCTTCGATTTGACGGCGATTGATAAGTCCGTCGATCCCTGCGTGGATTTCTATCAGTACGCCTGCGGCACTTGGATGAAGAACAATCCCATCCCGCCCGACAAGTCGCGCTGGGGACGCTTTAACCAGCTATCCGAATACAACCTCTACGTGCTGCACGACATTCTGCAGCAGGCCCAGACGCCGGGGCAGCAGAGCGCTATCCAGAAGAAGGTTGGCGACTACTATGCCGCCTGCATGGATGAGACGGCGATCGAGAAGAAGGGAATCACGCCGCTGGTTCCTACCTTCGAGGCGATTGCAGCGATTAAGACCAGGCAAGGGCTCATCGAGGAAGTCGGCGTTCTGCACCGCGACGGCGTGACCGCGCTGTTCGGCTTCGGCCAGATGCCCGATATGCACGATTCGCGGCAGACCGTCGCGGTCATCGACCAGGGCGGCCTGACGCTACCCGACCGCGATTACTACCTGAAGGACGATGCGAAGGCGGTTGAGACGCGGCAAAAGTATGTCGAACATGTACAAAAGATGCTCCAACTCGCCGGCGAAAAGCTGGACGTTGCTAATGCCGAGGCGAAGACGGTGCTGGCTGTCGAGACGGGATTGGCAAAGGCCTCGATGGACCGCACCGCCCGACGCGATCCCAAGACTCGTGACCACATGATGAAGGCTTCGGAAGCTGCGGCGCTTGCGCCCAATTTTCAGCTCACCGAGTATTTCGCCGATAGCAAGTCGCCGGCGTTCGACACGCTGAACGTGGGCAATCCGGATTTCTTCAAAACCGTCAACGACCAGATCAACAGCGTCTCCCTCGACGACTGGAGGACCTATCTGCGCTGGCGTGCGCTCGACACCTATGCACCGACGCTGACCAACGCGTTTGTCGACGAAGACTTCGAGTTCAACGACGCCTACATGTCAGGGCAAAAGGAAATTGAGCCGCGCTGGAAGCGCTGTGTCGAGTCGACCGACCGCAATCTCGGTATGGCGCTGGGCGAGCTGTATGTCGACAAGACGTTCGGCCCGCAGGGCAAGGAGCGCACGCTCAAGATGGTGAAGGCCATCGAGGCGGCCATGCATCAGGACATCTCTCAACTAAGTTGGATGTCGGACACGACCAAGCAGAAGGCCTACGAGAAGCTGAGCACCGTCGTCAACAACATCGGGTATCCCGACAAGTGGCGCGACTACAGCAGCGTCGTTGTCGTTCGCGACGACTACGCCGGAAACGTCATGCGTGCGCAGGCCTTTGAAGTGCAGCGTCAGCGTAACAAGATCTCCAAGGCGACCGACAAGAAGGATTGGGGCATGACGCCTCCAACGGTGAATGCCTACTATCGCGGCAACATGAACGACATCAACTTCCCGGCCGGCATTCTACAGCCTCCGTTCTACAGTCAGAACATGGACGACGCGGTAAACTACGGCGGCATCGGCGTGGTAATCGGACACGAACTGACGCACGGCTTCGACGACCAGGGACGCAAATTCGACGCCGATGGCAATCTCAAAGATTGGTGGACTCCGGAAGACGGCAAGGCCTTTGAGGAGCGCGCTACCTGCACCGCTGATGAGTATTCCGGCTTCGTCAGCGTGAAGGATGCGCAGGGCGACGTGAAGCTCAATGGCCGCCTGACGCTGGGCGAGAACACTGCCGACAACGGTGGCTTGAAACTGGCCTACATGGCGTTGATGAACATTATCGGAAACACGCCGGTGAAGCCGATCGACGGCTACACGCCGCAGCAACGTTTCTTCATCTCCTACGGCCAGATTTGGTGTCAGAACGTCACCGATCAGCAGGCGCGCAAGCTGGCTATCATCGATCCCCACTCTCCCGGGCGCTGGCGCGTGAACGGCGTAGTGCAGAACTCGGCAGCCTTCCAGGAGGCATGGGGCTGCAAAGCCGGTCAGCCGATGGTGAGCGAGAAAGCCTGCCGCGTCTGGTAAAACAGACGAAGTGACAGGTTCGAAAACAATTGGCGCGACATCGACGAATCAAGATTCCGTCGAGTCACGCCTTTCTTTTTGGCTGTCGTGGGCTGTTCTGCTGGCGGGCGTTGGGTCAGGGATTGTCTCGGCCTACATCGTCATCACGACGTACTCGCCACTGCCGCACTGGGATGAGTGGGCGCTCTTCTACGATCTCGCCAACGGCCTCGGATCGTTGAGTTGGCTCTGGCAGCAGCACAACGAACATCGCATCCTGACCACGAGGCTGCTGTTTTTGCTGGACGTCGATCTTTTCCACGGGACGCAGGTTTTCCTGTTGGCCAGTATCTTCCTGACTCAGCTTTTGCAAGTCGGCCTGCTCAGCTGGAGCTTGCGGAAACTTGGCGGTCTACGGGGCTCTGCGTGGAGGGTGGGCACCGGCCTGATCGCCTATTGCATTCTGTGTCCCACGCAGTACGAGAACCTGGTTTGGGGATTTCAGGTGCAGTTCGTTCTGCCGGCAGCGATGGCGACGCTGGCTTTTGTGTCGTTGCTGCTCTATTGGCGCGGAGAGCGAGCATGGCTTCTGATCCTCGCAGTCGCGGCAGCAACGATTGCCACCTGGTCGCTGGCGAACGGCATGCTGCTATGGCCGTTGCTGGTAATTGCGGCGCTCTGGATCGGGCTGAAGCGGCCGGTCTGGCTTGGTCTGAGCGCGTGTGGCGGGATCAACATCGGGCTGTTCTTCTTCCACTATCATTTTCCCCCGCACGACGACACTCAGCCATATCTATCGCTTGGTCAGCGAATCCTCTACGTGCCGGTCTACTTCGGCAGCACGTTCGTTCGCCATTCCTCAGGGACGGTTGTTGTTCTCGCCGGTCTGGTCGGCATTGTTGCGTCACTCGTGGTCATCTTGCGTGTGTTGCGCCAAAGAGCTAGCGCCTCGCCGTTTCTACTTGAAATGTCACTTCTGCTGACGATGTGCCTGGCGACCGCCGCAATTACCTCGACCGGCCGTATGCATCTGGGGGTGCAACAAGCCACCGCATCGCGATACCAGACCTTCGCACTGCTGTTCTGGTGCTGTATAGGGCTGGTTCTTCTCGTCCGCCTTTCGTCGAAACCCGTCGTATTAGTCGCCTTCGCATCGGTACTGATGCTGATGATGATTGGCTTCGCCACGCAGACGCGTAAGCCGCTCGTCGACGCGCAAGAGCGCCAGTTACGGCTGAAGATGATGGAGGTTGCGTTACTTGCCGATGTGCAGGATCCAGCGGCGCTGATTAATGGCTATCCCAATCCTCAGGTCGTGGTACGCGGCGCCGAATATATGAGGCAGCACGGCCTGTCGATCTTCCACGGCAAGCAGTTCGAGCAGCTCGGCCAGCCTATCGACAGGGCATATCGCGTAGTCCCTGCGACAGAATGTTCGGGATACATCACCACACAACAGCATTCGCCCGGGCAGGGCGATGTGTTGCGGATTACGGGTTTTGCCTGGGATCAAGAGCGCAGCCGCCCTGCCCGCGATGTGGTGGCTGCGGTCGATGGACAAGTCAGGGGTTTCGGGACGAACGTCACCATCCCACTGCGTTTAAAGAAAGTCCGCTCCGACGCGAATCCGGCTTGGTTCGGATGGATTGCCTATGTGCAGCAAGTTCGCCCGGGATCGCCCGTTCGGTTTTACGCGCTGCTTGGCAAGGATGAGGCCTGCCCGTTGGCCGCTGCCCGACCGTAACTGCATTTCGTCGCGAGGAATTGCAAATAACAGGCCTCGGGTTGCGGATTATCTGAACCGGGCTCCCTTTAGACGCCTACCCCCAGTGACGGCACGGCAACAATGTAGGATAGATAGGTTGTGCCGCCTGCTGCCGGACTCAGCCGACGACCCCAACGATTCTTGCTTGTGTTCAACTTCACACGAGGTTCATTCATGCAACGTCTTACCTTGATGGCTTGTGTCCTGCTGCTCGGCGGCATGGCAACACAGGCGCAGGCGCAGGGCGCCTCCAACTCATCTTCCGAACAGCCGAAGCCGATGGTCAGCTTCGACGTGAACGCGATGGACAAGTCCGTCGACCCCTGCAACGACTTCTACCAGTACGCATGCGGCAATTGGATCAAGAACAATCCCATACCGGCCGACCAGCCCGAGTGGGGCCGCTTCAACGAACTGCACGAACATAATCAGCTTGTACTGCGCAATATTCTCGAGACAGCTTCGGCGGATAATTCCAGCCGCAGTTCGAACGATCAGAAAATTGGCGATTACTACTACTCCTGCATGGACGAAACCGGCATTAATGCGAAGGGCATCACTCCGCTACAGCCGGCATTGGATCGCATCGCCGGACTCACGGATAAGAATCAGCTGCCCCAGCTGGTTGGCTACATGCACAACTACGGTATCGGCGCGTTCTTCAACTTTGGCTCCGAGCCGGATGCGAAAGATTCGATGATGGAGATTGCCAGCACCGATCAGGGCGGACTCGGCCTTCCTGATCGCGATTACTATCTGAAGACCGATGCGAAGTCGGTCGCGCTGCGCACTGCCTATGTTGCGCACGTTGCCAAGATGTTCGAGTTGGCAGGCGAGAGTCCCGAGAAGGCCAAGGCCGATGCCGCTACCGTCCTGAAGATGGAGACGGAATTGGCGAAGGCTTCGATGGACCGCGTGGAACGCCGCGATCCCAACAACACGTATCACAAGATGGAAGTGAAGCAGCTGCAAGGACTAAGCCCGGAGTTCACCTGGCAGGCGTATTTCACCGAAGTGAAGGCGCCGAGTTTCACCAGCCTCGATGTGTCCGCCCCTGATTTCGTGAAGGGCATGAACCAGGTCATCGCCACATCGAGCCTGGACGACATTAAGACCTATCTGCGTTGGCACGCTCTGCACACCGCCTCGCAAATGATGCCAACGGCGTTTGTCGATGAGAGTTTCAACTTCTATGGCAAAACGCTGACTGGCGCTACCCAGTTGCGTCCGCGCTGGAAGCGCTGCGTGCAGTTCACCGACGGCGATCTGGGCGAAGCGCTAGGCAAAGCCTATGTCGCCGAAGAGTTCCCTCCAGAGAGCAAGGCCGCCACACTCAAGATGGTGAATGAGCTCGAGGGAGCACTGAAGACCGACATCACCGAGCTCTCGTGGATGACGCCGGAGACCAAGAAACAGGCGCTCGACAAGCTGGCGCATATAACCAACAAAATTGGATATCCCGACAAGTGGCGCGATTACAGCACGCTGACCATCGTTCGCGGCGATGCCTTGGGCAATACGCTGCGCTCGAATGAGTTCGAATTCAATCGCCAGCTGAAGAAGATTGGCCAACCCGTCGATCGCAACGAGTGGGGCATGACGCCGCCAACGGTCAACGCTTACTACAACCCGCAGGAAAACAATATCAACTTCCCGGCAGGTATTTTGCAGCCGCCGTTCTACGATCCAAAAATCGACGATGCCGTGAACTATGGAGCTATCGGTGCGGTCATCGGGCATGAACTGACCCATGGTTTCGACGACGAGGGCAGCCAGTTCGACGCTCAGGGCAATCTGCACAACTGGTGGACGCCCAAAGACCGCGAGCAGTTCGATAAGCTGGAAGCCTGCTTCGTCAACGAGTACGACGGCTTCGTTGCCGTCGATGACGTACACGTTCGCGGTAAGCTGACACTGGGCGAGAACACGGCCGACAATGGAGGCCTGCATATCGCGCACATTGCGCTGCTGGATGTGCTGACCACAACGCCGGAGAAGGCGACTGACGGTTACACGCCCGATCAGCGCTTCTTCGTCGGCTGGGCGCAGGTGTGGTGCGAGAGCGATCGGCCGGAGTTCGCCCGCATGATGGCCCAGGTGAACGAGCACTCCCCGGGCAAATACCGCGTGAACGGCGTGGTCGGCAACATGCCGGAG
>DATHQX010000009.1:0-53801 GCA_035482295.1 Verrucomicrobiia bacterium
TTTCGCTGGTTCGATCTACTCGGCCGGCTAGCCCCTAACGCCACCGTGGCCGATGCGCAGAATGAACTGCATAGCGTCGGGCGTTCGTTTGAGCTCAGCCATCCTGAATCCAATCGCAATCGATCAGTCAGCGTCCTCAGCGATCTGCGCTATCGCCTGCAAAACGCCGGAGCAACCGGGGCGTTGTTATTCGCTGTTGTCGCCCTGGTTGTGGTGCTGTGCGTGGTGAACGTGGCGAACCTGCTGCTCGCCCGCGGACTGGCACGCGGCAAAGACGCGGCAATTCGCGTGGCGCTAGGTGGAACGCGCGGCCAAGTGTTCGCGCAATCGGTGATTGAGAACCTGATACTGGCCGGCATGGCACTCGCCGTCGGAATTTGCATTGAGCTCGCAATTACCGCACGCTTACCGCAACTGCTGTCGCGCATGCTAAGCGGCCCGGCGATGTTGGGCGACGGTTTCAGTTCGACCATGGCCTTCCACCTCGACGGCCGGCTCATCGCCTTCGCTTGCGCTTTGACGGGGATCACGTTTGCAGCTTTGGCGCTGATTCAGATCTGGCAGCTCTCCCGTGCCGACGTTCTGCAAGTGGTGCGTTCGGGCGGGTCGTCCCGCGCCTTGGGCGGCCGAGCCCCAAGATTCCGGCGCATCCTCCTTTCCGGTCAAATAGCCATCTCGCTAATGCTGCTGATCGGCACGGGCGTGCTTGTGCGCAGCTTCGTCAATACGCAGGTTTCTTCCATCGGAATTACGCGCGGCAATGTATTGGTCGCGTTCTGCACGCTGCCCACGGCGAACGGTATGCCGAAGGCCGAAGAAGCGATGCGCCAGTTCCGCGCGATGCCGGGCGTCGAGCAGGTCGCCTACGCCATTCGCTCTCCACTCATGCCCTCGGAAGGCGGCATGTCGCAGAAAGTTCTTGTTCCCGGCCACACCGACCCCAAGGAAGCGACCGATTTCAAGTACAACGCCGTCAGCGCGGGCTACTTGTCAGTCACCGGAACCAGCATTCTCAATGGTCGGGGCTTCGAGCCGCAGGATGACGTCAGCGGGCCGCCGGTCGTCGTGATCAATCGCACCATGGCTCGCCGATACTGGAAGTCGCAGGATCCCGTCGGCCAGACGATCCACCTGAGCTCTCCCTCGGCGGACGCGCGCATCATCGGGGTTGCGGAAGACGCTCCGATCAACGCTATCGGGGAGCTGCCCGAGCCCTACTTCTACCTGCCCTTCCGCTTCATGAGCTTGGGAGAAATCACGTTTCTCATTGGCTCCCAGCAGGATGCGATGACACTGGCGCAGCCCGCGCGCGACATCCTGGTGCGCATCGATCCACAGTTCGGACCGATCATGGTGACTTCGATGGGCGAACTGGTGCAGTTCTTCGCATCGAGCTATCGGATCTCAGCCGAACTGGTCACCGCACTTGGGCTCATGGGATTGTTGCTGACAATCGTTGGTCTCTCCGCTTTCCTGATGTATCGAGTGCAGCAACGCACAGCAGAAATCGGCTTGCGCATGGCGCTGGGCTCGTCGCGGCGCGAAGTCACCGGGCTCATCGTTGGCGAAACGCTCCGCGCCACGCTCATCGGAGCGGTTGTAGGCCTGCCGCTGGCGCTGGTGGGAGCGCATCTTGCCGCTTCGGCGCTGTTCGGAGTTCGTCCGTGGGATCCACTCTCCATTCTCGGCGCCCTGCTGGCGCTCGCGATCATTACCGGCCTAACGACGGTCATTCCGGCGCGACGTGCTGCCGGCGTTGACCCGATTCAGGCACTTCATTACGAGTGAGGGAAAGAACGTGAGCGGCCTACTACAAGACGTTCAGTACGCGATACGCCAGCTGCGCAAGAATCCCGGGTTCACGACGATTACCGTGCTGACCCTAGCTCTAGGGATTGGCGTGAACGCTGCCATGTTCGCGGTGATTGACGCCGTGCTGCTGCGGCCATTTCCTTTTCCCGAGCCAAATCAGGTTGTCCAGATGAGCGAGGCCCGTCCGGACGATGTAGCGGCAGGCTCTTCGTCACTGCCCGATATTCGTGACTGGCGCACGCAGAATCATTCGTTCCAGGACGTCGCCTGGTACACCACCGGCATTCGCAGCGTCGACATTCCGGGCTACGCAGATTTCATTCCCGTCATCTACAGCAGCGCGAATCTGCTGACCACGTTGCAGGTTGATCCACAGCTCGGCCGCAACTTCATGCCCAATGAAGATCAGCCAGGTCATGGCGACGTGGTGCTGATCAATACCATCGCATGGGAAAAATTCTTCAATCGCAATCCGCAGGCTCTGGGCAGCACGCTGAAGTTGGGCAACAAGAGCTACACCGTGATCGGCGTCATGCCGAACGGCTTCGAGTTCCCATACGTGGGCGATGGCCCGGCGGTCTGGAGTCCACTGGTCCCGGTCAAAGAGAATGAGGAGCGCGACTCCCGTTCGTTGACCGCGGTCGGCAGGATGAAACCGGGTGTCTCGGTTGAGGCAGCGCAGGCCGAGCTGTCGGGCATTCAGAACAACATCGCCAACGCCTATCCGAAACTCGAGCTGGATAAGCGCGTCATCGTGAAGAGCTATCGCGAGGTGCTGACCGGCAATGTTCGGCCGGCGCTGGTAGCTCTGCAGTTTGCCGTGTTGGCGGTATGGCTGATCGCCTGCGCGAATGTGGCCAGCCTGCTGCTGTCGCGCTCTTCCGGACGCCGTCGCGAGATCGCCATTCGCAGCGCCATCGGGGCAGCGCGAAGCCGGCTTGTGCGCCAGTTTCTGACCGAAAGCCTGGTGCTCTCCTTGACGGGAGCTGCTGTTGGTTTAGCCCTCGCCTATGGCTGTGTACGTCTGTTGAAGTTTTATCTTGATCTGTATTTGCCGTTGTCGGCGCACATTCACATCGACGCTCGTGTGATGGCCGCGCTGGTCGGCTTTTCGATCATCTCCGCGGTTCTGTTTGGATTGCTTCCGGCAATACAAGCATCGCGCGCTTCGGCGCAGGAGGCTCTGCGCGAAGGAACGCCCGCGGCTGGCGCGGGACGGCGCCAGAAGCGCTTTCGCGATGCCCTCGTCGTCTGCGAGATCGCACTGTCGCTACTGTTGTTGATCTCTGCCGGACTGCTGCTGCGCAGCCTGCTCTCGCTTCGTAATCTGCCGCTCGGCTTCGTGCCCCACAATGTGGTAGTCACGTCGATCTTCCTTCCGCAGTCGGGTGGGGGCATGGTCGGCAATACCGGCAAATACGCGAACCAAGATATTGCCCAGGTCTTCTACGCGCCGTTACTCGACAAACTCGCACACTTGCCGGGCGTTGACTCCGCCGCCCTGACCAGCATTCTTCCTCTGTCGCCTAACTTCCAGGCTGGCGGTTCGTTCGAAATTGTCGGCCGTCCCAAGGACCCGGCAAACAAAACCCATGCCGCCATCCGCGCGGTCAGTCCCAGCCTCTACTCGACCCTTGGCATTCGCCTTCTGCAAGGCCGGCTTTTCAGCCAATCGGACGGGCCGCAAGCAGCGGGTGCCATCGTAAACGAGGCTTTCGTCAGGAAATATTTCCGTGATCAGAATCCCCTGGGACAGCAGATCAAGATCAGCGACCACGGACCACACGGTACCGTGACCATAATCGGGGTTGTCGAGAACACGCATCAGACGGCGATGTCGGAGGACGTTCAGCCGGAGATCAATCTGTCCTACTTACAGCTTGGATCTGACGATGAGCTTACCCCTTACGTCCTGGCGTCGTTCACTCACCTGGTGCTACGCACGCATTCCGATCCTTCCACGGTCATTCCGGAGCTCCGTACTGCGTTGCGGGAAGTCGATCCTGACATGGCAGTGACGGATATCGCCACCATGCAGGAGGTGGTCGACACGTCGCTCGGCAGCCAGACGCTGGCGGTGCGGTTGCTATGGATCTTTGCCGGAGCGGCGCTGCTGATCGCGATCGCCGGAATTTACGGCCTGCTGGCTTATAACGTCAGCCAGCGAACGCGAGACATCGGTCTGCGTATGGCCCTGGGCGCGACCCGTGGGAATGTGATTCAGATGGTGTTGCGGCAAGCGGTGTTACTGCTGCTTGTCGGTGTGGGAATAGGAGTGGTTGCAGCCATTTCGGCAGGCAGCGTTTTGCGCAGCTTCCTGTACGGCGTAGTGCCGTATGACGCGACGACGATTGCGGGCGTCTCTGCGCTGCTGCTGGCTTGCGGACTGCTGGCCAGCTATATTCCGGCGCGACGAGCCTCACGCATCGACCCCATCAAGGCGCTGCGCTGGGAATGAGAAGAGCAGTCGTTAGCAGTCAGCAATTAGCACTCAGCTAAGGCACCGCGCGGTCGGTTTTGGCTAAGTGCCAAATGCTAACTGCTAAATGCCAACAGTTAGAAACAGGGAGTCAGCAGAGAAGCATCTTCACCATGATTACTCTCAAGAACGTCGAACGCAGTTACAAAACCGGAGCGGGGCAGACGTGGGTCTTGCGCCGCGTCGACCTCACCATTCAAGAGGGCGAATTCATCACCATCATGGGACCGTCCGGCGCTGGCAAGTCGTCGCTGCTGAACGTGCTCGCGCTGCTCGATGACCAGTGGGCAGGCGAATACTTCTTCGGCGAGCAGCCAGTGCACCTGATGAAGCGCAAAGACCGCGCCGAGTTGGCCAAACGCAAGATCGGCATGGTCTTCCAGAGCTATCACCTGCTTGACGACCTGACTGTGCAGGAGAACATCGACCTGCCTCTGTCCTACAAGGACATCCCACGCGGTCAGAGACAGGGCATGGTGGCCGAAACCCTCGACCACTTCCAGATCGTCGCCAAGAAAGACCTCTATCCCAATCAACTCTCGGGCGGACAGCAGCAGCTTGTGGGCATTGCCCGCGCGGTGATTCACAAACCCAGTCTGTTGCTGGCGGACGAGCCTACGGGCAATCTGCACTCCAGCCAGGCGAAAGAAATCATGGAGCTGTTTACCAGGCTCAATCGGGAGGGCACGACCATCGTGCAGGTCACGCACTCGGACGTGAACGCGTCTTACGGATCGCGCACCATCCAGATGAAGGACGGCTGGCTGGTAAGCGACACCGGGAATCCTGCTCTGGCGCCCAGCGGGGAGGCGGTGGGTTCATGAGCCAAGGTCTCTCGCGGTCTGCGTGCGCGGAACGTCGGGCTGGAACTTCTCTCTTAGCGCTGTTCCTGTGTACTTCCATGCTCTCGGCACAGGCACAGCAGAACGCTCCCAGCTCACCGCCGACGCAGGAGCAACAGGGATCGCAAACGTCGCAACCAGAGCCGACGCCAAACGCGCCTGCGCCACAGGCGGCTCCTGCACAGACGCAGCCCTCGCTTTCGCAGCCCCCGGCGCTCGGGATCCGCACGCCCCCGAGCCTGGCCATTCCGCACTCGAATAATCCCATCGATGCGTATCGAGCGTCCCGGGTGCCGAAGCCGAATTTGTCGAACTCGCAGCGTCTGTATCAGCACATTCGCGACGGCAAGCTTTACATCTCGCTGCAGGACGCGATCGATCTGGCGCTTGAGAACAACCTCGACCTGGCAATCGCGCGCTACAACTTGCCTATCGCCGACACTGATATTCTGCGTACCAAGGCGGGCGGCACCTTCCGCGGCGTCAACACCGGTATCGTGCAAGGGACGCCCGGCGGAGGCGTAGGCGGCTTCGGCGCTGGCGCTCCGGGAGCAGGTGCCGGCGGCACGACGGGCGGCGCGGGTGGTGCTGGCGCCGGCGCATCCGGACTCGTGCAATCCACCTTAGGCATCGGAACCGTGGTGCCATCGTTCGATCCCATCCTCAGCGGCACTACGAGTCTCGAGCACCTGATCGAGCCGCTGGGCAACCTGCAGCTCTACGGCGTGCCCCAGTTAAGCGCCAACACCGGAATCGCCAACTTCAACTACACCCAGTCATTTGCCACCGGAACCACGCTCAGCGTCGATGTCGACAACAACCGTCAGACGTCGAACAGTATTTTTAACAGCCTCAATCCGACGCTGAACTCGTACTATCGCATCACGCTTCAGCAGCAGCTGCTGGCGGGCTTCGGCACCGGACCGAACCTGCGTTATTTACGCATCGCCAAGAACAACAAGAAGATTTCTGACATCGCCTTCAAGATGCAGATCGTCGCCACCATCACACAAGTCGCCAACATCTACTGGGACCTGGTGAGCGCCTATGAAGAAGAGAAGGTCAACGAGCAGTCATTTGCGTTTGCGCAGCAGAGCTTCGAGAACGCGCAGAAGCAGTTGCAGCTGCAAGCGATTCCGGCTATGGACGTGATGCGGGCCGAAGCCGAAGTGTCGCGCCGCGACCAGGACTTGACGGTCGCCAAGACCAATCTTCAGCTGCAGGAGTCGCTAATCAAGAACGCGCTGACCAAGAACCTCGATGACCCGACGCTTGAGGCGATGCCGGTCATCCCGACCGACTTGCTCGACACGGTCCAGGAAATCCCTGAGCGGCCGACGCAGGAACTGATCGCGCAGGCGCTGCTTGACCGGGCTGAGTTGAACGAGTCGACGATCGATCTTCAGAACCGCGAGATCACGCGCAAAGCCGCTGCCAATGCGCTGCTGCCCACTCTTACGCTCGTCGGTTTCTATGGCGGCACCGGCTTGGCGGGCGACCTGAATCCGTTTTACACGCAGCCCAACACGCCTATCGTTCCCACCAACTGGTGGGGCTCGTTCGAGAACGCGTGGAACAGCACGTCTCCGGATTACCTGATCGGGCTGAACCTGGCGATGCCGATCCGTAATCGCGTGGCGAAGGCCGATCAGTATCGTTCCGAGCTGGAGTATCGCCAGGCGGAGCTTCGCGAACAGCAACTTCGCAAGCAGATTCGCATCGAAGTACGCAACGCTGAATACGCTCTGGAGCAGGGCCGCGCTCGTGTGGACGCCGCCAAAAAAGCTCGCGATCTGGCCGACAAGACCTTCACCATCATGCAGAAGGAGCAGCAACTGGGGGCCGGATCGAACTTCCAGACGCTGACGGCACAACGTGACCTCGCCCTTGCCCAGCTTGATCTGGTGAACGCCAGCACGGCGTACCAGAAGTCGAAGCTGGAATTGCAGCGAGCCACCGGCACGACTCTGGAAGAAAACAAAATCGAGATACAGAATGCGGTGGATGGCACCGCTCCCTGAGGTGAGAAGTTTGCCAAGAACACAAAGCCCAGCACAGGACGCTGCCAGTGAAGCGCGTACCCGGCAACGTACCGGGCGCATTCTGGCGGCGGACGACCAACCGCACATCCTCGAGGCGCTCGAGCTCTTGCTGCGTCCCGCTGGCTTCGCGGTCGATACCGCAAAGTCGCCTGGCGCTGTGCGTGAAGCGCTTGCCAGCGAGTTTTACGACGCGGTCCTGATCGACCTGAATTACACGCGTGACACCACCTCGGGACAGGAGGGTCTCGATCTTCTCTCCGAGATCGTCGCCCTCGACAGCAACATCCCGGTCATTGTCATGACAGCGTGGGGTAATGTCGGACTTGCGGTCGAAGCCATGCGCCGTGGCGCTCGCGACTTTATCCAGAAGCCTTGGGAGAACGAGCGACTGCTGGCCATCCTGCAAACGCAAGTGGAGCTGCATCGCGCGTTGCAGCGAACTCAACAACTGGAAGCCGAAGCCCGCCTTCTGCGCGCCGAAGGACGGCCGGAGTTCATCGCTGCTGCGCCTTCCATGCAGCCTGTGCTGCAGACCATCGCACGCATTGGGCCCTCGGACGCCAACGTCCTCGTCACCGGCGAACATGGCACCGGCAAAGAAATCGTCGCGCAGACGCTGCATGCGCTGTCGCCGCGCGCATCGTCAACACTAGTCGCCGTTAACACCGGCGCGCTACCGGAAGGAACGTTTGAGAGCGAGCTCTTCGGGCATGTGAAAGGCGCGTTTACCGATGCACGTGCCGACCGCATCGGACGATTCGAGTTAGCCGACGGAGGTACCATCTTCCTCGACGAGATCGGCAACGTTCCCATGCGCCAGCAGGCAAAACTGCTACGCGTGTTGGAGACCGGCGAGATCGAGCGCGTCGGCTCATCCCGCACCAAACACATCAATGTTCGCGTGATCTCAGCGACTAACTCCAACTTGCAGGAGGCCATCGCCGCCGGCAACTTCCGCGAGGACCTCCTGTTCCGGCTGAACACCGTCGAGATCCCCATCCCTCCGCTGCGCGAGCGTCGCGAGGACATCCCTGTGCTTGCCGCGCACTTCCTCAAGCGTTATGCTTCGCGCTATCGGGCTCCGGTGACCGGCTTCGCCGCGCCTGCCCTTCAGGCGATGATGCAGTACAGCTGGCCGGGCAACGTGCGCGAGCTGGAACACACGCTGGAGCGCGCCGTGCTGATGTGCCAGACCGGCGAGATCCAGGTATCGGATCTCGGACTGAACGTGTCGCAACGCCAGCAGGGACAGAATCTGGAAGAGCTCAGCATCGAGGAAGTCGAGGGCATTCTGGTGCGTAAGGCACTGCAACGTTTTCACGGCAACGTGAGCCAGGCCGCCGAAGCGCTCGGCCTGAGCCGTGGCGCGCTTTATCGTCGCATGGAACGTTATGGCCTCTAGTGCAGGCGGCGAGCTTAAACCCCCTATCGCCTCCAGCACGACATCCGCGCTCGCTCGGAATGCCGAGATCGCGTCGGCGCACGATACCGAAGGACCGCACTTCAAGTCCGTGCTAGCCGGAAATCCTGAGCACATTGAGCATCGCGGGCGCTTTCGGCTGCTGTACGAAAAGCGCATCGTTCTGTTTGCAATTCTTGCGTCGCTGCCGGGGATGGCGTTCGGTACCACACTGATCTGGACCCACAACTGGACGCAGGATGTAAAGGTTTCTCTCACCGTGCTGGAGGTTTTCCTCTGGCTGGTGCTGACGCTGGCGCTGCTCGACCAGGTGGTGCGTCCGTTGCAGACACTAACCAACGTGGTCGGCGCTCTGCGCGAAGAAGATTATTCCTTCCGCGCGCGCGGCGCCGCTCCCAACGATGCCATGGGCGAGCTGGCACTGGAGGTCAACGCTCTCGCCGACATCCTCACCGACCAGCGGCTGCAATCGATTGAAGCCACCGCCTTGCTGCGCCGCGTGGTAGAAGAGATTGACGCGCCGCTGTTCACCTTTGATCCCGACCACGTGCTGCGCCTGATGAATGCCGCCGGCGAACGGCTTCTGCAGCAGCCAATGGCGCGGCTGCTGGGCAAGACGGCAACAGAGCTGGAGTTGAATGCCTGCTTTGAGGCGCCCAACGAAACTCTGGTCGCGCTGCCGTACTCGGCGCCGAATGCGCGCTGGATGGTGCGCAAGCGCTCGTTCCGCCAGAACGGCGTCCCTCACACGCTGTTCGTGCTCTCAGACGTTAGCCGCGCCCTCCGCGAAGAAGAGCGCAGCGCCTGGCAGAAGCTGATTCGCGTGCTGGGCCATGAGCTCAACAATTCACTCGCGCCGATTATCTCGATTGCCGGCAGCTTATCGTCACGGTTGCCGCTGCCGGAGTTGCCGCAGGCCCAGAACGCCGATTTTCAGCGAGGTCTCAGCATCATCGAGTCACGGACCGCGGCGCTGCATCGTTTTCTTCAGTCCTATCGCCGGCTGGCGCAGATGCCGTCGCCCACACTCAAGTCGACGGAGTTGGGGCCGCTGATGGAGCGCGTGGCGGCACTGGAGACGCGACTCAAGGTGGACATCGTTCCCGGCAACGAGCTCACCATGATGCTCGATCCCGATCTCATCGAGCAGATGCTGATCAACCTGGTCCGGAATGCCGTTGACGCGGCGCTGGAGCAGGCGCAGTCTCCGCAATCGGACGGCGCGCCGCCCAAGGTGACGCTCGGCTGGAGCCAGAATGAGCACGTCGTCACGCTCTTCGTCGAGGACAACGGAATTGGCTTGTTGAATCCGAGCAATGCCTTCGTGCCGTTCTACACAACCAAGCCCGGCGGCTCAGGCATTGGGTTGGTACTGTGCCAGCAGATCGCCGAAGCGCACGGTGGATCAATCGAACTCACCAATCGCTCCGACGCGCGCGGGTGCCGGGTTCGCATCAGCCTGCCACACCGGCAGGTGTAGAGAACAGCAGAAGCTGCTGCCAGGCTTGTGGCACGTCACTGAATTCAGTGCGCTCACTTGGACTTCGAATCGGCTCGCGCAGGCGAGTCGCCAGTGTCGAGGTGAATCGGGATCTGCGGGTTGGAAGTTTCGCCTTCCGGAGGTCGCTTCTCGTCGAGATAGCGAACGATCAGCGTGATTCTCCGGTTCGATGGGTCGGACGCGTCTTTGCCTTCTCGAGGCTCCTGATCGGCGAATCCGCGCACCTGTGCTACCTGATCGGCGCGCAGGCCGTGTTGCTGCATCAGGCGTCGGCTGGCGTTGGCGCGATCGGCAGAGAGCTCCCAGTTGCTGTAGTTCGCGCGCCCCGAGAACTGCTGCGAATCGGTATGACCTTCCACCGAAATTTTATTTGGAATTTTCCCTAGCTCCTCGGCGATGGTCATCAGCAGTTCGCGACCGTTGCCGTTGGGATCGGTGTCGCCACTCTCGAAGAAGGTACCTTTTTGTGACTCTAGCAGCTCAATGCGCAAGCCTTCGGCAGTGACAGTCAGCTCAATCTGGCTCTTGAGCTTGTCGAAGTTGGTCATCTGCTGGATGGCTTTTTCCAACTCCGCCTTCACCTTCGCCATATCCTCTTTGGTGACAGTTTTTGTCGACTGGGTCGTACCCATCAGCTTGCCGGTTCCAGCGGGGTCTCTAAAGTATCCGGCAATGGCTTCCTGCACCGGCTTGCTGGTATTCATCAGCCAAAGCACGATGAACAGCGCCATCATGGCGGTGACGAAGTCGGCGTAGGCGACCTTCCACGCTCCGCCATGGTGTTCGCTGTGACCACCTTTCCGCTTGATGATGACGGGCTGCGCGCTTGCTGGCATCGAGGTTCTTCCTAAGAGGCGGCGGCCTCGGCCGGGGCTTCATCCGGAGAGGCTGCGGCTGCTCCGCCCGACTGCTTGCAGTACTTCTCGAACTCCGAAAAGCCTGGCCGCAGATGTGAGGGCACAGCGCGGCGTCCCATCTCCACGGCCAGCAGCGGCGAAATACCCTTCATGAAGGCGATCATGGTAACCCGCAGCACGTACAAGTATTCGTGCTCCTCGTGCGAGAGCTTGGCCAGATTGGCGGAGATCGGTCCGATCATCCCGTAACACATCAGAATGCCAAGAAACGTTCCCACCAGGGCCGCGGCCACCTTCTTGCCGATCTCTTCGGGCGGACCGCCCAGCGCGCTCATAGTCATGACCACGCCGAGAACGGCGGCGACGATGCCCAGTCCCGGCAGCGAATCGGCCACTGTGCTGAGCGCGTTCACCGACTGCTCCGACAGATGCGAATGCACATCCATGTCGGCTTCGATCATCTGGTCGACGTCGAAGGCCTCTACTCCTCCCATGAGGACAATGCGCATGGTGTCGCAGACAAAATCGCACAGATGATGATCCTTCACGAATTGCGGGTAGGCTGCGAAGAATTTGCTCTTGTCCGGCGCCTCGATGTCGGCTTCCACCGAATTCGGTCCGTCGCGGCGGATCTTGTTGAACATGTCGAACATCATCTTCAACGAATCGAGATAGCGTTTCTTACTGAACTTCGAGCCCTTCAAGACCTGCAGCACCCCAGCGATCACGCCCTTCAGCGTGTGCAGCGGGTTGGCCGCGAGCAGCGTTCCCAGCGCAGCTCCGCAGATAATGATGATTTCCGATGGCTGGATCAGCACGCGGATCGGCCCGTGTTCGAGCAGAAATCCACCGATCACCGCGCCCAGCACAACCAAAATTCCGATTACGGCAAACATTTCGCTTTGCGACTTCCTGATGTAGCGCTCAGATTCCCTGCGGTCAGACCAGCGGCCTAGCCGTCAAACTGCCGGCAAATCTGTCGCGTAGCAGCCTCTCCTAACCGCGAGCTGTTGAGAATCTGGCATCCAGGTTTCTTCATCGGCAGGATGGGATAAATCTTGTGCGCCCGGCGGGGTCCTCGTGCAGCTGCGCCGGTCCCTATTCACGTGATGCGGAATGCTTTCCGGCGCCGCGACAACTCATGCTCTGGTCAGCTACACTGGCCTACGGCTACCCATGGCATGGTTTAAGCGCGAATCCGTACCTCTCGACACCTCCGGCGAAAAGAAAGTCAAAACTGAAGGCTTGTGGGTGAAGTGCGACCAGTGTCGCCAGATCATCTGGAAAAAAGACCTGGACCAGAACTTCAATGTCTGCCCCAAGTGCGACCGGCACTTCCGCATCGATGCGCGCACCCGCCTGGGTTACCTGCTGGACGACGGCAAGTACGAGATCGAGGACAACAATCTGGTCTCGACCAATCCGCTTAACTTCACCGACCTGAAGCCCTACTCCGACCGCCTCAAGCGCTCGCAACAAGACACCGGCCTGAACGACGCGGTCATTAACGCGCGCGGCAAACTGGATGGCAAGCCGGTCATCGTCAGCGCCATGGAGTACTCGTTCATCGGCGGCTCGATGGGTACGGTGGTCGGCGAGGCCATCACCCGGTCGGTCGAAAAAGCCACCACCGAGAAGCTGCCTCTGATCGTGATATCGGCATCGGGCGGCGCGCGCATGATGGAAGGTGTCATCAGCCTCATGCAGCTCGCCAAGATCTCGGCTGCGCTGGCGCGTATGGACGACGCCAAGGTCCCCTACATCTCGGTGATGACCGACCCCACAACGGGCGGCGTGACCGCATCGTTTGCCATGCTTGGCGACCTGAACATCGCCGAGCCGGGAGCGCTGATCGGCTTCGCCGGTCCCCGGGTCATCGAGCAGACCATTCGCCAGAAACTTCCTGAGGGTTTTCAGCGCAGCGAGTTCCTTCTGGAACACGGCATGCTCGACGCTGTTATCCGCCGCCACGATCTGAAGAGCTACATCTCGCGCTCACTCGACTTCATGCAGACGCCAGCTTAGATTCCTTACCGTCGGCTCGGCTCTTGCCGCTGCAGCAGCAGAACGTTGTGGCCCTCAGGGTCATGAAGAACCGCCCAACCGTCATTGATGTGCACAAACCTTTCTTGGCCGAGGTCAGTCACGGTTGCTGCCAGGCTGTCCACTTCGAAGAAAAGCACCGCCTTTTCACTCGAGGGGTAAGACTCCGCTCCCTTCCGCTCCAAACACACGAATCCGGAACCGCTTTCGAACTTGGCGTGATGACCGCTCAGCTCTTCGGTAGGGTCAAGGCCGAGTACTCGGGTATAGAAATTTTTTCCTCGTTCGAGGTCCTCGAAATAGAGCTCGACACCAACAAATTTCGGTTCGCCTCTTCGCATGGTCCCTCCGTCGCGAATTCTACCCCGGAACCCGTCACTGCCGGCTTAACCCAGGAGTCGTACAATCGGACCACATGAAAGCCGTTCTTGTAACGCGCGCCGGCGGTCCTGAAGTTCTTGAAGTTCGCGATGTTCCCGATCCGCAGCCCGGGCCAGGTGAAGTCATCGTCCGCGTTGAAGCGGTCGGCATCAACTTCGCCGATACTATGTCCACGCAGGGCACCTACAGCGGCACCCCACCGCCGCCGTTCATCACCGGACGCGAGTTTGCCGGGGTACGCGACGATAACGGCGAGCGCGTTATGGGATACATGCAATGGGGAGCCGCTGCCCAGAAGGTCGCCATCAAGCCCAAGCTGCTATGGCCCCAGCCAAAGGGATGGACTTCGGTGCAGTCGGCAGCGTTCCCGGTAAACTTCCTAACCGCCTATCTCGGTTACTGGAAGGCCGGAATGACCGACGATGCGATGGAGCCGATCCGCTGGAACGACAATCATCAGCGCCGCGTGCTGATCCATGCGGTGGCCGGAGGCGTTGGGACTGCAGCGGTGCAGGTTGGCAAGATTCTCGGCATTGAGACATACGGCACGGCCTCTTCTGACGAGAAATTGGAGCGAGTGACGAAACTCGGGCTCGATTATCCGATCAATTATCGCGAGGTCGATTACGAGCAGCGCATCAAGGAACTGACCAAAGGCGAAGGCGTGGATGCCGTCTTCGAGATGCTGGGTGGCGAGCACACCGCCAAGAGCCTGCGCTGCTGCCGGCATTTCGGCCGAGTCATCATTTACGGAACGGCGACCGGCCAGCGGCAGCAGTTCGACGCCGGCTTCATGATGGCGCGCAGCCTGAGCGCTCACGGTCTGTGGTTGAGCGTGCTGGCGAAAGACCAGGAATTGATCCACCGCTGTCTGACGGCTATGGAGCCATGGATCGCCGAGGGCAAGCTTCACCCGGAGATCGGCCACGTCCTACCCATGGAAGAGGCTGGCGAGGCGCATCGACTACTGCTGCGGCGAGCCAATTATGGCAAGATCGTGCTACGCATCGAATAAAAATTTGCGCTCAGGCTACTCTCGAAGAGAGCTCGCTATCTAAGTAGGCGTGACAGGAAAACGGCTACTGAAACGGCTGCTAACGGTACTCGTGGGAATGCTGGGGTTTTTCCTGTTTCTCCACGCCGTCGATGCGGATGCGAAAACAACCGCTGTCAGCCATGGGCTCTCAGCCGTGAGCCAAAGCATACCTCCTGCGATCGTGGGCTACCCGCATAGGCTCATTGCGAACCAGTGATTCTTCCGAACCGATCCTCACTGAACTAGTTCTTGCTTTCGCTGATAGCCGACACCTGATAGCCGACAGCTAGAATATCTTCGTGGACACTCAACGCTGGCTGATGCTCATCGTCTTCTTCGCCGTATGTCTCGGCGCCGGAGGTCTGGGCAGCTTCTTCACCGCCAGCAGCGTTCGCGACTGGTATCCAAAACTCCGTAAGCCTGCCGGCACGCCTCCCAGTTGGATCTTCGGGCCGGTATGGACCACGCTTTACTTGCTGATGGCCGTTTCGGCCTGGCTGGTGTGGCGAGAGTACGGGCGCGGCGCGCTGCCGGCGTTGCTGATCTTCTTTGCGCAACTGGCGCTGAATATCGCCTGGTCGGGAATTTTCTTTGGCTCGCGGATGCCCGGTGTGGCCTTCGTGGAGATTGTCATCCTCTGGCTGGCAATCCTGTTTACAATCTTTGTCTTCTACTTCCTTGTGCCGCTGGCTGCTCTGCTGCTCGTCCCCTATGTGCTTTGGGTGACCTACGCCTCGTATCTGAACTGGGGAATCTGGCGCCTGAACCGTTCCTGAGCGTTAGCGCCAGATCTGCCGCGCGAAGAAGTAGGCGGTCATCCCGAAACCAACGACGATGACGATCGCGCGCACATGCCGTGGCTTGGTCTTTTGGGCGAAGAACGCTCCGAAATATCCTCCGAGCACAGAGCCAATCACCATTACGACGGCTTCGGGCCAATAGACCGCGCGGTGGTAGATGAACAGCAACATGGCCACACCGTTGGAAACCGTCGTCAGCCAAGCCTTCAACGCGTTCATCGTATGAATGTTATCCATCCCCAGAAGCGCCAGCATCGCCAGCATAAGGATGCCGGCGCCGGCGCCGAAGTATCCGAGGTAGAAGGCCAGCACAAGCTGCAACAGGATGCCGTGAACTGAAGTGAACGCGGCATGCGGCTGCGAGTGCCGCTGGCCGAGCCATCGGGTAATGCGGCCGCTCGCGGTGAAGATCAATGTGGCCGCCAGCAATAGCCATGGGACCAGATGCAGGAAGGTCATCTGCGGGGTGATCAGCAGAACCCAGGCGCCGGCGATTCCGCCGATAATTCCTGTAACCGTGAGAGGTATCAGGGTGCGGCGCGAAATGCCTTGCATCTCATGGCGGTAGGCCCACACGCTGGCGGGCTGCCCCGGCCATAGTGCCACCGTACTGGTGGCATTCGCATTCACCGGCGGAATTCCGATGAATAGCAGCGACGGAAACGAAATGAAGCTGCCTCCACCGGCAACAGAGTTAATGGCTCCGGCGGCCAGCGCGGCCAGAAAAAGTATTGCTCCTTCGACAGGGTGCATAGGCTGAGGGGCTACGGAATGATGATACGGCCTCCCGATTCGCCTTCGCCTGCAACGGGAGCAGCACCGTTTGTCGGAAAGCGCTCCTGGAGGAAATCGATGAAGCCGCGCGAGAGCGGCCGGCCCGAGGTATGGAGGTGCGCCAGACGCAGCGCGAAGACCAGCGCGTGCAGAATCTCGGAGTCTTTGAGCCGTATGTATCCCAGGTGACGTAACTCGACGGCGCGGAACTCCTGAAATGCCTGTCGCAAGGCGTCGATCATCGCCTGCTGCACGGGATTCGCCGAACTCTCTTCGTAGACCAGCCCTGAGCCGATCAGCCTCTGCAGACTGCGCGCCATATTGGCGAGCGCCGCAATCAACTCGCGATCATGCAGGTGAGGGTCGGCCTGGGAGATCCTGGCCAGAGTCGCCAGCACTCCAGTGATAAGGGGCTCGTGCTGCTCCAGAAATTCTTCACGCAGCCGTATTGCCGGGAACATCTCCTTCGGCTGATTCTCAGGCAAATCGCGAGGTTTCTCATGTTGCCGGGCTTGTTGCAGATAGGGACACTCGGATGGGCACTCCAGTGTGACCTCCCGCTGCTCGCCGCAGCACTGGGCGCAAATGCGGCCGTGGACTGCCAGGCAGAAGCGTTTTTCCTTGCGCAGATTGCAGATGGAGCAGGTCAAGCTGGAGAACCTCGATGGGACGAAACTGTTCTATTATGGCATCCCGCGGAAAGCGACCGTGTGAAAACCCGCATGGACGTTGCCTTTTCGAGCGCACCTGTGGAAAAAACCGCATAAAATATGGCGAAAATGCTTTGCACTCGAATGAGGTTGGTATAGGATACGCAGAAGTCGAGCAATCATTGCTCACCTTTCAAGGAGGATTACCGAATGGCAACAGGCATGACCAAGACCCAGCTGGTCCGTCACATGGCCGAGAAGAACGAGCTCAGCAACAAGCAGGCCGCGGCATTTCTGGATGCGCTGGCTGAAGTAGCTATCAAAGAGACAAAGAAGAACGGCGTATTTATCGTGCCCGGTCTGGGCCGTCTGGTGAAGTCGAACCGCAAGGCGCGCATGGGCCGCAATCCGCAGACCGGCGAAGCCATCAAAATTCCTGCAAAGACGGTCGTAAAGTTCCGCGTGGCCAAGGCCGCCAAGGACTCTATCGCCCCCAAGAAGTAGTTCGTTTCTACTTCGAGAATCGAGGCCGGCTACATGCCGGCCTTTTCATATTTCAGTTGCCGATTTTCGGTTGCCAGTTGTCGGCCCGCGTGAAATACCGGCTTTGTGCTCTTGCTGACAACCGATCACTGCCTTTCGATCACCGCTGCGAAGAAACCATCGCACGGATGTAGGCCGGGAATCGTTCGCATGAACTTCCCGCTGAGCAACGAATCAAGATCTTCCCAGACCAATTCACCGTTCGACCTCAGATGCTCAAGCTCTTCACGACAATCCAGAACTCGATATTCAGGCGCATCGCGGAGGGATTCCTCCACCACAAGTTCGTTCTCCTCGCGCTCCAGCGAACACGTTGAATATACGGCGCGTCCTCCTGGTGCAAGGTGAGTCAGCGCGGCTTTCAGGATTGCCACCTGCCGTGCGTGCAGGTCGACAAGGTCGTCGAGTTTTAGCCGCCACTTGATCTCGGGATTACGCGCGAGCGTTCCGGTGCCTGAACAAGGAACGTCGGCGAGAACTCGATCGAAAGTTCCCGTCGTCGGCAGATTCAGTGCATCGGCCTGGATCACACGCACGTTCGGACTGTGCACACGCTTGCGCAGCAACTCGACACGATGCGCATGCAACTCCGCCGCGATGATCTCTGCTGTCGGATTGCGCGCCGCCAGCGCCGCAGTCTTCCCGCCCGGCGCAGCACAGCAATCGAGCAGACGAGAGCCGTTGCCCACTAGTGCGGCAACCAGCTGCGACGCTTCGTCCTGAATGAAAACCCGGCCTTCGAGAACAGCCTTGGCTTTGAAGAGGTCTCCGCCGGTGACGATCCGTGCGCCAGAGAGCAGCGCGCCGGCAGAGAGTTCGATGCCGTCGCGCTTTAGCTCTTCTTCGGCGTTAGCGTTATCGATGCGTAGAGTGAGCGGCGGCACATGCTGATCATGACTGCAGATCAGCGCTGCGTACTCTGCGCCAAATTTTGCGATCCAGCGGTCGACCATCCACGCCGGATGCGCGAGTTCATCCGCCAGCGAAGTGAGATCCTGCCGAGGGACTGTTGTCGGGGCATTGTTGGCTGCGATCTTGCGCAACACCGCATTGACGAATGGCGCAGCTGATCGCTTGTGCGCGCGCTTCACCAAGTCAACGCTGTCGCTGATGGCAGCATGGGCGGGAATGCGGTCGAGGTATTGCAGCTGATAGGTCGCGATTCGCAGCGCGGTTAGCACTTCCACGTCCAGCTTGGAAACAGGACGCTGCGCGAACGACAATATCGCCGTGTCCAGCCGCGAACGCCAGCGAAGCACGCCCATGACGATTTCCGTCGTAAGCCCGCGATCCGCGGCGCTTAGCTTTTCGAGGCGATCAGAGTGCAGCAGCTCGCTGGCAAAAGCATCCTGCTGCTCCACGCGCAGCAGAATGTCGAAGGCCGCAATGCGTGCTGGAGAGATAGGCATGGGAAAAACAGCAGTCAGCAATTGGCACTTAGCAATTAGCCAAAGCTCGGAGCGCTGCGCACTCGTTCTTCGGAAGTTCCGGCAGCTTTCAGATTCGCTCGCAAAGTCAAGAATCAGATGGTCGTGCCGTGATGAAGGGTAGCTCTGGCCAAGTGCCAAATGACAAGTACCAAATGCTCTCTAGCCGCCGACTCCCTCTTCGCTCTTCGGCCGATAACCGTTCACGAAATCCTTCGCAGTCATGCGCTTCTTGCCTTCCAGTTGCAACTCCTGCACATCCAGCGCGGTTCCATGCGCGAAGCCGAGCAGCAAACGATCATGTTCGATCGCAAAGTGTCCAGCGGCGACAACCGCGACCTCGGGCGCCGGCACAGCCGCATGCACGTGCAGCATCTTGCCGCGAAACCTGGTGAACGCTCCCGGCCATGGCTGAAATCCGCGAAGCCGGTTCCAAGCATCGGTCGCCGTGCGTGAGAAGTCGATTTCACCATCTTCTCGCTTCAGAATCGGGGCCAGTGTCGCCTGCAAATTGTCCTGTTGCCTCGGAACGATGATGCCGTTTTTCAGGCCCGCGAGCGTGGTGATCATCAGCTCAGCACCGGTTTGCGCCAAACGTGGCGCGAGCGTGATCGCCGTATCTTCCGGTTTGATGCACTCTTCGGCCTCCTGGAGAATGTCGCCCGTATCGAGGCCGGCGTCGATGCGCATCGTGGATACGCCAGTTACCGTTTCGCCCATCGCAATCGCCCACTGAATCGGCGCGGCGCCGCGATACTTCGGCAACAGCGAGCCGTGCAGATTGATATTGCCCAGCGGCGGCAGATCGATCATCCACTGTGGGATGATCCGGCCGTAGCCGACGACGATGATCGCCTCCGGCGCGATGCCAGCCAGCTGCCGGCGAAACTCATCGTTGCTTTTGATCTTCTCCGGCTGAGTGATGGGGAGGTCCAGCGCGAGAGCGGCACGCTTCACCGGCGAAGCCGTGGATTCCATGCCGCGCCCGCTGGGACGATCCGGCTGCGTCACGACGAGCTTGACTCCGAAGCCGGCTGCCACCAGCTTCTCCAGTGTGGGCACGGCGAACAGCGGGGTACCGCAAAACACCAAGTCCATCATTGCGGGGCTACCAGTCGCCTTGCTTCATCAGCTTGCGAATCTTGCGCTTCATCATGTCGCGCTTCAGCGCGCTGATATGTCCGATGTAGAGTTTTCCGTTCAGGTGATCGGTCTCGTGCAGAAGAGCGCGCGCCAGAAGTTCCTCACCCATGACTTCAATGGTTTCGCCCTTAAGATTCTGCGCTCGCGCGGTGACCTTGAAAGGACGTGTGACGTTCTCGCGAAATTCCGGAATACTCAGGCATCCTTCACTCGAGGTCTGCCGGCCTTCGGTGTACACGATCTCGGGATTGATGAGCACGATCTTGGCTTCCGGATCTTCCTTGAAGGTTACGTCGATCACCGCGATGCGTTTGCTGATCCCGATTTGTGGAGCGGCCAGCCCGACACCGTGCGCGGCATACATGCTCTCGAACATGTCGTCGGCCAGCTTGCCCAGTTCGTCGTCGAATTCTGTGATGGCGGCCGCCGGCTTCTCCAGGACCGGGTCACCATATTTCACGATGGGATAGATCATTTAGAAGTTTCTTAACTGTTGGCAGTAGCCCTCAAAGTTTCTCCGCAATTCCAGCAGGGAGTCGCCCCCAAACTTTTCCAGCGCGCAACCTGCAATCGTGAGCGCAACCATCGCCTCGGCAGCAACCCCGGCGGCCGGAACCACGCACACATCCGAGCGCTCGTACGCCGCTTTAACTGGCTCGCGCGTGGTGAAATCCACCGACCCCAGCGGACGACGCAAGGTGGAAATCGGCTTCAGATATCCGCGCACACGGATGTCCTCGCCATTGGAAACTCCGCCTTCGAGACCGCCCGCGTGATTCGATTTCCGGGTAAATCCGGTGAATGCGTTGGCGCGACCCTGTTCGTATCCTATTTCATCATGCACGGCCGAGCCGAGTGAAGCTGCGGCTTCGACGGCATCGCCGATCTCGACGGCCTTGACCGCCTGCAGCGACATGACCGCTGCGGCGAGCAGCGTATCCAACCGCTCATCCCAGTTAACGTACGTGCCGAGTCCCGGTGGGACATTGTGCGCGATGACCTCGAAGATGCCACCGACGGAGTCTCCGGTACGCAGCGCCAAATCGACCTGCTCTTTCATGCGCGCTTCGGACTCAGGATCGCCGCAACCGAGGAGGACTTCCTCTTTCGCAGCCAGCGCAACAATTGCTTCCCAACTCACGGGCTTATCCAAGCGTGCGCTGCCCACCGCGATCACGTGACTGAATACTTCGATACCGAGTTCACGTAGCAGCAGCTTGGCAATGGCTCCAGCCGCGACTCTTGCTGCCGATTCACGTGCTGACGCGCGCTCCAAAACGTAACGAGCTTCGGTGAAGTTGTACTTCACGGCTCCGGCCAGGTCGGCGTGCCCTGGCCGCGGGGATGCCACGCGCTTGTGCTTGGCCGGATCGCCTTCTTCCACCGGCAGCGCTTCGGTCCAGTTCTGCCAGTCGTTGTTCGCGAGCAGCATGGCGATCGGCGAGCCGATGGTTTTGCCATGGCGAACGCCGCTCAGGATGCGTGCGGCATCGCGTTCGATACGCATGCGTCCGCCACGTCCGTAGCCTTGCTGACGGCGCCAGAGCTCGCGATTGACGAAAGCGAGATCGACCGGTACGCCGGCAGGCATGCCCGAGACGGTCGCGACCAGGGCTTCGCCGTGAGATTCACCCGCTGTGGTAAAGCGCAGCATAGAGAAATGGTGATTGTAGAGATTGCGGCCAGCATTTAGCAATTCGCCGGCGGCGGTTCGCTATTTGACGGACAGTTCTTCCGACACAAACGCCTTGTTTTCTTCCAGTGTTCCGGTCAGTAAAAACGAGTTGGTAGTCGTGGATCTTCCACGCTCAACGCTTGTAATCAAGTAGGAGCAGCCGATCCAGTGCGCTTCTTCAAGATCGGTCGGCGACCATTGCGCCGGATGATCGGGATGCGAGTGATAGAAGCCAACGATCTCCAGCCCCAGGTCTCGTCCTGCGCGCTGCGCCTGAATCACTTCGCGCGGATCGATGACGAAGTGGGTTGACCGCCCATCGGCGCACGCATTCTGACAAGGGACGATGGAATACACACGACGGCCATCACCTTCGAATTTGCCCAACAGAATGCCGCAACACTCTGCCGGATAGGCATCTTCGCCGTGACGGCGGAGTTGCTCGAGATCGCTAGCCGTGATGCTCAATATCGTAGAGATGACGATCGCCTATTCGTCCGGAGCATTGGGAGTGTTGCAGGTGGGATTTGCCGGCGTGTAGTTCGATTTGTTTTGCTCGAAGCACCACTTCACCTGCTCAGGAGAAAACTCGTTCACGACGCTGGCGGGCACGTCGCTCTGGTTGATCTCACGTACCTGAAAGGTGATTGTGCCGTCGGGCGCAACCGTTCCCAGCAAATAGGCGTAAACGTCGGTCTTGTCGATGGTCGACAGCGCTCGATCGGTAGGTAGCCTATACCGCACCGCGCCGGCGCTGCCCATAATCCATCCCGGTAGAACATCATCCTTATGGCAGGCCGTGTTGTAGGCGTCGTTCATGACGAAATGGGAATGGCTGGCGACGACGTAAACGTTTTTCTTCGTATTCTTTCGGAACGCCGACAACTGGTTGTAAGCACTACGCCCGGTCGCCAGTTCCTGGGGCGAGTCGTTCATGCTGTGTCCGGCCGATGAGCTGTCGGGCAACGCGGCATGCATGCCAACGACAACCGTCCGGATAGACTTGTTTGCGGCATCATTCTTCAGAACTGTGGTAAACCAGGCCATCTGAGCGCCATCGAACATGTCGGTGGACGCGTTATCCAGGTTGATGAAGTCCACGCCACGATCAACCCAGTGGTAATACGTCGTCAGCTGATGATTCGACGAATCGTCCGCCAGTCGCTGCTTTTGGATCGTAGGCTGATTCAGCCAGTCGGCAAATTGCGCGATATACGCGGCTCGCGTCATCGGCGAAACCAGTTCGTGATTGCCGATGCCCAGATACACCGGCGTCCCATCGAAAGGAGTCAGCTGGTGCTGGATGAAATCGGGCCAAGCGTCGCGAAGGTATTGCGCGATGCTGGCCTTGGGATGCGTGCGGCGCCAGTCTTCGTCGAAGTTGGACATGGCGCGGAAGTCGCCCAGGTGCCAATAGAATTCAGCTCCGTCGACGCGAACTCCGGCTGCTATGGCGGGCATGGTGATATCGCCGCAATTGCGAGAGTCGCCGGAAACCGCGAACTTCCAGCTTCCGGAGCTCTTCTGGGCGAGAGTGCTAGTGGCGAGCAAAGGTAGCAGAAATGCGACTCCAAAGAGGCGCCGTAGATCAGCGCCCGTGATGACTTTCCAGGACATGATTCCCTCAAACGCATGATGATATCGACGTTTTGCCGAGGCAGCAATGTAAAGCCTGGGGCGACGCGGGAGTTTGCTATTCCAGCTGTAAATCGATAAGCTGACGCACACTTCCTCGATAGCGGAGGCTCCCATGCGTGTTCGCTTTCTTTCCGGACTATTAGTAGTTGCCGTGCTCGGCCTGTGCGGGTCGATGTGTGCTTCCGCCAAGAAGCAAGAGGCGAACAAGGCAGGCGACGCACGCCTCAAGCCGGCCTATCGCTTCGAGCGCGGGGGCTGGACTTACGTTCACCTGGAAGGCTCTCCCTCGGACATCGGCTATCAGCATGGATATCTCCTGGCACCCGAGATCGAAGATGGTTTGAAGACCGTGCAATTGCTCGATGTCTACCGCACCAAGCGGGACTGGAACTTCTATCGCGCGACCGCGCAGAACGTCCTGTGGCCACATATCGAAGCCGAATATCGCGAGGAGTTGCAGGGCATCGCCGACGGCCTGAAGGCGCGCGGCTCCAGCATGGATGTGTGGGATGTGGTCGCGCTCAATGCCATGGAAGAGGTTCCGGATTACTACGTTCCGACGCTCAATCGTCAGCAGAAAGCAGAGAACGCGCCTGACCTGAAGGCTCCCGGCAACTGCAGCGCGTTTGTCGCCACGGGCTCGTGGACGAAGGATCACAAGCCGGTGATCGCTCACAGTAACTGGACAAGTATCGCCGTCGGGACCCGCTGGACGGTCATATTCGACATCGTTCCGACGCACGGCTATCACATGCTGATGGACGGTTTCCCCGGCATCATCGTCAGCGACGACGACTTCGGCATCAACGCCGCCGGGCTGATGGTGACCGAGACGACGATTGCTGGCTTCGATCTCTTCGATCCGAACGGTATTCCGGAGTTCGTGCGCGCGCGCAAAGCTTTGCAGTACGGCAACTCCATCGATTCGTTCGTGCAGATCATGCTCGATGGCAATAACGGAGGCTATGCCAACGATTGGCTCCTTGCCGATAACAATACTGGCGAGGTGGCACGTTTCGAGATCGGCCTCAATATCCATAAGGTCTGGCGGACGAAGGATGGATATTACGTAGGCTCGAACTTTCCCAGCGATCCCGAACTGATTCAGAAGGAGACGACCTTCGACCCGAACAATATGGCCAGTTCACCCAATGCCCGGCATAAACGCTGGGACGAGGTGATGCCGGCCAGCAAAGGCAAGATCGACATCGCGCTCGGCGAAAAGTTCCTGGCCGACCACTGGGACACCTACGAAAGCAAGGACGATCGCAACTTCCGCGGGCTATGTGGCCACGGCGACCAGGCGCCGACTCCGGAGCCGGCATGGGGCGAGCCAGCCTACGCCCCCATGGGCGCGGTCACGGCACAGGCTGCCGACAGCACCATGACGAAGAACATGACCCTGCAGGCGCGTGCCGGGCACCCCTGCGGCGAAGACTTCATCGCCGATACCTTCCTGAAGGAACATCCCGAATTCAGCTACCAGCAGCCCGTCCTGCACGATATGAAAGGGCATCCGTGGACGCAGTTTAAGTCCGCCGATACCCAGTGAACCCAGCTTCCGGGTCCCATATTTTGCACCGTGCGTGTTTCAACACGCATCTTCTAGGTGCTGAAGACGATTCGTCGAGGAGGTTAGCTTGCGTAAACTTCTTTCCACATCAAACGATTTCACGCTGACGATCATCCGCCTGGTACTGGGCGTGGTGTTTTTCGCGCACGGGGCGCAAAAGATGCTGGGCTGGTTCGGCGGCTATGGCTTCAAAGGGACGATGGGCTTCTTTACCCAGCAAATGCACATTCCTGCGCCATTCGCCTTCCTGGCGATTTGTGCGGAGTTCTTCGGGGGACTCGGTCTGCTGGTTGGCCTGCTGAGCCGCATTGCAGCCTTTGGCATCATGTGCAACATGATTGTCGCGGTCCTGACCGTTCACTATGCCAACGGCCTCTTCATGAACTGGACCGGGCAACAGAAGGGCGAGGGCTTCGAGTATCACCTGCTGGCGCTGGCGCTTCTGCTGGTCGTCCTGATCAAGGGCGCGGGCGCACTTTCGATTGATCGGGCTTTAAGCGCTCGCGAATAAAAAGCCTCCGCCGAAGCGGAGGCTTTCGTGAATTCGGGGCGAAGCTTACTTCTTCGCGGTTTCAGCCTTGGCGTACTTGCGGCGGAAGCGCTCGACGCGACCAGCGGTATCAACCAGCTTCTGCTTACCAGTGAAGAACGGATGGCACGCAGAGCATATTTCCACGTTGATGTCGCCCTTATGGGTCGAACGGGTAAGGAACGTATTGCCGCACGCGCAGTGAACGCGCACTTCATCATAGGCCGGATGGATGGCTGCCTTCATAGGAACTCCTGACTAGTCTGACGCAAACCTGTATTTTACCGGACGCAGCGAAATGCGGCAAACCAGGGCAGGTTACGCGGACTCGTCTTTAGACGCCGGGACCGCGGGAAAGATTCAACCCGCGGTCCAAGTCCAGCTAGAACGGCTACTTAGCAGGCGTACTGGCGCTGGCAATGCACTGCCATTTGTTGCCCGGAATTTTCATCCACGTATCGACCCAATGCTCGTGGGCGTCCACGGCCTTGCCGTCGCCCGTCGTGCCTTTTCCCTGCCACGCGCCGGTAGCAACGGCCGTGGTACCGAACACGGTAACTTTGACATCGCTGATTTCGTTCACCTGCCACTTGGCGCCCTTCATACGTAAGAGTGAGTCAGCCTTGCCTCGTACGGAGCCGTCCGAGTCCATGTTAACGAAGTTCTCCGCCAGAATCGGGGCAATAGCGTCCACATTGCCCGCCTTGGCATCCGTCGTCCACTGCTGTTCCATCTTGGTGACTGCTTCCTGGACTTCACTGCTCTTACTCATCTGAGCCTGCGCGCCTACCACCATCGCCAGCAGCGCCAGACCTACCAGCATCCGTTTCATGTTTTTCCTCTCGGTCAGTTTCGGAAATCAATTTTGAATTGGTAATCGAGGGTCAAACTCTATAACGGTGTCGGCTTTTCGACAAACGGAAATCGCGGACAGATACGCGACAGCAATGGAAAAGGCGCCGCGAACGCGACGCCTTGTATCCGATCATTCCTGTATGAACGCCTAAGGTTTAGCCGGCGGCGGCGCTCCTGGGTTCTGCTTCGCTAGTTTCACGCGAGCAGTTTCCAGTTCCTTTTGAACTTTGGCTACGCTGTCGGTGTCAACTTCCGCGGGAATCGTCTTGTTCCATTCATCCAGCGAACGCTCCCAATGAGTGGCCGCCAGTTTGACCCGGCCGGTCTTCATGTAGAGTTCGCCGAGGTGATCGTGAATGGTGGGATCGTCGTTCATCCGCTCCGAGGCCCGGCGCAAGTTCTCTTCCGCCAATTCGTAGTTGCCCATCTTGTAGTAGACCCAGCCCAGCGAGTCCAGATAGGCGCCATTCTGCGGATCCAGCGCAAGTGCCCGGCGAATATAGCCCAAGGCCTCGTCCAGCCGCGTACCACGATCCGCCAGCATATAACCCAGGTAGTTCAGGGTCATTGCATCCTTGGGATCATCGGCTAAGACCTTATGGAAGGCTTCTTCGGCTTTGTCGTATTTCTTTTGGCGCTCGTAGATCGATCCGGCGACAAACAGCGCGTAGTCCTTATCTTCAGGTTTGGTGGAGAGCTCAATCGCCTTGTTGATGCTCTCTTCCGCCTTGTCCCATTCCTTGATCCGGCTATACATTTGCGCCAGAGCGATGTAGACCTCGCGATCGTCCGCGTTGTCTTTCAGCATCCCTTTGACACGATCGATTGCCGCACCTGAGTTACCCATGTCGGCTTGCTGCGACGCTGCTACCATCTGCAACCCGCGATCATCGGGGAACCTCTTGGCAGCCTCTTCGGCGACCGTCGTAGCCTGCTGCCACTGCTTGTTGTCGCGATAGGTCTCGATAATCTGCTGGTAGCCGCGGACGGCGTTTTCGTCGCCCAGGTCCAGCATCTTGCGGAACGTCTGCTCGGCCAACTGAGTCTTGCCGGCCTCGCGATAAATCGTACCCAGGCGCTCGAGAAATACTGCGCGGTTGTTCTTGTCGGAGGTCGAGAAATCGCCGCCGTCGGTATGATCGGTCTTGGTCAGCAGGTCGTTGAGGGTCTGGATGGCCTCGTCGTACTTACCCTGCGCTTCGTCGATGACCGCCATGTTGTATTGGACTTCCAGCGAGTCTGGCACAACCGAGTTGGCCTTCTTCAACGCGTCCATCGCCTGGTCGAACTTGCCATTGCGGCGATCGATTTCGGCGATGCGCATGTAGGTCTGGGCATCCGATGGGTCGGCATCGACGATGGCCTTGTACTGCTCCAGAGCGGCATCCGTCTGGTTGTCATTCATCAGGTTCTGGGCCAGACCACGCACGGCGTCCAGGTTGTCGTGGTCCAGTTCCGTCGACTTGCGGTAGGCGTCAACCGCTTGCTTGTAATCCTTCTGCTGCTCGTAGGTGTAGCCCAGCGCCGAGTACAACTTTGCCGAACGCGCCTTCTCCGGGACTGTGTTGAGCACTTCCAGCGCGCGGTTGGAATCGCCTTCTTCGTTGTAGAGGTAGGCGAGCGTGGTAACGGCTTCTTCGGAATCGGGCTGAATCTTGACCGCTGCTTTGAACTCGTTTTCCGACTTCAGCAGCTCGTTGTTCAGGCGGTACAGGCGGCCCAATAAAAGATGATCTTCAACGCTCTTCGGATCGAGCTTTACGATCTGCTCGTACTGATCGATGGCGAGCTTCAGGATTTCCTGCGATTGCGTGCCGGCCTGCATATCGCCCAGCGAACGGAGGTAGATCCGACCCAGCAGCCTGCGCGCTTCGAGGTTGTTGCCGTCACGCTTCAGGATGTCTTGCGCTTCCAGAACGGCGTCGCGAATCCGGCCAGTCTTCGCATAGAGCTCAGCCAGGCCCGCGTTCAGATAGTCCGAGCTTGGATCGTTCTCGATGGCGGCGCGATATTCGTCGATCGCCTTGTTGGCGTAGTCCGAGCGGCCGTACATCGAGACCATCTCTTCGTACATGTGCGCCAACATGAAGTGGTAATAGGCGGCGGCCCTGTCGGGCGGCTTCTGCGGGGTGGTTGCTGCCGGCTGGCTGGCGTCAGGTGAGGCCTGCTGCGGCTTCGCGTCGTCCTGCGATTGTGTTGAAGGCGTTAACGTTATGTTGGCAGGGGAGTCTTGCGCAACGCAGACCAAAGAACCGGCAATCAATGATGCCAGGATAGAGACACGGATACTTTTAAGAATCATTCAGGACCAGCCACTCAACAGCGATTGGATGCCGCGCCTCACACTGGAGTCTATAGATATTTTAGCCCGTTCTTCGGCCACGCGGGGGCAAAAACCGAGCCGTTCGACACGAAGGCACAGCGTTCTATCTACGTAGCAAATTTACGACTTAGTCGTAAGGGGTTGGACGTTGCGGCCAAAGAAAGGTCAGGTTTGTCTAGAAAGACGGCACAGCTTCCAGCACGCGCACCTTCCAGGAGTTTTCCGCGGCGGTCAGCAGCACCACATAATGAATTGTGGCCTCCCCGGAGTGGACTATCTTACTCCCATCCATAAGCTGGAGTTGGACTTGCACGGTATCGTGCAGTTCCATGGCCGAGCCCTCGGGCGAGTAGAAAACGGCTTCCACGTTGTGTCCGCGGTCGACAATCTGCTGGCGTAAGCCGTTCTTACGCTGGTCGGCGATGGTGGCGGCTAATTTTTCGTTCGCGTTGCCAATGAAGCCGGGCCCCAGGATGTCGGTCCGGTTCTGGTCTAACGCTTTGATCATAGCCTGCCAGGCGGCGGCGTAATCACGAGCCACGGCACGCTCGGTGGTGTCCTCGACCTGACGAGGGCCGGCGTTCTGAACGTTGACAGCGATTGACGGCGTGACATCCGCATACGTTTTCAGTGCAAGCAACATCGCGAGAGCGCCCACCGTCACAATGGCCGCCAAGCCGAATCGCGTCAATCTTTTCATTGGCCACCCCGCCACTGGATTTCGTTCCCAACCACCACGCCCGACGCTACCGAGATGGTCGCGCCGCTCGACGCCGGCAACTCCGCCTCGGCGATACCGCGCTTGATACGCGCGTCCACCGTGCTCTTGCCCTGGGAATCGGTCGCCGTGAAGGTGACAATCGTTCCATCAGGCACTGGATTACCCGAGCAGTCGCGGATAGGGTCGGTGCGCACCAGGATCTTGTTCTTGTCGGGCTGCGCGCTCATGCGAATGTTGCAGGGATCGGACGCCACCTGCTGCACCACCCGTCTCACCGATCCGCTGCCGCTGGTGGCGACGAATTGTGCCGGCCCCGCTTTCCTGGCTGAGTCCAGCTTGGTATAAGCGACTCCGCCCTTGGACGTCTCGGTGCGCGTGGTGGCCTGGCCGTCCTCGTCGAGCTCGAACTTTACCGGCGTGGGCTGAAGTACCAGGTTCTGATACTTGTCGAAGAGGAATGCCGTGCCGCTAATCACGTTGGGCGTAGACGCTGGAACGCGTGAAGGCCGCGCCAGAAATGCGATCGAATTTACTGGAGCTGCGGTGACGAAGAAGACGGCGCTATCGTCTCCGACAACCACTGTGTAGCGGCCGACATTCTGCAAATCCTCACCGCTGAGCTGTATTTCCTGACCTAGTTCGACCTGTCGCTTGACGGCGGTTCCCGGACCTATCAGATACAGGGTCGCGCTGCCGCTGCCTGAACTCGAAAATGTCAGACCCGAGCCGGCTGTGACGGTCGAGGGTACGTGCAAGTCGGCGGCCTGCGCCATCTCGAGGCTCGATAACCCGGCCAGGAGAAGCATCGGAATGAAGGTCTTCCAGGTTTTCCTCGTCATGGCCTAGTCTTCGTGATTCAGCATGTATTGGTTAACGGTCACCCGATAGTTGTGAACGTTGGCGGCCATCTGATCGCTCAAGCTCACGGCGAAGGGCACCGGGGTCTGAGGCAACAGCGCCTGGTCAACATAACCGTCCGACACCCAGATAACTTTGCCGGAGTTGTCGTAGTAGGTCGCCAGCACGTGCGGGATGTTGACGATGTCGCCGCTCTGATTGATCAGCTCGCCCTTCAGCACATGGCGACCGCGGGCGTCGGTTTCGACTCGCTGATGCAGGACTCCAATCACCGGGTCGGCAGAAGCCGGAACCAGCATGGAATTCGGCTGCATGCGCACGCTCTTGATCTTCGCGAGCGGCACGTCTGGAAAATCGATGCGGAATGGCGAAATTTCCTTGGGGAGAAGCGTGTGCGAGATCTTATCGAAGCTGGTTTCTTCGCCGAGCACGCTGCCGTCTTTGCCTACCAGGGTCGCACCTACCGAAACGAAACCGGGTACGGTGTCTTCATTTTCGATCTCGCCGACAACGATGGTGTTGTTGTCCTGCTGAATCGCATTCATCGAGACGATGCGAACACGCGGCGCTTCGACGTTCTGCGCACCCCAATCGTCATTGGCGCCACGAGTGATGACATCCCATCGCAGGTAGTTCTCCTGGATGACCTGCGGCGGAACTTTGGCTTCCTTCACTACCGGCCATTCCACCTTCCAGGCTCCATCTTCTTTCACCACTTTCAAATCGCGGGTGTCGTAGAAAGCGCCGACGGCGGTGGCATACTCCAGCGACGCGCGCACCAGCGCCTCGTTGTCGCTGGCATGCAGGACCTTGGTGTCGGCCTCCTGCAAGGCCGAGTAGGTGCGGAGGCTGCCGTCGCGTCCGGAGAGATCATTGGCAAACGCCTGCTGGTCGGCGTTGCTGTCTTTCGCGACGTACGCGTATGCACCCATGTAGTCATGCGCCTTCACGTGTGCGAAGAGCGATTGCACGGCGCCTTCCGGCGACGTGGCCGCCGATGACTGGTTCGGTCGCATCGTCGCCATCGCAATCAGGGCAACCGCAAGAACGATTAGGAGGATGGGCAGAACGCGCTTCATTACTTCGCCTCCCGCAAAATCATGGGTTCAACCGTCGCACGAGTTGGGAACTCCAAAGTGGTCGCCAGCCTGCGCCTCTCCGGCACTAATAGCACCAGGAACAAAGCGAACAGGCTGCTGCCAACCGGGAGAATGCCCCACATGATTCCCTGCATTTCCGTGGGCCGGAATCCGTTGAACTGCAGCGGCCGCGCCGGCGGCACATCTTCCTTGGTCCACAGAGTCACGTTGCCGTTGTCGTAGGTCTCGGCCTTGCGCCAACCGGCAAAGGCGAGCAGCGGTTCGTAATAGCGGTCGCGTACGAAGATGTATTTCAATCCGTACTGGTTTGCGTGTTTGAGAACCGCGCGCAGCGATTCCATGCCGGCGAGTCCGAAATACTTCGAGTTATAGAGCTGGCCCGCTCCGTAGGCGGTCATCTCCGGCAACAGTCGAGCTGAGTTGTAATCGCCGTCGATGCTATCGGCTTTCGCCTCACGGGAGACTTCGGCGAATCGGCTGCCAAAGCCCAAGGTAATGTAACGGAAGTTCGAGTGATCGTCGCGATCCAGAAACGCAATCACCTGGTCGACGTTGAACGGCGTGCTGTTGATAGGGTGGATCGTGATCCAAGACACCGCCGACGCCATAGTGATCACTGCGGCAATCGCCAGGCCCACCAGGGCTTTCATGCGGAAGCGGCGTATCAACGACACCGCCAGCAGCCCCACGAAGGGCATCGCCATCAGCGTGGCCCAGAAGGTGAAGCGCTCGAAGGTCAGAACGTTGTAGGCGCGACCGAGGAGAGCTTTGCCGACAGGAGTAGTACCTCCCAAGCCGAGCAGCGTCGTGAGATACCAGCCGAAGAGCAATGGCCGTAGGCGACGGTCGGCCGACCCGCGCAGAAGGATGAACGGAATCGCGAGGATCAGCAGCCCCATAGGGATGATCCAGAAGTTGATTCCGCTAAACACATTCAAGATGTAGTTATCGCGCGAGCCGTGAGGGATCGGCATCTGGTTGATCGGATTCTTCAACAGTGCGATCCAGAACGGATAAAGAACAGCGGCAACGCCTGCAACGCCAACCAGAGCAAACACGACAGCTCGGGCCAGCACGCCACCCGCCGAGGCGTGATCTTCTTCATCGGGCGCTGCGTTTCGGTCAATCAAAGCCAGGAACAACACCGGAATCGCGAAGAGAACCGCACCGAACAGCAAAGTCACGTGATGCGCTGCAGCCGCGGCCCATGCGATGGCCACGCCCTTGAGTAACGCCATGACTTCGCCCTTCTCCAACCAGATATAGAAAAACGGGAGGGCGTTCAGCGTCAGCGCGGCGGCCGCGGTCGTAGGTAACTGTCCTGATTGGTAAACCAGCATGGACAACGAGCCCAGGAACACCGAGCCCAGCGCGGCATAACTGGCCGAAATCTCGTCGACCCACAATTCCGCGTAGCGGTACATACCGATGGGCAGCAGCAGAATCGCCAGAAACTGCACGAACATGTAGGCCATCTTCAAGCCCATGAGGTGCGAGAACAGCGCGATCCACTGGTGGGTCAGCGGCGGATACGTGGTCTGCGAGAAGCCACCGAACCACTTTTCATTCCACGGATTAAACCAGTGATGAGCGTAGTGAGCCGCGAAGAACATGTGCGTATTCGCGTCGTAGGAACTCGCCGGCAACTGCATCAGCAGCAGAGGCCCATGTACCGCCAGGCATATCAGCAGAATGGCCGACAGGGGTATCGCTCGTGAGGGGAAAGTGGGCGACTGCGAGATCAAGGGACTGCCTCCGCGATAACGGTTCAGAGCTGTTCGATTCGGAGATGTCGCGTACGGTTGCCGAGCACTGCTGAAGCAGAGTTGAGGAAATTCGTCTCTGGCGCGGAATACACACCTGTTCTCCTCAAAGTGTGTACAGCGATACCAACTGCGAGGTGAGCAGCTGATGTTCCAAGCTGCGGAACAGCCAATGAGCAGCAATCCGCATCCGACGAGAAGGAATTCAGCTTACAAGCTGAGTTGCTGCACACTCTCGACATGCCGGTGAGTTGCTCAAGTGAAAAGAAGAACTGTTCCCCTAATTTTCTGCTCCCTGCTTCTAACGGCCGCGGCCATGGCGCAGACGTTCGAAGTCGACGGCCAGCAGTCGCAGCCGGCGCCTAACGCGCAAAACTCTTCTAAGAAGAAGAACCAGTCCGCAGCCCAATCCAATGCAAGTGGTGACAACGGCATCGGCTGGGGGAGCAGTATTGAAGTTGGCCGGTTGGCGCGCGCCGCTGAAGACGCGTTGAAGCGCGGTAATCCGTCTGCCGCCGCGGACTATGCGCAACGCGCGGTGAAAGCCGCTCCGCAGGACAACAAACTCTGGTTCCTGCTGGGCTACACGTCCCGCCTGGCCGGTCACTATCAGACTTCAGTTGAGGCTTACCAGCACGGCTTGCAGTTCGCACCGGGCAATGCTGACGGCATGAGCGGCCTGGCGCAAACCTACGAGCGCATGGGCCGCACCGACGACGCCAAGAAACTCCTGAGTGAGGTCATCCGCGCCAATCCGAAGCGCACCAACGATCTGCTGATTCTCGGCGAGCTCGACATGCGTACGGGAGATACGCAGCAGGGAATCACCCTACTACAACGCGCGGAAGCCCAACAGCCAAGCGCTCACGCAGAGTTGATGCTGGCGGTCGCTTATCTGAAGTTGAAGCAGCCGGACAAGGCCAAGCAGATGCTCGACCTGGCCAAGAAGCACTCGCCCGGCAATGTCGAGATCTTTCAGGCAGCAGCCAACTACTATCGCGAAGAGCACGACTACAAAGCTGCGATCGCTACTCTGAAGAGCGCTCCCAAGATGACGCCGGCGGTGCTTGCCGATCTTGGCTACACCTATGAGCTGGACGGCGACAAGGAAGCTGCGGCTCAGTCCTACGTGCGCGCGGCTAACGAAAAGCCCAGGGAAATTGGATATCAGCTGAGCGCCGCGCAGGCTGAACTGCGCCTGGGCGATACCGAAAAGACGCGTGAGTACTTGAGCCGCGCGTCCGCAATCGATGCCAATCACTATCGCCTGCATGCGATCAAGGCCCTGCTGGCGAAAGAAGAAAATCGCCAGGCTGACGCTATCGCGGAATACAAAGCAGCCATCGCGGCGCTACCTGCCGGCGGTGTTCCCGAAGGTCAGCTTTATCCGATCCAACTGCGGCTGAATCTAGCCGAACTGTATCGCGACAGCGGCGACGACCAGGCTGCCCATCAAGAGCTGGCTACCGCAGAGCAGGAGATCGACAAGTTGAACGTCGAGGGCACGGCGAAGGCTGAGTTCTTGCGTGTGCGCGCCTCTTTAAAGATGTCGGACAACGACCTGCAGGGCGCTGAGGCTGACCTGCTTGAGGCGAGGAAACTGGATCCCGCCAACGACAACATCACGCTGCAGTACGCCAATCTTCTGTGGAAAGAAGGCCGCAAGGACGAGTCTCGAAAGATCTATGGCGAGATACTCGCTAAGGATCCCGACAATCGTTATGCCCTAGAAGCGATGGGCTACCTGTATCGCGAGGACAACGACGCGAAGATGGCGGCCGAATATTTCAACCGTCTGGCCAAGGCCTATCCCGACGACTACATCCCATATCTCGCACTCGGCGACCTCTACACGCAGACGAAGCAGTTCCAGCTAGCGGACGACAACTATCAGCAGGCCTACAAGCTCGCGCCCGAGAATCCGCTCATCATCGCGAATGCCGCTAATGCGGCGATCGAAGCGCAACAGATCAAGCTGGCAGGCGTTTGGGTAAACCGCGCCAAAGGCAAGATGAACGACGATCCGCGCGTCATGCGCGAGCGCGAGCGCTACCTGTTCCACGAAGGCAACTACGCCGAGTCGGCGAAACTCGGTTATCAAGTGCTGCAGAAGCTGCCCAAGGATCGCAATGCATCCGTCTATCTCGCTTACGACTTGTACAACATGGGCCGCTACGACGATGCGCTAGCGGTTTCCGATAAGTACGATACCGTCCTTCCCAACGAGGCGAACTTCCCGCTGCTCGAAGGACACGTACACAAGCACTCCCAGCTGCTCGACGAAGCAGTCAACGATTACAGCCGGGCCGTGCAGCGCGATCCCAAGATGGCGGACGCCTACATCAACCGCGGTTACACGCTGAACGACATGCAGAACGCGCAGCAGGCATCGGACGACTTCAATACCGCGCTGAAGCTGGCTCCGAATAACGGCGTCGCACATCTTGGACTGGCTTTCAGCGATTTGCAGCTCCGTCATCCCAAAGAAGCACGCGAACAGGCCCTGGAAGCGCAGCAATTGCTGGGCGAATCAGGCTCGACACACCTTGCGCTAGCTACGGCTTATCGGCAGGAACACCTGCTGGCCAGCGCCGAGCAGGAATACCGCGCGGCAATTCGCTATGCGCCGAACGATCTGAGCTTGCAGCTAGCGCTTGCTGACACGCTGTACGACATGCGCCGGTATCAGCAATCGATCGACGCGCTCAATGCTGCGCTCGGCCTTTCGCCCGACGATCCGCTGATCTACGGCCGCATGGCACATGCTTATGCGCATCTTGGTCGCAAGGATGAGACGATGCGCTACGTCGAGGCTGCTGAGAAGCTGGGCGGCGACCAGTCGGCCATCCTGCTCGATACCGGCGATGCGTTGCTGACGCTGGGCGATCAGAAGGGTGCGATGGATCGCTTTGCGCGCGCGCTGGAGGCTCCGGACGCCAATCGCGTCGACGCCCGCCTGGCGATCGCTCGCCTGATGGTGAAGTACGGCAAAGACGAAGATGCCCGTCAGCAAATCAGCCTGGCCTTTGCCGAAAGCCGCATTGGCGAAGCCCCGCCGGTTACCGCAGACAACTTGATTGAAGCTGCAAACCTGCTCCTTGCTATGCACGACTTCGACACGGCGGACTCGTACTTCCGAAAAGCGGGTGAGGCAGGCGCGTCGCCCGACATCGTCGCCATCGGATTGGCGAACACCTATCTCGCCCAGGGCAAGACGAAGCAAGCCAACGAGCAGCTGGCGACCATCGGCTCCGACCCAGCCTCCAACCAGAATTACGACTACCTGATAGCGCAGAGCGAGGTCTACCGCCAGCGTCACCAGAGCTGGAACGCACTGCTGTCGTTGTCGCAGGCCGATACGCTCGGCGGCAGCGAGATTGCGCAACTGGAAGGCATGCAGGTGGCGAGCGAGGAAGGCGTTCGCGTCACCGATCACCTCAGTATGCTGACCGACTTCACGACTGGCGGCCTCTACGACGATTACACGGTCTACGTCCTAGATCAGCAAATCTTCGGATTGTCGAGCAAGAGTCCCAGCCTGCCGCCGCCGCGTTCCCAACAGGAATCGCTGTGGACCACGGCGTACCGCTATCACTTTGACAACAATTTCCCGATGATCAGCGGATTCTTCCAGATCCGCAATGCGACCGGCGAGGAATCGCTCCCGCAGGAAGCGTTAATCATCAATCGCAACACTTTTGACTACAACTTCAACAGCGCGATCAATCCGGTTGTGCATCTGGGCGACGCCTGGATAGCGCTGAATACCGGCTTGCAGTTCACGCTCCGGCGAGACACCTCTGCTCCGCAGTACGAGAACCAAAATCTGTTTCGCCAGTTCCTCTACGCCAACAGCAGTTCGTTTGGCAATTGGTTGTCGTTCGATGCCAGTTTGTATCACGAAGCCGGACCGTTCACTGCGACCGGTTACCCTTTGAACTCAAATGATGTAGGCGCAACCCTGCAGTTCACCGTGGGACGTCCGTGGGGAAATACCTCTTTAATTACGGGCTATACACGCCGTGATCTGACGTACAGCCCGCTGGTAAGACAGTTCTTCACCACCTCAAGCTATGCCGGCCTGCAGCGGAAGTTCATGGACCGAAAACTTACGGCGAGCCTTCTCGCCGAGTACATTCGCGCGTACCGCGTGCAAGACACGTTATGGGCGACGGCGCATGTTCTGCGGCCTGCTGGGATCGTTCAATACAACATGACTCCCGCCTGGAGTATGAACGGCCAGGTCGCTTACGAAGGAGCAAGCTCATTCACCCAGTATGACAACGTATACGGCAGTTTCTACATCACTTACATGAGACCGTTACATCGGTCATTCAGCGACCACGCCGGGGAGTACAAGATCGCCTACCCCCTGCAATTTTCCGTTGGTCTCGAGGCAGAACAATTCCCGAACTTTACCGGGGTTGAAAAAAGCGGGACGCTTATCCGTCCGGTTTTCCGCCTTTCGATTTTTTAGGCCCTGGGGAGTTCATGAAGATTTGCCTGATCACAGCGTTTCCGCCTAGCCGGCGTGGGCTGAACGAGTACGGGTTTCATCTGGCGCGGGAACTGCGGCGTGACCCTCTCCTGAGTCTGACGGTGCTGGCCGACGAACTTGATGCTCCTGTGGAGGAGCTGCCTGAGTTCGACGTCATTCGCTGCTGGCGTTTCGATGCGCTGTCGAATCCGCTGCGGCTGACCAAGGTCATTCGTGACATCAATCCGGATGTCGTGTGGTTCAACCTCTTGTTTTCGACCTTCGGAAACAAACCTGTCCCGGCATTTTTCGGCCTTGGGCAGCCGGCTATCTCGCGCCTGAACGGACATTACACGCACGTAACGTTGCACCACCTGATGGACAACATCAACCTGACCGATTCTGGTGTCCGCTTTCCGAAGCTCTATCGCACTGCGGGATCGGTGGCCACACGGATGTTGTTGATGGCGAATTCCATCTCTGTATTGCTTCCGGTTTATCGGCGGACGCTGATCGAAAAGTATCGCGGCGAGAATGTCCATTTCCGCGCGCACGGAATTCTAGGTGGTTGTCCGGAACCTCCAGATTTCGGCAGCCGAGGTAACCCAGAGCATCGCATCCTCGCGTTCGGGAAATGGGGTACCTACAAGCGAGTTGAGTTATTGCTCGAGGCGTTCCAGGAACTTTCCCAGCAGATGCCAAATGTTCGCTTGATTGTTGCCGGCGGAAACCATCCAGCGACGCCGGGGTACATCGAATCGGTAGCCGAAAGCATGCAGGACAATCCGCGTGTCGAATTCACGGGCTATGTCGAAGAAGAGGACATTCCACGCTTGTTTCGTAGCGCGAGCGCCTTAGTTCTTCCGTATTCCTCAGCGACGGGTGCAAGCGGTGTAGCCCACCTTGCCTGCGAATTCGGCGTCCCAATCATATCGGCGGGGATCGACGACTTTCGCGAGATGGCGCTGGATGAGGGGCTGGCGGTTGGGTTCTATCAAACCGGTAGCGCGAGCAGCATGGCGGCTGAATTGCTGGCCCTTTTGAATGATTCAGAACTCATGCGCGAAATGGCGGAACAAAACTTCTCCGCTGCGCTACGAATGACTATGCCTCAAATCATCCGGCAATACTTACGGTCTTTCGACTTACAGCAACGAACGCGCGCGCTTGAACCTATATCGAGATTTCGGCGGATTCCTTCATGGGTTCCCTCCCGCTCGGCCATCTTTCGAGCGGCCGCCCCGAGGTGGCAGTCATGGACATAAGGGCCATTCTGTTGATCGGTGGAATCGGCGCTGGAGAGCAGACTCGGCCGGAAAGCTTCGGCGCTGTGCCCCTCGCCTGCCTGGATGTACTCGGGATGTCTCCCGAAGAGCGGGTGATCAGCCGGCTGCGGCACTTTGGCGTGTCTGTGTGCAGCGTAATCTGCGACGCGCCCGCTACGGCTGAGCCGTTTCTCAAATGTGCAGCTCTCGATTCCGGTGATCAACATCTCCATGTGGATGGTGAGCAATTTTGGCGGAGTGCCGAGGAGACTTTTCACCAATGCGCCGAGGATGGAGCTGAAATCGTCATCGTCATTCGCATGGGGCCGTACGTCGAGGCGGATTACGAAGAAATCATTCAGCACCATTTCGACCGGCGCAACTCGGTCACCCAGGCGGTCGATGCCGACGGAGCAAGCCTTGATCTGTTCGTGCTAAGTACGTCTGCCCGGTCAGATGCGGCAGAGTTGTTCCAAAGCCGTCTCCAGCACATGCGCCACGAGTCGGAGGCCTTCCCCGTATCCGGCTACGTTAATCGTCTGCAGAAGGCAGCGGATTTGCGGCGTCTAGCCACCGATGGACTGTTAGGGCGAAACGAGGTGAAGCCACAGGGCAAAGAGGTCAAGCCCGGAATCTGGCTGGGGCCGGCGGCGCGAGTTCACCGCAAGGCCCGCGTTGTGGCGCCCGCATACATCGGACCGCACGCTCATGTAAGAGCTTCCGCCTTAATTACCCGCGGAACCGTAATCGAGCACCATGCCGAAGTCGACTGTGGCACCGTTGTCGAAAACACAACTCTGCTTCCTTTCAGCTGTCTCGGTGCTGGCCTGGACGCGATGCACTGCGTGGTGGGATTTCGCCGCCTCGCGCACCTGGTGCGGGACGTGGAAGTCGAAATTCACGACGGGAAGCTGGTCGGCATGGTGCCACTTAGCCCAGTTTCTCGATTGGCAGGCAGCACAGCTGCACTTTTTGCCTTCTTACCAAGAGAACTTTACCGCGGCGTACGTGCGTCATTCGGACGCAAGGCGCGCAAGCGGACTGCGGAGCCCTCCGAGGAAGCGAAGACCTCGCCGGAAACTCCCGTCTTGGAAGAACCACTGTCGAATTCGGGACCTTCGGAGTTCCCCCCGAATTTGGCCGTCATGAGGAGATATGGAGACCACTAGTCGGCCCGTAGTCGTAAAGAGAATGCCGGAGAAAATGAACCTGAAACAGGCTCGCAAGTTTCTGCAGGAGGTGCAGCCTTTCGTCAATTCGGACCGCCCTCAAATCGTTTTTGACATGTCGCAGGTGCGGCATATCGATGCCGCGGGCGTGGATGTCCTGCTGCAATGCATGCGCGCGGCTGTCAAGCATGACGGCGATCTCAAGCTGGCAGCCCTGTCGCCGCAGTCGGCGGTAGTTCTGGAACTCACACGCACCGGCCGCTTATTCGAGATTTATGACAACTCTACTGCCGCCGTGAAGAGCTTCAGCAGCTTCCTGCCGAACGCCATGCGGCAATTCGAGCCCCATGGAATGCAGGCCGCGGCACCCGTGCAGCCGATTTCGGTCAATAATGAGGACCAGCAGGGAAGTGGACTGGCCGCATGAGCGCAAATCCCGACACGATACTGGTGGCTCCCCCACGTGAGAGCCGATGGCACGGCTTCGTGTCGCGGTGGTTTCCCCAATACACCCATCACGCTAAGATCCTGAACGGCAGCATCATTCTGCTCATCGGATCGGTTTTCGTAAGCCTGGCGAACTTTGGCTACAACATCGGCGTCGCCCGTATGTTGGGGCCTTCCGACTTCAGTCACGCCGCGGCTGCCGTCACCATCCTGATGCTGATCTCGGCCGTCACTCTGGCCTTTCAGCTGGTTTGCACAAAGCTGGTGGCTAAGGCGGCCAGCACGGAAGCGAAAGCGGCTGTCTTCCAGCATTTGATGAAGCGGGCGTGGGTCGTAGGTATCGGCCTCGGCGTCTTCATGCTGCTGGCAAATTCCGCTTTGACGGCGTATCTGCGATTGTCATCGCCCTGGATCATCATTCTGCTGGCAATCGGCCTGACGATCTATGTTCCGCTAGGCGTAAAGCGCGGCGGTCTCCAGGGAACCTGTCGATTCCGCGGACTGAGCTGGAACATGGCGGCAGAAGCCATCATTAAGTTCGTTGGCGCCATAGTTCTGATCGAACTCGGATTTGGAGTGCTGGGCGCTGTCGCTGCCATCTCAGCCTCTGTGATTCTGGCTTTTATTATTCCCGACAGCGCGAAAGAGCTGCGCGGTCCGGCTGTGGATCATCCTTCCGCGCCCGTAGGAGAAGCGCGGCAGGCCATCGTCTTCTTTGTCGGTCAGGTCATCATCAGCAACATCGACATCTTGATGGTGAAGCACTTCTTCCGGCCTGATGATGCCGGTTTATATGCTGCGATTGCCCTTGTAGGCAGGCTGCTTTATTTCGCCTCCTGGTCGGTCGTGAGTGCCATGTTCCCCGTTTCCGCCGAGAAAACAGAAGACCACGGTTCCCGATCCCTGCTGGCCATACCGCTCCTGCTGGTCACAGGAATGTCCGTGGTATTCGTGCTTCTCCTGGCGGCTTTTCCCCGGCTGGTTTTCCAGTCCTTATTTGGCGCGCACTTCCACAGCGACGTCGGAGGTCTGACTTTATTGCTCAGCATGAATGCTATTGCAACTGGAGTCTATGCCATCGCAGTCGTACTGATTACTTACGAGATGTCCCGCTGCATCGCAAATACTGGCTGGCTGCAATTGGTGGTAAGCGGACTCATCGTTATTGGCGTCACTTTTTTCCACTCGACTTTGTTGGAGGTGATCATCGTCCAGCAGGTCCTCAGGGTTTTGTTGTTATGTGCGGTTGCTTTTCCGTTTGTGAAGATGTGGGCGACCGCGGGCGGGAGCGTACATGAACAGGCTACGGCGCGTTACTGAAGCGGAAGTGATTGCCGAGTTCCTGAAAAACGAGTTCTACCAGGAAGAATTCCATCAGGATCGCGAGCAATTCGAAGATCTAGTACTGGGCGCGCAAGTGGAAGACGAAGCGGCCAACGCCTTGCGGCGGGCCTTGCTGTTTCGGCGGCGCGGCCATATGTGGCGCGAATTGCCGGCCGATACCCAGTGGTGGGAAGTCGAAATCGAGCCTCGCGATCTGCAGCGGGTGCGGGTCTTCCCCCGAGCTCAGTGGAGGCGAGTGGCGAATGGCAGCTTCCTGCTCAGCGACATCGTGAAGCGGATCCGAACCAAGCCATTTCGCGGCAAGACGCGCGATTTCATATCTAAGGTTCAGGCGCTCAGTTATTACCTGCGAACGCACGAGGACAACAGCGCGGTCTTGTTGATCGGTATCGACGACGAAAATCCGGTCACGGTACTTGAAGGAAACCATCGCCTGACCGCTGCTCTGCTGGCGTCGCCGGAAGTTTTGCAGAGCCGCTTCCGAGTCTTTTGCGGCTTGTCTCCCAGGATGTCGCAGTCGTGCTGGTATCAAACCAACATCGCGAACCTGTGGCGCTACGCCCGAAACCGCGCTCGCAATCTCTTTTACGACCAGGATGCCGATATCGAACGCCTCATGAAGCCTTCTCAGGATCAGGTTGATTCGGTACCTCAGCCGGCGCTGCATAGCGTTGGAGCGGTGAAGAACCTGTCGAAACTTGGGACTAACGGCCATCAGTAAAAAAATTTTGTATTGGAGAGCTGCCCGATGAAAGCTCATCAGAGATTAATCACGAAGTTCATGTTGCTGATCGTGGGATCCGTTCTGTGCGGAGCGCCAGAATGCGCCCAGGCTTGGCAACAGCAAGACGGTTCTGCTCCACAGAACCAGCAACAGCAGAATGGAACGACCTTCGATCCTTCGAGGGGACCTCTTCAGCCGGTGCCCAGCCAGAATGAACCGGCACAGAACGGTACTCCGGCGCCAGAGAGTTACACAGAAGTGTTGCCGGCGACTCCCGCTCCGCAGCCTCAGGCGCAGCAGCAGATGCAGGAGCCGCTGGGAACGGCTACTGCCGAGGGAGTTCCGGTGGTTGGAGGCGCGGCGTCGCGTCCCGCTGGAGAAGCGATTGCCCCGGACAAGCAAAAGCAGCGTCGTTCGTTACTGATCAAGATCGGCTTGATCGCGGCGGCCGGGGCGGCCGGTGGAATTGTGTACGGCCTTTCCAAGGGAACGTCCAGCAAACCGTAGGTTGGACCTTCTTATCCCAGGTTTTCGAGGCCTTGCGTAATGGAGTTGTCGCGTCGTCCGATATTGATTTCGTTCTCTGGCCTGGATGGTTCAGGCAAGAGTACTCAGATCGCGAACCTGCTGGAGTTCTGCCACAGCCAGGGGCTCTCGACCAGCCTGCTCGCCTTCTGGGACGACGTGGTCGTGCTAAGCCGCTACCGCGAAGGCTTCGTACACAAGGTATACGGCAGCGAAAAGGGAATCGGAGCTCCGGGCCGGCCAGTCAATCGTCGCGACAAGAACGTTCGCAAGTGGTATCTCAGCGTCGTGCGTCACGGACTTTATCTGCTCGACGCGTTGCATCTGGTGAGGGTCGTCACTCGCGCGCGTCGCCGAAGTGCTGACGTCATCATCATGGATCGCTATATCTATGATGAGCTGGCTAATCTTCCTCTCTCGAACCGTCTGACTCGCTTCTTTGTTCGCCTGGTAGCGGCCATCGTTCCAACGCCCGATATCGCCTACATTCTGGACGCCGATCCTGAAGCTGCACGCGCCCGCAAGCCTGAATATCCGGTCGATTTCCTCCACAGCTGTCGAAGCTCTTATCTTCAACTCGCCAAGATGCTAGGCTGCCTCACTGTCATTCCGCCTTCAACACTCGAAGACGCAAAACTCGCAGTAGAAAATGCCGCTGCAACCGCAATCGCCCGCCGGATCTCGGACAACGGCGCCTATTTGGATACAGCGCAGCCCGCATAGGCCCGTTCCAGTGCTGTAACAATTACCCGGCAGCTTCCCTTACTACCCATCAGGCACCCTCAACGTAAATACCTTGCGATGAAAACAAATGACTTAAGACACGATTTATGGGTTAGCGTTTGGCAATGCACCTGTAATGAGAAAGGTGTTGTTGCGTGCGCCGTCTCAAGCCGCACAACCGCAGCAGAGCCCGTTGCTCCTGATGCCGGGCCAATGCGAGGCACGACGTGCCAAAGTTTCTTGGAGGAAATCGGTAATGAAGACTTCAATGCTATTAGCGTTGCCACTGGCCGCCACACTGATGGTACCGGCGGTAGCGCAGACCACTTCGGACTCGCAGTCGAGCGCGGCTCAGAGCACCAGCAGTTCGCAGCCGTCGGCTACGAGCAGCAGTTCGCAAGCACCCAGCACAACTCAGGACTCTAATTCGGACCAGAATCTTTCTGCTCGCCAGCCACTGCAGCCGGATGTGCGCCAGGGCTTCTGGGGCAAGATGAACCCCTTCGCGCGCAAGAAGTACGTGCAGCGTCAGTTGAGCCCGATCCGCAACCGCGTGAACGAGCTTGATGACCTGACCGCCGAAAACGCGCGCCAGATCAAAGACGTTGATGCTCGTGCGCAGGAAGGCATTCGTCAGGCGGATGCCAAAGCTACTCAGGCTGACCAGCATGCTGTTGATGCCGGCAACCGCGCACAGCAAGCCAATCAGACTGCACTCGAGGCCAGCAATCACCTGAACACGGTGCAGTCGGTGGTTGGAAATATCGACCAGTATCAGGCGGCGCAGCAGACCGAGATCCGTTTCCGCTCGGGTACCACCGCTCTTGGACCGAAGTCGAAGGAAGCTCTCGACGACATGACGGCCAATCTAAAAGATCAGAAGGGCTACATCATCGAAGTACAGGGCTTCTCTGCTTCGGGTGGACAGGCCGGAGTGCAGAGCTCGCAGGCAATGGCGAACTCAGTTGTTCGCTACCTGGTCGAGAAGAATAACGTTCCCGTATATCGCATCTACGTAATGGGAATGGGCAACGCCAAAGTTCCCGCTCCTGAAGGAAGCACCGCGAAAGCGAGCGGCAACCGCGTCGAGATCAGCTTGATGAAAAACAACGTCGACCAGCTGGCTTCGATGCAGTCGAACGAAATGGGCAATGGCATGACCAGCCAGAGCAACAGCTACTCCTCCAACAGCAACAGCAACTCGACGCAGCCCACTACTTCGCAACCGTCCACTCCGGCGCAGCCGTCTGCAAACACGAACCAGGCGCCTGCCAGCAACAACACCACGCCGCAGCAGTAGTGTCTGGACTGCCCCGGCAATAGCCTATCCTCCTCCCGACCCCTCGCGCTGCGAGGGGTTTTTATTTGACAAGCAGTTGCGATACAGGTCCGAAAACAGCCAATGCTCCAGCTCGAGGAGTGATAATCTGCTCGACAATCATGGAGACGCTTTATTATTCGCGAATGCCTTCGCCGGTGGGACCGTTGCTGATTGGAGTTTCGGATTCCGCGTTGGTCATGCTTGAATTCGATCGTGGGCTGCCAGAGAACGTCTACGGCGAGCCGATCGCGTGGCAGGAATCGGAAACGCGCACTGGTCACGTCCGGCGGCAGATGGAAGAGTACTTTGCTGGAAAACGCCGCCGCTTTGAACTCGAGTTGGATTTGCGTGGCACCGCGTTTCGCAAGCGATGCTGGAACGAGCTGCTGAAAATTCCTTATGGCGAAACCTGTTCTTACGCCGAGATCGCGCGCGCGGTTGGAAATCCGAAGGGGTTCCGCGCTGTAGGCCAGGCGAACCACTACAATCCCATCGCGATCATCGTGCCATGTCACCGCGTGCTGGCGTCGGGCTGCTATCTGGGCGGCTACGGTGGAGGCTTGCCGGTGAAGGCTTTTCTCCTGCGGCTGGAAGGCGCACCGTTTCACGATGTGCCGGCGAGTTCCGAAGAGCCGAAACAACTTGCCTTCAGCGCGAGCTAGCTTCCATCTCAGGTGTGGCCGCCAACAGCGTGCGCGTGTAGGGATGACTGGCCGCGGTGGTGATGTGTTCGGTGGTGCCGATCTCCACTAATTCTCCTCGCTGCATGACTGCAATACGGTCGGCCAGGTAGCGCACGATCGGCATGGAATGGGAGATGAACAGGTAGGTCAGCTGAAACTCCCGCTGCAGCTGCTTCAGCAGATTCACAATTTGTGCACCGACGCTCACGTCCAACGCTGATACCGGCTCGTCGGCTACGATGAAACGGGGCCTCGATATCAGGGCCCGCGCAATACCGACGCGCTGGCGCTGACCGCCACTGAACTCGTGCGGAAAGCGACCCAGCGCCGATTCGTCCAAGCCCACAGCGCGCATCACTTCCACAGCCCGCTTTCTGCGGTCGCGCCCGGCTTCGTTGCCGTGTACGATCAGCGGCTCACAAACGATGGACTCGACGGTCATGCGCGGATCCAGGGAGCCGAACGGATCCTGGAAGATGATCTGCATGTCGCGACGCAGCTGACGCATTTCGGAGCTGCCGGCCCTTAGAACGTTCTTCCCATCGAAGATCACCTCACCGGAATCGGCTTCGACCAGCCGCAACAGCATTCGGCCTAACGTGCTCTTGCCCGAGCCGGATTCTCCAACCAGCCCAAGAGTCTCCCCGGTTTCAATGCCGAGAGAAATGTCGTTGACAGCGCGAACCTGCACGCTCGATCGCAATCCGAGCGCGGACGCTTCCGTGTGGAAAGTCTTAACCAGGTGATTTGCCTGCAGCAAAGGCATGCGTGCGATGGTAGCAAATCGCAGCTTGGCAAAAATAATCTTTGCGAAACACCGCACGAATAGCGATTATCCCTAGAATTCCACAATCCGGTTGACGGAGCCGGGAATGTCTTCTCGTAGGATTAACACGATGAAACCAGCATGAATTCTGCGTGAAATTACCTTCTCCAAAACGTGTTCTTCAACGCTGCACAAATTTCTGGCACCGGCCTGTGGATGAGCTGCACTTGATTGAAAATAAACCGTTTATAGTCGAGACAATTTAATTGACTTCGTCTGCAAGAGGAGTAAAAACACACTCGTTCTTTGACAAATTTTTGGTTCTCGAATCGGCAGTTCGCCACTCAGCAATACGCGCAAGCGCACTGCCGAGACTACGGCGACTGTGGCGGAAGCTCGGCGATCCTGCTGTGCACCTCAAGTGTCGGCTCGGTGGTCGAAGACACCACGAGACCTGTCGGTTCGAAACGAAAGAGGAGTCAAAGGCGAGACGGAATCCCGAAGCGTTGAACAGTTGTTCCGGTGAGGGGATCGCACGAAGTCGGAGCTGAGGTCGAAGCTGAGTCTGCGCAAGTAGACAACGCTGCAACAGAAGCGAAGATCGAAGCGAGTCACTTATTCGAACAACAATTGTTCTGGCGGACGGTCATCGAACTTGAGCTGTGGTTGTGACAATGCATGCGCAAGTGTGCAGAATCATAAAAGCAGCGTAGGTCGCGATGAGCGGAATCCCCGACAATAGTTCAAATCGCCTTCGGGATTCTTTTTGCATTTGCGCACGGCTTGTGTCTACCGGCAAGCATTGTTTTCCGAATCGAAAATACAAAGCCCCACCCAAGCAAAATCGGCTTGAGTGGGGCACCCTCTTAAGTCTTATACCCTCGAATTAAGCCTTCCGTTAGAGCGGAATGTTCCCGTGCTTCTTTGGCGGGTTTTTGTCGCGCTTGTTCTCGAGCATGTCTAGCGCCTGAATCAGCTTGCGTCTCGTATCGCGCGGACGAATGACAGCGTCCAGATAACCGCGCTCGGCGGCAACATACGGATTGGCAAAGCGTTCGCGGAATTCTTCGATCTTGGCCGCGCGCTCCGCGTCAGGATTCGTCGACTTCTCAAGCTCCCTTTTATAAACAATGTTCACGGCTCCTTCCGGACCCATGACAGCAATCTCGGCGGTAGGCCAGGCATAGTTCACGTCCGTGCGAATGTGCTTTGACGCCATAACGCAATACGCCCCGCCGTAAGCCTTACGCGTGATCACCGTGATCTTCGGCACCGTGGCTTCGGAGAACGCATACAGGAGCTTCGCGCCGTGCGTGATGATGCCGCCGTACTCCTGCTGTGTGCCCGGCAGAAATCCCGGAACGTCTTCGAAGGTGATCAGCGGAATGTTGAAGCAGTCGCAGAAGCGCACGAAACGCGCCCCCTTGATGCTGGCGCTGATATCGAGCACTCCGGCGAGAAATGCTGGTTGATTGGCGACGATGCCAACAGGCTTGCCACTCAGCCTTGCGAAACCGACGACAATGTTCTTCGCGTAGTGCTCCTGCACCTCGAAAAAATACGAATCGTCGACGACAGTGTTAATCACGTCCTTGATGTCGTAGGGTTGGTTGGATTCCGCCGGAACAATGCTGTCGAGGCGCTCGTCTTCGCGATCGATAGGATCGCTGCAGGCCTTGCGCGGCGGATCTTCCAGATTGTTCGACGGCATGAAACTGAACAGCTCGCGAATCATGCTCAGGCACTCGGCGTCATCGTGCGCCATAAAATGCGCCACGCCGGATTTCTCGTTATGAGTGACGGCGCCACCCAACTCATCCTTTGTGACCTCTTCATGGGTGACGGATTTAATGACGTCTGGACCGGTGATGAACATGTAAGAGGTGTTCTGCACCATCAGTATGAAGTCTGTCATTGCGGGCGAATACACCGCACCGCCGGCGCAGGGTCCCATGATCGCGGAAATCTGCGGTACTACTCCCGATGCAAGAACATTGCGCAGAAAGATGTCGGCATAACCCGCTAGCGATCGCACACCCTCCTGGATGCGCGCGCCGCCGGAGTCGTTCAGGCCGATCACGGGCGCTCCGACACGCATAGCGGTATCCATAATCTTGACGATCTTGGCTGCGTTTGTCTCCGAGAGAGAACCGCCGAACACGGTGAAGTCCTGCGCGAAGACAAACACCAGCCGGCCTTCGATGCGACCGTAGCCGGTGAGGAATCCGTCTCCGTAATACTTCTGCTCTTCCATGCCGAAGTCAGTGCAGCGATGGGTGACCAGCTTGTCGGTCTCTTCGAAGGTGCCTTCGTCCAGGAGAAACTCGATCCGCTCGCGGGCTGACATCTTGCCTTGCTTGTGTTCGCGCGCCCGGCGCTCTTCTCCCCCGCCGGCTTCGGCCAGTGAGTCTCGACGTTTCAGTTCCGCCAACTTCTGTTCCAGATTCATGGGCGTGATTATAAATAGCGATGGCACAATGAGAGGGACGATTGTGATTTGTGCCTCACCCAGTTATGTGATGAAAATACTTGTCGGGTGTTAGATTTTACCTTTTGGCGGAAAGCTCAGGCGAAGTGCTGCCATCCGCCTGGCTTGAGTCTTACGGTTTTTCCGTCCGGCGTTGCCAGCTTCATCGTCTTCTCCTGGATGATTTCGCCGATGAGCGACACCGGCACTTCCGCAATCTTCTTTGGAATCCGTCGCTGCGCAGGAGCGGTAAAGAGAAGCTCATATTCTTCCCCTCCATGCAAAGCTCGTTGTATTGCATCGGTTCCCCGGGTTATTGGTAGAGATTGGGAGTACACCACGGCTCCCACGCCGCTCTCTTCGCAGATGTGGTCCAGATCCGTGGACAGACCGTCGCTCACATCGATCATTGCCGACACCAGCTTCTTCTCACGCAGATAACGTCCAACGCCGATGCGTGGCTCAGGATAGAAATGTTTTGGCCGGGACTTGGGACCCACCTTCTTGCCCTCCCGCAGCTCGTTGAGAGTAGCTACGGAAGACCCCAGCGTGCCGGTCACGTAAATCAGGTCGCCGGCCTTGGCACCCGATCGTAAGACTGCCTTCTGCGCCGGAACCGAGCCAAGCACTACTATGTCAGCCAGAATGCCGTCGGGCGATTGCGCCGTGTCCCCGCCGGCCAATTGCACCCCGTGACGGTCGGCCAGCCGGAGCAACCCGAGCACAAATCCATCAATCCATCTTTGATGAAGGTTTGGCGGTACCGCCAGGGATAGAAAAGCAGCCCGAGGATTTCCCCCCATAGCAGCAATGTCGCTCAGTCCACGGGCAAGGCAACGATGTCCTACCGAATCCGGTGGATGCCACTCGCGCCGGAAGTGCACGCCTTCCAGACTGAAATCGGTGGTGACCAGCGCCTCGTGACCGCCGGGTAGCGCCAGGGCGGCGCAGTCGTCCCCTATGCCCGTACCTCGAAATCGAGCCCTGGAGGAGGCTTGGCGAATGCGGTCGATCAAGCGCTTTTCAGTGAGGGACATGCGGGGCTCGTGGCTACGAGGCCTACTATACGTGAAGCCCAGCGGGGGCTCTTGGAAAGGGTTGATTGCTGGGGCGCAACGTTCGGGGCCTTCCCAGTATGGTATTCATTTAGAAGACTTTAGTGGCGGGTACAACGGTAGTTTTATTGACACCGGATGTCTGGTCTGTTACGGTTTGATGTCGTTCATAACATTCCAGCCGAGTACCCGGCTTTTGTTATCGGCCGGGCAGGAAGCCGTCAGCCCGCGGATTCCGGATGTGACCCAGGAGCAGTTGGGAGCACCTAGGCGGAGAGTTCCGGATCTTCATAGATGTTGGTGTCATAGCCGGAACCAATTTTTACCTGAGGGTTATAGGTTTTGCGAAAGCGCTTTTATATTCTCTTCGTAGCCCGCGACGCGGAAGGTCAGCTACGGAAAATTCCCATTCCTCTTCATTATCTATACGTGTTCCTTGCCGGAGCGTTAATCGGCATGTTCACGATCACAGGAATGGCCGGCTCCTACGCTCGCATGTTGTGGAAGGTCGCCAGTTTCAATCAGTTGCGCTCGGAAAAGAACGCCCTGCAGAGCCGCTATCAGAAGCTGGAGCAGAGCAACCACGAGAAGGATATTCAGGTCGCCTCACTCGGCTCTCTCGCCAACGAAGTTTCGGTCATTTACGGTCTCAAACCCAACGCCAAGTTGCTGAAGGCTACTGAAGGTCCGGTTAAGCCCGAGACCGTCAAGTATTCGATGGACCAGTTGTACGCTCTACGAACCTCGGCTCTTTCCGGAGCCGCTACAGCCGCCCTTGGCATGGGACTTACTCATAATGCCACATTGAGTGAATGGACCAGCGCGGCGTCAGCTCCGACATTGTGGCCTGTGATGGGTCCGATTACCGGCGCGTTTGGCGAGCGCATCGATCCATTCAACGGTGAGGGCGCTTTCCACTCCGGCGTCGATATTTCAAGCCATTATGGCCAGCCAGTCGTGGCGCCAGCCGACGGCATCGTTACCTACGCCGACTTCTACAACGGTTACGGACGCATGCTGCAGATCGATCACGGCAACGGCATCACTACGCGCTACGGACATCTCTCCGGCTTTGCGGTGGCCGACGGTCAGGCGGTGCGTGAGGGTCAGGTTATCGGCTACGTTGGTTTGACCGGCCGCAGCACCGGACCTCACCTGCACTACGAAGTCCGGATCCACGACACACCGGTGAACCCGCATAAGTTCCTGCGCACGACGTTTGCCCAGTTGGGCGGAGGACACGGAGCGTAGTCGCAAAAACAACTTATCGACTCAAGCCGCTGCGGTTGCAGCGGCTTTTGCTTGCCTGCATGGAAGCGTTTTTCTGGCTATTGGCTGCACAACTCGATGCGCGCGGTTATAAAATTGTGGGCGCTGGTTGCGTCTTCAGGGTCAGTACCTTCGACGCGGAGCGCTCGATGCGAGCTTTCGAATACGTCAGTCCGAGTAGTAAGGAGCAGGTCGCCCCTCTGTTAGGCAACAATGCGGCAATTCTGGCCGGCGGCACCGACTTGCTTAGCCTGATGAAGGACGATGTCCTGACGCCAAGCCGCCTGGTCAATATCAAAGAGATTGCGGCTCTGCGCGGCATCACTTTTCGGTCCGAAACCGGTCTGCGAATTGGCGCGCTTGCCACCATTGCTGAACTGGCCGAAGCGAAATCGGAACGCGCTCAATATCCCGCACTCATCGAAGCAGCCAATGAAGCTGCCAGTCCGCAGATTCGTTATCTTGCAACGATCGGCGGCAACATGTGTCAGCGTCCACGTTGCTGGTACTTCCGCAATGGCATGGGACTGCTGCCCAAAACGGCGGATGGTAAATCGGTGGTAGTGGAAGGTGACAATCGTTATGCCGCCATCCTGGGAAACGACGGGCCAGCCTATTTCGTGAGCCCGTCAACCCTCGCTCCGGTGCTGATTGCTTACGGCGCAAAGATCCGCCTGTACTCGGCCAAATCTCCCGGAAGCGGCGTGCGGGAGCTACCGCTGGAGAAGTTCTTTGTTATTCCGAAAGCCGAGAATGAACTCGAGCATGATCTCCGGCCCGGCGAGATGGTGATGGAGATTGTCGTACCGCCGCCTGCCCACGACCTCCGAGTCGCGAATTATGAAGTTCGGCAAAAGGCTGCCTTCGATTGGCCACTGGCGACAGCAACCGTCGCATTGGAAATGAATGGCGAGCAGGTCAGCAGCGCGCGTGTGGTGCTTGGACACGTTGCGCCAATTCCGTGGGTCTCGTCCGAAGCCGCGCAGTCACTCATCGGAAAGAGCATCAACGAAGACTCGGCGCGAGCAACCGCCGATGCGGCGCTCTCGGGCGCAAAGCCACTTCGCCAAAACAAATACAAAGTAACCTTAGCGAAGGTAGCGGTGAAGCGCGCCATCCTGAGTGCGCAACACGGTTCCGCGGGAGGGCAGGCATGATGCTGAACCTCGACTCAGAACGTTTTGACACGCAGCGTGAGGAACTATGTCCGGCCCTGCGTTGGAAAGGCCAGTTCATCGAAGCTGAACGCGACCCTTCGGTGCCTCCTTCAAACGATGGGCTGTTCTGGTGCATGCACACCCAGACGTGCATTGGACCCGATGGCGACGTTGCGGAGCCCGGGAACTGCGCGTCAAACACGCGCGCTTGCCACGGGACAGGCAAGTGCGGTTAAGCCGATCGTGCCCGGAGACGATTTACTTCGTATATTGCCGAATCAATTCGACTGCCGAGGGATATTGTTCGCATAACTTCTCGCGATCGGCATTCTCGTAATCGGCGTAATCGAATCCTGGCGACATAGTAGTTCCCAGCAACGCCCACTTACCCTGTGGAGCGAGCCGGCATCCCTGCCATACCTGTCCTCGTACGACAACTTGCGGTTGCTGTCCGTTGAGGAAATCCGAACCCAGCGTGACCGTTCGAGAGGTGCCGTCGGGCAGCAGTTGCAACATGACGGCCGGATCTCCCGCATAAAAGTGGAAAACCTCGGTACCTGGCAGCCGATGCAGCGCCGAGAAAGTTTCAGGCGTGATCATGTAGTAGATAGCGGTGCCAATCGAGCGTGAACCGCGAAAACCGTCGGGCAAATATTCCGCTGATACGTTCCAGCGGGAACGGTAGGTTTCGCGGAAGAAACCGCCCTCAATGGCGAGCGGTTCGAGTTGCAGCAGTTGTTTGACTTCATCGGCGGTCATGATCGCAACAGCGTATCACTGCCCGGACGCGAATTCATCCCCGCATTACTGATTGAGAGACGACAGATAGTCCATCAAAGTCATGTTGTTTACACCCGCTGCGGCCTGAACCGTAGCGTTACGCGCTTCTTCCGCATTGGTGAGGTTGGTGGCAGCAACATTCATATCGACGCCGATGGTGGAATTCTGCTGCTGGCCCAACTGAACCTTCTCGCTATCGAGAAAATCCTGAGTGCTTAAGAGCTGATCGACGGTGCTGCCGTAAAAAGCGCGCGCCGAGGTGAGTTGATTGTAGGCAGTGCTAACTTGGTCGGCAGCGTTGCCGATATCGTCAGTCGTACTGCTGGGATTTCGCAAAGCGGTTGCCAAATCGTTCAGAGCCTGAAAGACATTCGCTCTCGTAGCCGAAAATAGTTGGCTCCCTGGCTCATTGACGGCCACACTTCTGCCGGTCTCAATCGCCACCGTATTGACTTCGTCGTTGCCCTGATAGGTGATCCCACCGGGAGCCGTGCCGCCGGTAACGTACGGAGGCTGAGAATCAGCTGTTCCGCCGAAGACGTAGTGTCCGTTGTAGCTCAGATTCGCCACGCTTAAGACCTGCTGCGATACTCCATCGATCTCTTGTGCGATGGTGTCGCGGTCTTGCTGCGACATAGTGCCATTGGCGCCTTCGGTTCCCAACGTTATGGCGCGCTGCAGCGCCGTTACTGCTGAACTCAAGGACGAATCTGCTGTCTGGAGCTCGGAGCTGACGCTGGAAATGCTTCTGAGAAACTGATCGCAGCTGTCCATTTGATAAGCGATGTTTACCTCCATCGCGGCAGCCGAGGGATCATCGGAAGCCTGATTGACGCGCTTGCCG
>DATHQX010000010.1:0-2149 GCA_035482295.1 Verrucomicrobiia bacterium
ATCCAACTTCTGCGCGTAGGGTGAGTTCTTCAGCAACTCCATCGCTTTGGCGTCGGCGGCGGTTTCTTCCTCTGGATTGTGCCGGAAGCCGAAGTTGCTGTAGGTCGATTCATCGGAGAACAGCATACGGTCGTTGAAGGCGAACTTGCTGCCCAGATTGTGTCCCAGAACAATGTGCGCCAGTTCGTGCGAAAGCACCATCGCCAGGCTAGCCTCGTCAGGAAGCACGTCGATCAAACCGCGGCTGACCACAATCGTGTTGCCCACGCTGAAGGTTTCCAGCGGCGAGGTGATCATGACCCGCGTCCGCACCGGACGCGGCAAATCAATGTTATTCGTGACGATCAGGTTGTTGACTACGGTCAGCAGAACCTTGTCCACTTCCCCCTCGGGAGCCACCAGGCCAGATTCTTGCAGGCGCTCGACGACGTTGTCCTCAGCCTGTTGCTGCCATTCCCGCTGAGCCTCGAGCGGGGAAGCATCCGTGGTCGAAGGAGTTTCGTCTTTTACTGAGTCAACCCTTAGCGAAGTGAGTTCGTCTTCTTTCGTGCCTTTCTTCAGATCGTAGCCCCAGATGCGGCTCTGCGCCTTGAAAGCCATTTTGTCTTTGGCTCCGTAGCTGAAGTCGCCTTCTTCGCTGTAGATGTAGGCCGGAACCCAGTAGCCGGGGATCAGGTTCAACCGCCAGCTGTCCATGTGGAAATAGAAAGCGTTTCTCGGCCGCGGCGCATAGGTGCCGTTCAGCCGGACAATGTTGTAATCCTGATCTTCCACCCAGATGCGCCCCAGGAAGCGGCCTTTGCCCGCATCTTTCTTGGGCGTGACGTCGAAGACGAGGCAACGCACGTCGCCAAGAAATTCGCGGCGCACGTACTTGAAGCTGTAGTGACCGCGATCGAAGTCGTCGCGATCGGCAAAAATCATCCACGAGAAGCCCATGGGCTTGTATTCAAACTTGAACAGCTTGCTCACTCCGCCCAAAAGGTTCTTCTGGAAGCTTTCATCCCGGGAAAGATAGTCGCGGCGATCGATGCTTTCTCCGAGGTCCAGCCGGCCGAGAAAGTAATGGTCCTCACTCGGCACAGCCCCAAGTTTCTGATCGGCCTTCAGGTTCTGAAGATAGGTTTCGACCAGCGGGGTCCGCGTCTTCAGCAATTCCATCAAGCCATGTTCACGCAGGATGGTTCGATCCACCACCTGATCCATGGTTGTCGGCGGAGCCATGGCAGCCGACGCCGCGGCTGTCGATTGTCCCGAAGCCGGGTTGGTGGTAGCCGCGGAAACCGGTTGAGCCGGTGTAGTCGCGGGTTGCGACGCAGCGGCATTCGCTTGCGCCGGGCTTGACGACGACGGTTGATTCGCGCTCTGCTGTGCCATCGCACTCAGCGTGATCAGCAGAAAAGCGGTAAGCATCCATTTCGAAGTACGCATGACTCTGTTCCTCTCTGTCTCTAAACTCAATACGCTAACTGGAAAACCACATGTACGATTGCCGTGGAATCCACGGGTGTTCCCATACGCTGCGCCGGCTTGAAGCGCATCTGGCTGGCAGCGGTCACCGCCGCTTCATCCAACCCATGACCTAATCCCCGTACGACGCGATTCACATGCAGCTGTCCGTTCGCACCAAACAGCACCTCGAGCAGAACTTCTCCCTCCAGCTTGAGCTGGCGGGCTTCCTGCGTATAAACCGGGCTGGGTTTCGAAATAATTTCTACTTGCGTGGTCGCCGGGCCGCTGTCCGCTTGGGCGATCTTCGGTCCGTTGTGAGAAACTTGCTGCGCGCCGAATCCCGCGGTCTGCACCGATCCTCCTCGGTTCCGGTTGTCGCCCTGCGCGATTCCATTTCCGAAGCCGGCGCTCGCGACCGTGCCCTTGATGCCATTTGCGCCACCGGCTCCGTTCCCTTGACCTTGACCCTCGGGCAGATCAAATGATCCCAGCTTCGCGGCCGCCAGATGGGCGTTGTCCTTGCCCTGTCCTTTCAGGCCATCAGGATCGCCGAATCCTCCCGTCTGCACCTTCTGAATCGGGGCGCTGACGGTGGGAGCGGCTGAGCTGCCGAATGCGCCCGTATACACGATCCTGGCTGGCATCGCGCTCGGCGGCGGCGCTAATTCCGGCGCCTTGAACTTTGCTTCCAGTTGAG
>DATHQX010000011.1:0-3069 GCA_035482295.1 Verrucomicrobiia bacterium
CAATCGATGGAGAGCCGGATACAGAGATCCAGTCTCCACCTGAAGCACATCTCCGGATCGCAAACGCAAAGCCTGGACAATGCCATATCCATGCTGCGGTCCCCATTGCAGCGTCTGAAGAATAAGCATGTCGAGTGTTCCATGCAGCAGCTCAATCCGGTTCTTATACTGGTCTTCCTCGTTCATAGATGTAGACACTCTACTCCCAATGGAGGTAGATTGTCTACTTGGGCTTTGTATAGCGCACGCTTTACGGCTAATGGATCTGTGACCGCAACGGGCTTGGAACTTAGTTCCAGCGGTGGGAGCTTTTTGGGGAAGAAGATGTCCTGAACGCTGGCGCCCAGGGTCTTCCATACCGGCTCTTGTTTTGTTGGATCCTCGACGGCCACCGGCGCGGAGGTGAGTTCAAGCGGCGGAAGCTGTTTGGTTGAGAAGCGGTCACGAAGGCCAGCGAGCAGCCTTGCCCACTCAGCAGATTTAATAGTACGTCAGTTCTCAGGACGAAAATTGGTGATTCTGCATTGGCGCTAAATCGCTGAGTATCAATTTGAACTCGCTCAGGCTGGAAACGCGGTAAGGCCATGTTCTCGCCAGCTGAGAATTCCTTCCAACTTCCTGTGAGGCGGCGAACTGTTACTCGGAGCGCAGTGCCTCCATTACGTCGACGCGGGCAGCGCGAGCCGCGGGCAGAAGCGAGGCGACAACCGCAACCGTCATCAGCAGGAACGCCGAAATGACGACGGGCAAAGCGCCCGGCATCTTCATTTCAGCAAAATAGCTACCCGCTAAACGTGCTGCCACGAATCCGAACGCCGCGCCAGCGAGCACGCCCAATGCGGCCATCACGGCGCCCTCTGCTATGACGCCCTTAAGGATCCGCCGAGGCTGCGATCCAAGCGCCAGCCGGATTCCGAATTCGCGCGTGCGCGAGCTGACCGAAAATGCCAGCACGCCTGCTACTCCCACCACCGCGATGGTCAACGCGACACCTGCAAACACGCCGAACACCACGGAGTTCAAGCGATCCGGCGTGAGCACTTCGGCGCGGACATCTTCAAGCGTGGCCGCGTGTTCAACGGGCTGATCGGCGGACATCGAGCGAATAATGCGCGTGATTGGCGTGACCAGCGCGTACGGATCTCTGGTTGTGTGGACGAACAGGCGACCGCCAAAGATCAGATCTCCCGCAATGGGGTCGTAGACAGTGACTGTGGGCTCAGGAACGATGTGATTATCGTCAATATCGGCCGCGACACCGATGATGCGGTGCGGCGACATCAGGCGTGCCTTGTCGGCATCCGTTCCGGAGGCGAATTGCAATACAGGATCGGTCCAATAAACATGCCGATTGATGGGATCCTGATTGGGGAACATGCGCTGTGCGAGCGTCTGGCTGATGATAACGACAGGGTCGCCATTATTCTGATCGTCGAGCGCGTTGAAATCGCGACCGGCGATGATGGGAACGCCAAGCGCTGCAAAATATCCGGGAGAGATAGTGCGCCATCCCGCACGGGGATCCTCCACGCCAGGGGTATGAATGTGACCGTCGGCAGAAAATTGCAGACCGGGGCCGGTGGGATCGCCTTCCCGCCAGGGAACCACTGTGCCGAACGCCGTCCGATTCACACCCGGCAACGCATCAATGCGACGCATCGCTTCCCTGTAAAAATCAACAACCTGCTGTGGTGTCTTTCCGTAGTACATAGCCGGAACATCGATAGCGAGAACACGTTGCGTGTCCAGGGCCGTCCGCGCTCGTTGGAGCGCGATCAGAGTCGAGATCAACACACTTGCGCCGACCAGCAGCACGAACGACGCGGCGATTTGTGTCACCGCGAAGATCTGCTGGCGGCGGTTCGTGCCGCTGGTGACACGCACAGTCCCGCTGGAAAGGCCCAGCCGACTCGATGAGGCGGACGATGGCAGACGTGGGACAAACGCCAGAATCACCGCTGCGACGATGGCCAGTGCTGCTCCTACCCAAAGCAGGCTGAAATCCACTTTTAAGTCGAGGGCACGGACCGAAAACCTCGAGGCATAGCGGGCAAGGACAGAGACCATCAGCGGGGCACTTATTACACCGATCAAAGCACCTGCGCCGCAGAGCACAAGGCTTTCAGCCAAAAGCATGCGGCGCAGCGCGCCTCTGCTCGCGCCAAGCGCCACGCGGACTGCGAGTTCACCTTCGCGGCGAACCGTTCGTGCCAGAATCAGGTTGGCGACGTTGCAACATGCAATAACGAACACCAGCGCCGAGGCTGCGAGTAACACCAGCAGCACATCCCTTGCGCCAGACGTAATCTCGTCGCGAAACATCCGGGCTTCTATCCGATAGTCAGCTTGCTGCGAATAGGCGTCGGGGTGGTCTTTCTTCATCGCGGAGTAGACGGTGCGCAACTCAGCACGAGCCTGGTCGAGAGTGGCTCCGGGCGCGAGACGGCCGAAAAGCTCAGTCATGCGATGAATGCGGCCGGTGACCATGGTCGCGGAAAGATGATGCGGGCTGGTGACGATGTTGGAGATGATTTCCGTATCTTGTGGGTATGGGACGCAGGGTTCGAGAACGCCAATGATCTTCGCCGACCGTTCACCAATGCTGCCGAGGCGAACAGTCTTGCCGATGACCGAAGGATCCTTGCCAAGGGCGGTGGCCCAGAAACGATAAGTGAGAACGACGACTCCGGCAGCGTTAGGGCCATCGTCCTGCGGTCCGATGAGACGCCCGAGGACAGGATGAAGGCCCATCACATCGAAAAACGTGCCGCTGACAACGCCACCTTGTATGGAACGAGGCTCACCGAGGCCGACCATGGTGAAACCCATAGTGGAGAAGTCGCCGAATGCGTTCAGGGTTTTGACACCAGCGCGCAAGTCCTGGATCTCGGGTACGGAAAAGGCGGCGTTGCTCTCGTGAATGCCGGTCGCGCTCTGCCGGATATAGATCAGACGGTTCTCGTCACGGTTGACCAGGGGCTTGAGAAGGACACCGCGCACCAGTGTGAAGATCGCTGCGTTAGCGCCGATGCCAAGCGACAGCGTGAGAATCACCGTGATCGCCAGTCC
>DATHQX010000012.1:0-10388 GCA_035482295.1 Verrucomicrobiia bacterium
TCAACGACAAGGCAAGCAAGGTGGCAAAGCTCAAGGCTGAGGAGCGCGATTACCAGGTACTCGCGGACCTCAACTTCCGTCCGCGCACGACCTACACGGCCGGAGTCATCAACCCGCATCCGGAGTTGGCATAATGGCGACCAAAGGACCCATAGAACCGATCGTCGATCCCATGATCGACCCGCGCACCGGCGAGTACGCGGTCATTGCGCCGGGCCATAACTTCAGGTCGGTGACGCAGAAGATTGCGGGCATCGTGCTGACGTCGAACACGCCGCTGGGGTGGTTCTTCGGCCTGGTGGTGGCGGCGGGCGTCGCGATGGGCCTGGTGATTGGGTGTACGTGGCTGTTCTTGAAGGGCGTCGGCATCTGGGGCGTTACGATTCCGGGCGCATGGGGCTTCGCGATCATCAACTTTGTGTGGTGGATCGGTATCGGCCACGCGGGCACGCTGATCTCGGCGATTCTTCTGCTGTTCAAGCAGACGTGGCGCAACTCGATTAACCGGTTTGCCGAGGCGATGACGATCTTCGCGGTGTGCTGCGCGGGTCTGTTTCCGCTGATTCACGTGGGGCGGCCTTGGCTGGCGTATTGGCTGTTCCCTTATCCGAACACGATGAATGTGTGGCCGCAGTTCCGCAGCCCGCTGGCTTGGGACGTGTTCGCGGTTTCGACGTATGCGTCGATCTCGGTGATCTTCTGGTACATGGGAATGATTCCCGACTTCGGAACGCTGCGCGACCGGGCGAAGATGCCGGCGGCGAAGTACTTCTATGGATTGCTGAGTCTGGGATGGCGTGGATCGACGCGGCACTGGATGCGGTATGAGTCGGCTTCGCTGCTGCTGGCCGGGTTATCGACACCACTGGTGCTCTCGGTGCACACGGTCATCAGCTTCGACTTCGCGGTGGCGGCGCTGGCGGGTTGGCATACGACGATCTTCCCGCCCTACTTCGTTGCGGGCGCAATCTATTCGGGATTCGCGATGGTGATTACGCTGGCGATTCCGATTCGCAAGTTCTATCACCTGGAAGATTTCGTGACGCTGCGCCACCTGGACAACATGGCAAAGGTGATGCTCGGGACTGGTCTCATCGTGGGTTACGGGTACGGCATGGAGGTCTTCATGGCGTGGTACTCGGCCAGCCACTGGGAGTTCTTCATGATGTGGAACCGTATGTTCGGGCCGATGGGCTGGGCGTACTGGATCCTGATCCTGACCAACCTGGCGATTCCGCTGACGACTCTGTGGTCGCGCAAGCTGCGGGTGAATGTGGCTTACCTGTTCGTGCTCTCATTCATCATCAATACGGGTATGTGGTTTGAACGCTTCGTTATTGTCGTGACCAGTCTTTATCGCGAGTATCTGCCGTCTAGCTGGGGCACGTACCGGGCGACGAAATGGGACTACATGATTTATGTGGGAACGCTGGGCATGTTCACGTTCCTGTTCTTCCTGTTCGTTCGCTTCCTGCCGATGATTCCGATGTCGGAGATCCGCATGATGCTGCCGCAGACGAAGGTCACGCGCGGCGGAGCGGATGCAGAGACTGTTAGCAAGGAGACTGCCTGATGCCGCCGCGTGAGGGGATTTACGGATTGCTGGCCGAGTTCAATACTCCCGGCGAGCTGGTGCATGCTACCGAAGAGGCTCGTGCGGCGGGTTATCGCCGGATGGAGTGCTACACGCCGTATCCGGTGGAAGAGGCCGCGGAGGCGCTCGACTTCCATAAGACGCGGGTGCCGCTGGTCTGCCTGCTGGGTGGAGTGATGGGCGTGACGACAGCGTTTCTGATGGAGACGTGGGTTAATGTGTGGGCGTATCCGCTGAACATCGCGGGGCGGCCGTTGTTCTCGTGGCCGGCGTTTATTATCCCGGCGTACGAATGGACGATTTTGTTTGCCGGGTTTTCCGCTTGCTTCGGGATGATTGCGCTGAATGGATTGCCGCAGCCTTATCATCCGCTGTTCAATGCGGCCAATTTCAGGAATGGGGCGACGACGGACAAGTTCTTTCTTTGCCTGGAGGCGACGGATCCGCTGTTTTCTCCTGGCGGGACGCGGGTGTTTCTTGAGCAGTTTGCCGCGGTCTCCGTGGTGGAGGTCGACCACTGATGCGAGAAAGACAGGGACCAGGGACTAGAGCCGAGGGAATAGGGAACGGCATGAAGATGTTCAAACAACTCGCGGCGTTTGGTGCGATGGCGGCGACTCTCGTATTGGCCGGCTGCCGGCAGGACATGCAAGACCAGCCGAAGTTCTTCCCGCAGCGCGGGACGGATTTTTATGCGGACGGGCGATCGGTGCGTCCCCAGGTAGAGAATACGGTGGCGCGTGGCCAGTCACATGAGGACAGCTACTTCTCGACCGGCCTGGTGAATGGAAAAGAGGGCGATGGGCTGCCGTTTCCGGCGACGATGGCGGTGCTCGAGCGGGGGCAGGAGCGGTACAACGTGTACTGCACGCCGTGCCATTCGCGTGTGGGCAATGGGATCGGGATGATCGTTCAGCGCGGCTATATGAAAGCTGGAAGTTTTCATTCGGCGCGGCTGGAGGCGGCTCCGCTGGGGCACTTCTTCCAAGTGATCTCGAATGGGTATGGAGCAATGCCGGACTACGCTTCGCAAATTACGCCTGAGGATCGCTGGGCGATTGTGGCGTACATCAAGGCGCTGCAGTTGAGCCAGAAAGCCACGCAGGCCGATGTGCCGGCGGGCCAAGAGGTTCAGCCGCTGGCAACTATCGCTGACAAGGAGGGACTGCCCGCATCGTTTGCCGAGGAGTGGAAGCTGCCGCCGACTGCAGTGACAGGCACTCCCGATGGCGGGCTTTATCTTCTTCCCACGCCAGGAGCAGCAGGAACGACGAATGGCGCCACGACACCGGCGCATGCGGGCTCAACGACTCCGTCCGAGACGTCCGGACAAACTGTACCGAAGCAGTAACCTCGGAAGCTTCCGAACGAAGGCTTGAAACGAATGTCATCTGGACACGAACAACACGACGCAGCGAACGGCCATCCCGATCACGGGCCACGCGTGCTGCCTGCCTCGCTTGCGGCGCCGGCGATTGTCTCCGCGTGGCGGACACGCGCGCTGATCGTCTTCGCGGTCGCTACTCTTATCTCGCTACTTGCATTCTCATGGAGTCATGAAGGCCGGAACCATATTCTTCGCGCTTATCTGCTGGGCTACATGATCAGCTTCGGCTTCGCCGGCGGCGGGCTGGTGGTGCTGATGCTGCAGTATGTCTCGGGCGGCAAGTGGGGATTGCTGTTACGCCGGCCGCTCGAGGCGATGAGCCGGACGATATGGTTTGTTGGCTTGCTTTTTGTGCCGATTATTTTCTTCTGGAAGCATCTGTATCAGTGGGCGGCGTATCCGACCGCGGGTGCGGTGGCGCAGGCGCTGGAAAATCATGCGGTGTCGCTTGAACAGGCGATGACGCTGAATGCCAAGCGCGCCATGCTGAATCCGACTGCGGTGATTGTGCAGACGGTCATCATCTTCGCGATTCTTTGGCTGTTCCAGTATCTGCTGAACAAGTGGTCGCTGCAGCGTGACGCCGATCCAGAGCGCGGGACTGAACCGAGCTATGACCGCTGGCGGATCAAGTTCGAGAATCTGTCTGGGCCGGGGATTCTGATTTATGTGATTTTGCTGACGGCAGGTGCGATTGACTGGATCAAGTCGTTGGACGTCACGTGGTACTCGTCAATCTGGGGATTGCAGTTCCTGGTTGGGCAGGGGTATGGGGTGCTTGCGCTCGGAATCCTGACGGTGATTCTGCTGTCGCGGTATGAGCCGATGAAGACGATGCTGCGCAAGACGGAGCAGCATGATCTGGGCAAGCTGGCGTTCGCGTTCGTGATGCTCAATATCTATCTCTGCTTCGCAGAGTTTTTGATCATCTGGTCGGGCAACGTTCCGGACGAGATTCCGTGGTACCTGAACCGTATTCACGGCGGCTGGTGGGTTATCTGCTCGGCGGACTTTATCTGCCACTGGCTGATTCCCTTCTGCCTGTTGCTGTCGCGCGACCTTAAGCGGAACAAGGAGAAGATGATCTGGCTGACGAGCTTCATGATCTTTGCGCGTTGCCTGGATATGTTCTGGCTGATTGAGCCGAACTTTTCGGATGCGGCGGGAAATCTGCACATCGCTGGAAATATTGGGATTCTTGCTTACCTGACTGTGCCTGTGGCTGTGCTTTCGCTGTGGGCGTGGTTTTACTTCGGAGAATTACAAGCGCGTCCTCTGATTGCCACAAACGATCCTCACGTGGAAGAGATGCTGGAGCCCGAACATGCCCACTAACGATCACGATTTGAACCAACCACCAGCGCACGATCCGCATGTTCGCGATGACGAGCATCCGGGGTATGAGATTACGGACGTCAATGCCAACGGCATCGTTGTGTTTCTGGCTGGACTGTTTGGTTCGGTGTGCGTCTTCTTCGTGTTGTGCTATGGCCTGGGCATCCTAATCAATGGCGGCATTAGAAAGCAGGACGGTCCAGAGACAAAGTGGAACCAAGTTGCGGGTGAGACGAACGGCAAACGCCAGGACCTGGTGAGCAATCCTGAGATGCAGCAGAAGGAGCTGCAGCAGGTGACCTCAGACTTTCCGGAGCCGCGCCTGGATATTGATGATGGCAACCAGGCGACGGCTGACTTGCATGCGCGCGAGGATCTTCTGCTGAATTACTACAGCAGCTCGCCCTCTGTCCCGGGATCGATTCGGATTCCAATCTCTCGGGCGATGGAGATTATCGCGCAGCGTGGATTGACCGTGAATACGCAGACGGCCGAGACGGCGGTTGCGATGACTGGGGATGAGAAGCCAGTGGTGCAGGCTCCGTTGACCTCGGGGTTTGCGCGCACGGGGTATGAGCTGGAAACGATCGAAGCCCGCGAACAGAAGCTGAACTACGGCAAGGCACAAGCAGAGAATAAAGCGGAGCTTGCTCCGGCGAAGTAACCGATAAACGAACTGGATTTAAGATAGAGACAGACGGAATGAGACAGTTGCGGACAATACGAAGGGGTTGGCAGGCGGCAGCGGTTCTTGGCTGCGCGCTGCTGAGTGCTTCTTTGCTGGCGCAAGTCTCAAGCTATGGGGATAAGGAAAGCGGCGAGAACACGGGCGACCAGTTGCCGCAAGTGCTCCAAAAGGTTGGGGTTTCGCAGCGCTTGAATCAGCAGCTGCCGCTGGATGCTGCGTTTGTGGATGAGACGGGCAAGACGGTGAAGCTTGGCGATTATTTCGGCAAGAAGCCTGCGATTCTGTCGATGGTTTACTACACCTGTCCGATGCTTTGCTCAGAGGAGCTGGACGGCCTGACGAGCTCGCTCGAGATGGTGAAGCTGACGCCGGGCAAAGACTTCGATGTCGTGATTGTGAGCATCGATCCGAGCGATACGCCGGAGCAGGCGGCGAAGTCGAAGGCGCTGTATGTGAAGCGCTATGGGCGTCCGGAGACGGCGGCGGGATGGCATTTCCTTACCGGGCAGCGGCCGGCGATCGATGCGGTGACGAGCGCGGTTGGTTTCGGGTATGTGCGGGTTCCGGGGCCAGATGGAAAACTATCGCAGTTTGCGCATGCCAGCTCGATTGAGATTGTGACGCCTGAGGGCAAGCTGGCCCAGTACTACCTGGGGGTGGAGTACTCGCCTAAGGATATGCTACTGGGGTTGATCGATGCTTCGGGCAACAAGATTGGATCTCCGGTGGCGAATATTCTGACCTACTGCTACCACTACGATCCGCAGACGAACAAGCACTCGCTGATTGTCGCGCGAGTGGTACAGCTTGGCGGGATGATTACGGTGGCTGGGCTTGGCGGCTTTATGTTTTTGATGTTCCGGAGAGACGTCAACGTTGCGCGCGAACATGACCTGACGAAGAAAGAAATGGATAAAGGGTAACGATGCATATCAGTCCAGTGTTGTGGCAATTTCTGGTGAAGTGGCTCAATAACTCCGCGCTGTTCCCGCGGGAGGCCTCTACCATTGCGCCTTACGCCGATGCGCTGTATTTCTTTCTGCTGCTGCTCACGGTGGTTGGCTTGTCGCTGGTGTGCACCCTTGTGTTCGGCTTCTCCATTCGCTATCGCAAAGAGAAGAGCCCGGTTGCGGAGCACATTGAAGGTTCTACTCTGCTCGAGGCGACCTGGACGATTATTCCGCTCGCGCTGTTTCTGATTGTGTTTGTCTGGGGCGCGCTGCTGTACTTCCGCATCTACAATCCGCCGACGAATGCAATGAATATTTACATCGTCGGCAAGCAGTGGATGTGGAAGGCAGAGCATCCGGGCGGGCAGCATGAGATCAATGCGCTCCATGTACCAATTGGCCGCAATGTGCAGTTGACGATGATCTCGCAGGATGTGTTTCACAGCTTCTCGATTCCGGACTTCCGCGTGAAGCGCGAGGTGATTCCGGGGCGCTACTCTACGGTGTGGTTCAACGCGACGATTCCCGGGACGTATCACATCTTCTGCACACAGTACTGTGGAACGAACCACTCTGTGATGATCGGTGAAGTGACGGCGATGAGCCCGGATGATTACGAGAAGTGGACGCAGACGTCAACGAGCGGCACGTCGCTGTCGCAGAACGGTGAGCGGCTGTTTGCGAGCATGGGCTGTAATGCGTGCCACTCGGGTAGCGCGGCGGCTCGCGGGCCAAATCTGGCGGGAGTGTACGGCTCGAAGCTGCAACTGACGAATGGGTCTGAGGTGCTGGCGAACGATGCCTACCTGCGGGATGCGATTTTGAACCCGTCGCAGCACATTACAGCGGGATATGCTCCGATTATGCCGACGTACCAGGGGCAAATCAGTGAAGACGGCCTGATCGACCTGGTGGAGTACATCAAGGGATTGAAGACCAACTACCGTGTGCAGCAGACGCTGACCACGTCACAGTCGAACCAAGCGGCGCCGACAACGCCGGGGGTGGTAAAGCCATGAGTGCAACACATACGATCGTCAACCTGCCGGACCAGCGGACGGCGATGCTGCCAAAGCGGACCTACATCAATAATGAGGATGGCTTGCTGAGCTGGCTGCTTACGGGCGACCACAAGCGCATCGCGATGCTGTATCTGATTTCGATTACGTTCTTCTTTTTTATCGGGGGCGCCTTTGCTGGTCTGATACGGTTGGAGCTTCTGACGCCGCAGCCCGATCTGGTGGCTGCAGATACTTACAACAAGTTCTTTTCCATGCACGGAATCATCATGGTCTTCCTGTTTCTGGTGCCGTCGGTTCCTGCGACGCTGGGAAACTTTCTGATCCCGATCATGATCGGCACGAAGGACCTGGCATTCCCGAAGATCAATCTGCTGAGCTGGTATCTCTACTGGCTCGGCGGCCTCGTTGTTCTTGGGGCGATGGTGCTGGGTGGCGTGGATACCGGTTGGACCTTCACGACTCCGCTCTCGACGCATTATCTGAACACTCATGTAGTGACGGCAGCGACGGGGGTCTTCATTCTGGGCTTCTCGTCGATTTTTACGGGCTTGAACTTCATCGTCACGATTCACCGGATGCGCGCGCCTGGGATGACCTGGTTCCGCATGCCGCTGTTTGTCTGGTCGCACTATGCGGCTTCGATTCTGATGGTGCTAGGGACACCGGTATTGGCGATTACGCTGGTGCTGGTTGCTCTCGAACGATTAGTTGGAATTGGCGTCTTCGACCCGACTAAGGGCGGCGATCCGCTGCTGTTCCAGCATCTCTTCTGGTTTTACTCACACCCTGCGGTGTACATCATGATTCTTCCGGGGATGGGAGTGATCTCGGAGGTCATCAGCACATTCAGCCGCAAGCGGGTCTTTGGATATACGGCGGTTGCGTTTTCCTCGGTGGCGATTGCGCTGTTCGGGTTCTTTGTGTGGGCGCACCACATGTTCATCATGGGTGTGTCGAACTACTCGGCGCTGGTGTTCTCGTTGCTGACGATGCTGGTAGCTGTGCCGTCGGCAATCAAGATCTTCAACTGGTCGTTCACGCTGCAGAAAGGCTCGATTACGTTTGAGACGCCGATGCTGTATGCGTTCGGTTTCCTGGGGCTGTTCACGATCGGTGGAATGACGGGCGTGTTTCTTGGCGCGCTTGGGATGGATATACACCTGACGGAGACGTACTTCATCGTCGCGCACTTTCACTTCGTGATGGTGGGTGGAATGTTGATGGCGTTCCTGGCGGGCATTCATTTCTGGTGGCCGAAGATGACGGGCCGGATGTATCCGGAGTCGCTGTCGAAGCTCGCCGCGGTGACCACATTTATCGGATTCAACCTTACGTTCCTGCCACAGTTCATTCTGGGCTATCTCGGGATGCCGCGGCGGTATCATGCGTATCCGCCAGAGTTCCAAGTGCTGAATGTGCTCTCGACCGCGGGGGCTACCGTGCTGGGCGTTGGTTATATGCTGCCGCTGCTTTATCTGGGGTGGTCGCTGAAGTATGGCGCAATTGCCGGCAACAACCCGTGGCAGGCAACAGGCCTTGAGTGGCAGATTCAATCGCCGCCGCTGACCGAAAACTTTATTGAGACTCCGATCGTGGACCATGAGGCTTACGACTACGAGTGGCTTGAACACAAGACCGCACATGAGGTGACGACCGTTGGATAATGCGATCGTAGCAACGCATCCCCATACGCATGAGACTGCGGTTCCCGCGGAGCACGAGCACGTTGCGCTGCCGCAGCACCGCCACCACTTCGAGACGCAGGAGCAGCAGCGCGAAGCCGGCACGTTCGGCATGTGGCTCTTTCTGCTGACCGAAATCATGTTCTTTGGCGGACTTTTCTTTGCCTACCTGCTTTATCGCAACTGGTACAATCCTGCCTTTGTGGCTGCGTCGAATCAGTTAAGCATCAAGTTAGGTGCGGCGAATACGGCCATTCTGATTACGTCGGGCTTCTTTATGGCGCTTGCGGTATGGGCGGCTGAGGTGAGAAAGAAGAGTCTGCTGGTGATCTTTCTTGTGCTTACGACGCTGTTCGGTCTAGCGTTCCTTGGCGTGAAGTATTTCGAGTACAAGGAAAAATGGGAATTGCACCACATCCCTGGTGCGAGCTTCGATGTGTCGCAGTTCATCAATCCCCATGCTTACGGCTTGAAGGAAGAACCACTTGCTCCGGATATGGCGCAGAAGACGCAGGTTTTCTTCTTCCTCTATTTTGCGATGACGGGTATGCATGCGCTCCACATGATCATTGGAATTGTTCTCCTGTTCTGGCTTACTTGGAGGGCAAACCGAGGGGAGTTCAGTGCCGGTTATGTCGCGCCAATTGAGAATTTCGGATTGTATTGGCACTTCGTCGATATCGTGTGGCTGTTCCTGTTCCCCTTGCTATACCTGATCAACCGCCACCCCGTGTAGGGTGTGATTGGAACGCCGGCATCGGCTGGAAGGAAAGAAAAAGATATGACAGAGCATCACGATGCATCAAACGTAGTGAATCCGGAGCACGCAGACCATCACATCATCTCGCCGGTGACTTATGGCATTGTCTTCGCGACGCTGCTAGTCGGGACGGGTATCACAGTGGCTGCCGCATTTGTCAATCTCGGAATCTTCAACCCAATTGTGGCCTTGGCAATTGCGTGCACGAAGGCTGTGATCGTCATTCTGTTCTTCATGCACGTCAAATATCAGTCGAAGCTGGTGAAGTTGACGGTCACTGCGGGTTTCTTTACGTTTCTGGTTCTGATTACAATGACGCTGACCGACTACATCAGCAGGGCGTGGGGGCTTTGGTCCTGAGAATCTGTTTTACGGAGATGCGGCCTGCGGGCCGCATTTTTTATTGCCGTCAAAGTAGCGCGGAATTGCCTCGTAGACTGAGTCCATGGCTATGTTGCGCGCTGCGCTCTCGGATGAACTCGATCTATTGTTGAAGGACGCGCGAGTTACGGTGCGGCGAGATGGCGGGCCGGATCCGGATGGCAAATGTGTCGTCTACTGGATGCAAAGAGCCGAGCGCGGAGTCGACAATCACGCGGTCGATCTGGCGGTGAAGATTGCGAATCTGCTGGCGCTGCCGCTGGTTGTGTATTTTGCGGGGATTGCGAATTTTCCTCATGCGAATCTTCGGCACTACGCGTTTCTAAATCAAGGTCTGCCGGATATTGAGGCCGATCTGGCTGCGCGGAAAATCTCGTTTGTGATGCGACGGGCTCCGCATGAGTCGCATGAACGATTGTTGGCAGATGTTGGCGCGGCATTCTTGGTGGGTGATGAGAATCCACTACGGGAGTCGGAGCGCTGGCGCAGAGAGTTGGCCTCGCGGATCAGGATTCCATTCTGGACCGTGGACGCGGATGTGGTGGTGCCGTCAAAGCTGATCGAGAAGGCGCAGTATGGGGCGTACACG
>DATHQX010000013.1:0-31072 GCA_035482295.1 Verrucomicrobiia bacterium
AGGACATGCGGCGTCGACGCGTGGCTCGCCAGGCGCTGGCCCAACGCCCCGTGGTGGTGATCCGGGCCCAGATCAAGTGCGCATCTCCGTCGTCATTCCCACTCACAATGAAGCACAGGCCATCGGACGCGTGCTCGCCGATCTTCCCGCCAATCTCGTCACCGAAGTCCTGGTGGTCGACAGCAACTCAGCGGATGGAACCCCTGAGATCGCCGAATCGATGGGAGCGCGCGTACTGCGCGAACCGCGTCGCGGATACGGCCGTGCCTGCCTGACGGGTCTTGCGGCGGCCAATACTCCCGACGTAGTCGTGTTTCTCGACGGCGACTACAGCGATCGCCCCGATGAACTGCCGCTTCTCATCGCTCCTATCATCGAAGGCAGAGCCGATATCACGCTGGGCTCGCGCCTCGCGAAACAAAATCATCCGGACGCGTTGCCGTGGCACTCCGTGCTTGGAAACCGACTGGCTGCCGGGCTGATCCGGTTGCTGTATGGCCAGCGAATTACCGATCTCGGCCCATTTCGCGCTGCGCGCGCTGATGTCCTGCGACAACTCTCGCTGGAAGAAGCTACGTATGGGTGGGCCGTTGAGATGATCCTCAAAGGAGCGCTCGGCGGATTTCGGATTGTCGAGGTGCCGGTCAGTTACTACCCGCGTATTGGGAAATCGAAGATCAGTGGTACGGTGCGCGGCACGGTCGGAGCGGCGTGGTTTATCCTCAGCCTGATCGTGTTCAATTGTTTCCGGCGCCGAAAGGCATGACGCGCGGCCAGCGAACCCGGGGACAAGACCTCTATGGAATCGGGAGCGACCACTCTGCGATCAAGTAATGCTGACTGCACGCTCGTCATCATGGCCAAGGCGCCGCGGCCCGGCATGGTCAAGACGCGTCTGATGCAAAGCCTTCCAGTGGAGGCCGTCACCGATCTTTATCGCTGTCTGCTGAGTGACACGGTGACTCTGGCGCGCTCGTTGCGCGGCGTGAAGGTTGCCATTATGTGCCCGGCGTCGGACGTCACGGAGTTGACGCAGTTGGCCGATGTCGCGGTCGATATCGTGGCGCAGCAGGGCCTGGGGCTCGCGGCGGGATTGACCTCGGTGTTTGCGCACTTCACGGCGTCCGGGGAGCAACGCGTGGTTGCCTTCAATAGCGACAGCCCACATCTGCCGGCTTCCGTTCTCAACCGCGCATTCGAAACGCTCAGCACTCACAATGTTGTGGTTGGACCTACGCACGATGGCGGCTATTATCTGGTCGGAGCACATGCGGCCCATGCTGAGCTTTTTCATCGCGATGGAATGGGAACTGGCAGTGCGCTCGACACATTGCTGGCGCGTGCGGGTCGGTTGCAGCTCTCTGTCGGCTTCACCGATCCGTTCTACGACATCGACGTGCATGGCGACCTGACCCGGCTTGCCGGGGAGTTGCTGCTGGCTCCGTCGCGTGCTCCGCGAACCGCGGCGTGGCTGAAGCGATGGCAAGGAGTTATCCCGCCGGTGCGAAACGTCCGCGGTGATTTGTGAAGTTCCCTTCATCCTACCGACTGTGCGGTCTCGGCGTCGTACTGCTTGTGTCGCTGACCGTCTGCGCACGCAGCTTCAGCGGGCAGGGCGAAGCGTTTCCCATCGTTCCGTTGGTGGTAGCCGGCATCGCGTACCTTCTTGCCATCCGCGAGCTGTTCTGTACCCCAAGCTTTTCGAAGCGTGTCATTATCGTCGGCCTCGTATTGGCCGCGCTGTGGCACATAGCGTTTCTCGCGATACCGACTGGCTCCGATGACGACGTTCGCCGCTATGTGTGGGATGGCAGGATCCAGCGGCTCGGCTATAACCCCTACATTGTGGTACCCAGCGATCCGGCGTTCGCGGGGCTGCATACTACCGAAACGCGCTCGATGAACCATCCGGATATTCCCAGCCCGTATCCGCCGGGCGCGCAGCTTTTCTTTCGCGCCGTCACAGCAATTCACGAGTCGGTCTTTTCGATGCGTGTGGCCCTTGTGATCTGCGACTTGGCGATTGTTCTCATTTTGCTGGATGTCTTACGTGTTACTGGCCAAGGCGTGCACTGGGTTCTGGCGTATGCATGGAATCCGCTGCTGGCAACGGAAGTGGCGGGCAGCGGCCATGTCGATATAGTCGGCGCGTTGCTGCTGTTGCTGTCATTCGCTGCCCTTCTACGCCGCTGGCGCGCAATCGCAGCAGTCGCGTTTGCGCTGGCAGTCGCCGTGAAATTTCTGCCCATCGTGCTGCTGCCGCTTTACTGGCGGCGAATTCGCATTCGCGACGCTGTGCTGGCGGCAGTCGTATTCGCGGGTTTGTACGTGCGGTTCCTCAATCACGGGCGAATTCCTTTCGGCTCGTTGGGCAACTACATCCAGAGCTTCCGCTTCAACGATCCGGTATTTGCATCGCTCGAGCGAGTGGCAATTCCGCAGGTTATAGCCGGGCTGGCAGTCTTCCTGGGATTTCTCGTCGCCCTCTGGTTCAGAAGCAAATCGCCGACGTTGTCTGCCGATGCGTTTGCCTGGCCGATGGCCGCGTCGCTGTTCTGTGCACCGGTGGTCTATCCCTGGTATTTGCTGTGGCTATTACCGTTGGCGCGATCGGTTTCGACCCTGCCGATCATCATCTGGACGGTGAGCATTATCCCTGCTTACCTTGTGTGGCACCAGCGCATCCTGGGACGTCCGTGGGTGCTGCCTGGCTGGATTGTGCTACTGGAGTACGGTTCTGTTGGATTAACAGGTGCAATTCTTCTGTTGTGGCGCGCCACTCGACTGGCCGTACGTCACTGCCCAAGCGATCAGGTGTCTGGGCCCCAGCCCAAGTAAGGTTTTCGGAATACGTTTCCGTATCCTACGACCGCCGGGCGTCATCCAAAGCTGGTCGTAGATTTCACCGAGGAGAACATCCATGAGAAAGTCGTTCGGGAATATATCGTTACGTGTTCTGCCGGTCCTTGGGTTGTTACTTTTGACTACTACTTCGTGGGCGCAACAGCGCCCGCCTGTTATCGAGAAGCTCGCGAAGACATATGGGATCGACTCGTATGGGCAGGTCGAGGCGATCCGCTACACCTTCAACGCGCAATTCCCCGGAGTCGATCTTTCGCGCACATGGACCTGGGAACCCAAGACCGGGCAGGTTACTTACGAGAGCAAAGACAAGTCGGGCAAGCCGGTGAAGGTTACGTACCTGCGCTCTCAACTAAGCAGCCAGCCGGCTGATGTGAAGGACAACATCGATCCGGGCTTCGTGAATGACAACTATTGGTTGCTCTTTCCTTTTCATGCCTACTGGGACAGCAGCGCTACGGTGACCGATGAAGGTATGCAGAAGCTGCCGCTCGGGAAAGGTTCGGCTGACAAGGTCGTGGTGAAGTATCCATCAGCGGGCGGCTATACCCCAGGCGATACCTGGACGCTTTACGTGGGCCCCGACGGGCGAGTCGAGGCGTTTCAATTTAATCGCGGCGGGCCCAAGAAGCCGAGCGTCGTTATTACAACCTGGGCAGGCTACAAGAAGGCAGGTCCACTACTTTTCTCGACCGAGCACCGCGGTACAGCCGACGGCAAGCCCTTTCAGCTTACGTTTACGAATGTGGCCGTCAAGTTGGTGGGGTCCGACAAATGGCTAGACGCGCAATGAGCGGAGTGTTTTTATCGGGCGATGACAACCGTTGTGCAGGAACTGCTTAGCTTGGGCAGGTCGCGGCTCGCAGCCATACACAGTTCGAGGCGTGGCCTCTCTCCACGGACAATCGGGCAATAGCAGTCGGGCTTTAGCAGTTCGTTCTGTAACCGTCGCCGGCCAGCACATCCGCCGTGGCAGGAGTCACGGAACTCGCACGGATGGCACGCGTCCGGGAGCGCCCGAGCCTGCTCGAACGGCTCTGAATCCAGGATCTCGAGTCCGGCTGAAATCAAGTTCGGCAGCGGCTCTCCGGCTCCGGGCCAATAGACGCATGGCTGCGTGGTGGCACGCGGCGTCACGCGCACCGTGCTGACGCCGCATCCCCCGCGAAGCGGTGGCAGACCAGCCATCGCTCGTACCAACGGCTCGCCAATCGCGATCACATCCGTTTCTGCAAAGAGGCGCCGAAATCCTTCCCAATACTCTTCGTAGGACAATGCATAGATATCGGAGCGCACTGCCTGGTAGACGTTTACACGCAACGGGGCGTCGAACTCTTTAGCCACTCGCGCGACCTCTGACAAACGCAGGTAGTTTGACTTCATCATCACGGCGATGACAGTTACCGGCACACCCAGCTTCAGGCAGCGCGCTGCCTGTTGATGAATGAGCTCCCAGTTTCCCGCACCACGTTGCGTATCCTGCTCCGCCTGCGTTGGGTAGTCCAACGAAAATTCGATGTCGTGGAAGGCACGCAGCTCACCATCTTCCAGAAGGGCGACGCTGTGACCGTTGGAGGTGATGGTAAGCTTGACCGGTTGCGTGCGCAGATAGGCTAGAATCGCCCTGAAGTCGGGATGCATTCCGTTCTCGCCCGTCCCCAGGTTTACTGACCGCACCGGTAACCGTTCCATCACGGATTTGACCTGCTCCAGCGTAAGGCGATCTGTGCGGGCCGGGTCGCGATAACAGAAAGCACAGGAGAGATTGCATTCGTTCGTGAGCCCCAGCCCAAGCGAAATTCCGTCAGGCCTGCCGGTAGCGGGCCGGGTTGGGGATTCGTGGGTAAGGTGCTTCACGCAGCATTCTCCCTGCTCCGCGCCAGGCAATGCGTGTAACGAGCCACCGCAGCATATTCCGGTCGGCTGCCCAGCTTGCTTTCCAGCTCCAGAATACGAGCGTATTCGGCGGTGCGGGAGACGTTAGCCGGCAGGTAGTCGGCGACCACGCGTATCCCTCGCTCAGCGACCAAGGTCAACGATGCCGCATCCAGCAGGTCTTGCCGGTCAGTCGCGGTAAACAATCGCACTCTGCCTCCGTACAGAGATTCATGGCCCCATTCAGCGCTTAGATCGGCTGCAGCAACCGCCAGATCACCAGCCTGGATCGCGGCCTTGAAGACTTCCCCCGCCTGATTGCGAACAACAATTGAAAGTATCGCCGATGTGTCTCGCAAGGCGCGGGCCGCCTGCCGCAACACGCTGGTCGGATCCTCTACGTACTCGAGGATGTCGTGGCAAAGAACGATGTCGAACGACGCGGCGTCGAACAGATTTGTCAATCGGAGAGCGTCGTCGTTGCGGAGTGTAACCCTATTAGTGACGCCAGCTTGTTCTGCGGAGCGCTTAGCGATATCGAGCATCGCCTGCGAGGAATCCAGCAGGGTGACGTGAAAACCGAGTCCCGCGAGAAGAAGGGCCGCAGCTCCCGTGCCACATCCTACATCCAGCGCATGCAATGGAATGTTCGCCTGCGGTGAGGGCAGAAAATCTCGCAGGTTGGCGAACGCCAGATCCGTGCGCAACCGTCCCTCCGGCGTCTCGAGATACGCCGCATAGTCCTGCGCGCCGTTCTGAAACCGATTGTCCCCACTTGTAAGAGTCATCTTACCCGTATCCAGAAACCAAAGGTGAACCCTTGCCGATAGCTCATACAATATTTGCGAGGAACCGACTTCTAGCAAAATACTCTCTGGACTCGGCTTTGAGAAAGTTTTCCACTAAGGTTGATGCTCCTGTCGCAGCTGACACTCCCAGCCAATAGGCCAGTCGTATGGAAGTTGTCGGGGGACGATGACCAATGCTGAGCTCTTGCGTTATGCCATTAGACGGCACATGATTTCCGCATCACTCCCCTGGTAATGGCGGTTGTGGTTGCGCTAATCGCCGATCTCGATGATCCGCACACCGGCTTGATTCGTCGACCAAACCAGCATGGAGCGGCTTGCGAACGAGATCACTGGAAATTGAAATTAGGGGGAGACTTACAGCGAGGACTAATGTGATGCTGCTCCTTGCTGCATGGCGAGCTGATACGCGACGTAGTATTTGTACACATTCCCCACATAGGTAACGGTCACCTGCCCAATGTTCTGAGCGACCATCAACTCGACGTTGCCAAACCATACGTCAGGGTTCAGGCCTTGTTTCTGAGCCCGCTGGCGAAGTTCTGCAACGCGATTTGGTCCGGCATTGTAGCTGGCAAACGCCAGCAGGGTCTTGTTCAGGCTGTCAATCTTCGGATCGTTGAAGTATTGCTCTTCGATCGCGTGCAGCATTTTGGCGCCAGCCTCGATATTGGTCTCCGCCGACATGACATTGGGAACATTGATTGGCGGGGCTGCAGCCAGTTGCGGATTCACCTGCATAATCCCAACGTCTCCGCCGGGACTACGAACATTCTGATTCAAGCTTGACTCCTGATAGCCTTGGGCGGCCAGCAGCAGGTAATCGAAGCCGTATTGACTGCCGTATTTCTTGAAATATGCCACGAGAGTCTGGAATTTCTTCATCTCGTCCGGCGATGTCGCGTCCTTCACCCACTCGGTGTTCTGGAGATAGCGTCGCAGCAGAGTGTCACCGAAGGATGTTCCCACCGCTCGTGGCGCGATGAACTCGTCGAGAAGTTGCTCCAGTTGTGGATTGTTCTTGCGCACGGCCCAAGCCCTCTGCTCGCCGCTGGCGATCACGATATCCAGGTGGGGCTCCATGTGAGGCAGGACTTCGGACCAGAGCTTCGCCCGCGAGGCGGTCGTTACTGTAGCCGGAATCATGCCGGCGTTGACCATCTGGATCAGGTCGTCGTCCAGCAAATTTTCGTCTGCTTTCTTGATGACAATCGCAGGCTTGCCTTGTTTCTGAAGAGCCTCGTTTGTATGCAGAAGGTTCTGATAGTTCTCCGTTAGCGGGTTGACATAGATGGTCTTGCCGCCAAGACTTTCGAGTCCGGATACCGCTCCAAAATTCGGACCCGTCACCAGCACCTGTTTGACGTTCTTCTCAATCGGCACCGTGAATGCAACCTGCTGCTGTCGCTCGGGGGTGACGACCAAGCCGTAGGCAACGATATCGCCTATACCCTGGTTCAAGGCGGCTTCAACTTGGTCGGGGCGCACAGGGATGAAAGTAACTTCGATTTTGATCGATCGCGTTCGGAACTTCTCGTTTACAAACGTTTCGAAAGCTCGCAGCGCCTCGTAGTTGATACCCATCGGCTGGCCGTTGTCGTAGAAAAAGCCGATAGGGTTAATCAGGACGAGGGCTCGAATGGTCTGCCGCCGCAACATGCCATCGAGATCGTCGGTGTGTCGTCCGTACGGCTCAGGTAGCGCAGCGGCGCCTGCGGGCGACTCCTGAGCGGTGGTCCCGGCGTGCTCGCTGCTGGCCGTTCGAGCTGGCGTGGCCAAAGCGATCGCCAATACACAAAGCGATAGATGGAGCCATCGTTGTCGCATTTTGGATTTACGATTCATTGGCAGCCGTCATCGGAATACGTCGGCCGATGGGATTCTACAACTTATCGTAAGCCAGTAGGATTTTTTGGAAGTGCGGTTTATCCAGAACGAACAAGGGGAGCGTATGCGAGTGGCAAACGCTCCCCCACCTCTCTTGCCGGAGCTGCTTAGTCTGCCGACGGAACGCACTTCGGCATATTGCCGCGCTCAAGCAGCGGTAGATCCGCGGCTCTGATACAAGGCGTCGTTTGATTGCGAGGGTTAAGCATAGTCAAGCCTACCGAGTTGCCAGACTAGACTCCGAACAATTCGTACAACTTCTTGCCGGCTCCCATCACTTCGTCGTTCAGCGTCGCCGTGCCCATCAGGCTCTTAGTGCTTTCCAGCCATTTCTTCACGGATGATCTATCCGGGTCAGGATATTCGGCCAGTTCGTCGCGCACCTTCCAGAGATCACGCTGAGTCTTGCTCAGAAATCCATCCTGAGCTTCCGAGGAACTCAATTTCTCAAGCACCTCATCGAGCGCCAAGATGCGGGCTTGCCTGTCGGTAAACGATTCGCCGATATCAATGCTCGGGGAAGAATCCGGATCGCTGTTGCTGCTGTTCCCCTCGATCAGATGGGATGAATTGTCAGACTGAGAATCGGTGATTGCCTCCGCCGCCAGCATCGTGCTGGGGCCGGGCAGGGCGGGGAAGGAGCGCACCTTAGCGATGAGGCTCTCATAGTGCCGAACCGCATTGCGCGAGAGATTGTAGCTGTTCTGCAGAAAGGAAATTCGATTCTTCAGCAAGGCAACCAGCAGAGTATGTTCTTCGGCGCTCGTGATGACAGGCATGTGATCGAGGAACTCGATGTCTTTATTTCTGACCTGTTCCACGTAATCTTTGAAATCCTGCCGGACCCGCTCGGAACCCACCACGAGTCCGTTGTTCTTGACCGTAAACTTGAAGGCAATTCGGCCATCGAAAGATGAGTCGATGGAGAAGGCGAGGTCATAGCCCTTCAGCTTGGCGTAGTCCTCGAAGCCTTTCAACAAGTCGTGGAAGAGGGGACGTTCTTTCTCTACCATTTCTACGACGATGTAGCCGCCTGAACCTGCCCCGGAGTTGTTCGCTGTCAATCTCTCCTCTACCGCCCGTAACGATTCCTGCCGTGCCAGACGTTCGCTCTCCAGTCGGCGCTCTTCCAGTTGGAGGCGTTTCATCTCAAAGTCTTCCTGATTTCGCTGGCCGACAAGCTTCAATTTCAACTCGCGCTGGCGTTCCCGGTCCCAGATCACAAACCCAAGGGTTGCGAATGCCATTACAAATGCGGCCACCAGAAACAGACTGAGATTGATCGTTTTGTCGATAGGCATTTTTGGTTAGCTCCACAATCGTCTTCGTAACGGCCGTTACGCCGAACGGGCCGAGCCCTGTGTGCTGGAGTCATTCTGACGCATAAGACCTGTTAGCGGCGGTTTATGCACGTAACCTTTATGGTTCGGGCACGCGTCACAAGTGCAAGCGATGTAATAGCGGGAGCATGACAAGGTTCTTCTCAGCAGTAATTCTCGCCGTGTGCGTGCTAAAGAGACTCGGCCGCACATAGATTTTGTAGGACGCGTCATTCGCTTACGTAAGAAGGGAACAACGTATCCAGCGATGTCCCAATGAGCTCAAATGCCCGCTGCGCATCTGTGCCGACACCCTGCGCGGCGCGGTGGAACTTACTTTCCCGTCCAGCGCTCATTAGACGGGCGCAAACCATGTACGCGCCAGTTGTCGTCAGGGCATAATCGCCCAGGCTGTGCCTCGTCCGTGTGCACCCCCGAGCGTCGCTGTGCCATAGAGGCTGCCATCGGAACCGACAAGCACGGCCCCGATGGGATATGCACCATCGGGGCCGTCGAAACTGTGAACCGTGATATTCGTCCAGCTTCCATTGGTGTAGCGTAGTTCGAACACCTCGCCAACATTTCGCGAACCACCTGCGTAGGTCGTGCCGTAAAGATCGCCGGAGGCATCAATCGCCAAACTGGCGTTAATGGCTCCGCTGAAATCCGCCAGGATGCTGTAAGTCCAGCTTCCGTCATTGTTGGGAGTCAACTCGTAAGCAACGCCGCCCTCCTGAGTTCCACCGCCCACCGTGCCGCCGTACAGGTTGCCGGCGCTGTCGATCACGACACCGCCCTGCGGCTGGAACCCGTCGACTCCGCCAAGGAAGCTGTAGATGTTCTGCTCGGACCACCCGTCGCCAGCGGGCATCAGGCGGAAGATATTGCCGTTGCCCACGCCACCAACGATCGTCGTGCCGTAAAGATTGCCCGCGTGATCAAATTTGAGTTCGGTTATGGGGACTGATCCATCAGCGCCGCCCTGGAAGTTGTATATCGTGCTTAGGGTCCAGCCGCCGCCGGAGGGAGTCATCTTGTACACCGTTCCAGCGCCGCCGGTACCCCCGCTTACCGTGGTTCCATAAAAATTTCCCTGAGCATCAAAGACCACGCCGCCCTCAGGGTACGTTGCACCGACAGGGCTGTCGGCAAATCGATAGAGCACGGTTTCCGTCCAGGGACACACTACCCTCTGGCAGATGCGTGCCGGCGGTGTCAGCTTAAAGATCGTGCCGCAACCGAAATCGGAGGTGCAACCCCCGCCGCCCATGGCGGTGGTGCCATAAACGGCGCCGTCCGGACCGATGGTCACGACGGCCAAGGGGTTAGATCCGTCCGTGCCGCCCTCAAAGTCGTAAAACGGCGCAAGTACCCAGCCTGAGCCGCCGCGAGCGATCCGGAAGACGACACCGCAGGAGCTATAACAATTGTTGTTCTGGTTTCCTCCGGCTGGAGTCGTGCCATAGAGATTGCCGGCGCGATCCATCGCCAGCCCAGCATAAGGCTCCTCACCATCCGGCCCGGCGAAGTTGTGCAGCACAGTTAACGTCTGCGCGTATGCCAATTGGACATCGAGTATGTTCACGCCAAACGTCGCGATCAAGACGATCAGCGGCAATCCCACGATATTGGCCGAGATGGTTGTGAAGTATTGTCTGGCGCTCCACATGCAAACCTCCTTCACCGAGCGCTGAGGCCGATCCTCCGGACGACCGCTCGTCCTGGCAGCTCCATCACAGCGGGAATATTATCGCGTTCGGCCGGCCAACTGCCGCTTGCGGGCCATTACGAGATTCATGTTGGCTCCTTTTGCTTCTGGCCAACGAAATCATGTCCAGCCCAGCAGCAACATCACTACCCCGATGGCAGACCGGATGACCAGGACGCCCAAACCATGGCGGTTGTGGGGGCCTGTCCCGCTCGCCCGGGCAACTATTTAGTTGACAAGCATACCGACCAATACTATTTTGTTCTAGGCATAGGCTCAACCACTTTGGTACGGCCATCAGCGCGGTCAGATGAAAACAACCAACCAAAGAGATCTCTTTCCTGGTGCGCTGGAGATGATGATCCTGCGTACCCTGAAGCGCCGGCGTTTGCACGGTTATGCACTGGCGCAGCATATTAAACAAACCTCCAACGAACTGCTGCAGATCGAAGAGGGCTCCCTCTATCCCGCCCTGCAGCGCATGCTCAAAGCTGGATGGTTGGAAGCGCATTGGGAGGTTTCCTCCACCAACCGTCGTGTTCGCACCTACACGCTCACATCCGCGGGTGCCAAGCATCTGGAACGCGAGGTGTCGAGCTTCGAACGAATGCTGGAAGGAATCAAGCGCGTATTGTCTCCTGTGAAGTTATGAATTTTCTCGCTCAGCTCTTGCGGCGAAAGCACATGCAGGACGATATTTCGGAGGAGATTCGCCTGCATCTGCTGCAGAGGACCGAGGAATTGGCCGCGGCTGGAATGCCACGCGAGGAGGCGGAAGCCACGGCTCGCCGTGAGTTCGGCGATGTCACACAAATCGAGGAACACGGCCGCGAAATATGGACTTGGCCACGCGTCGAAGAGTTGCTCTTCGATATTCGCTACGGTTTGCGTATGCTGCGCCGTAATCCCGGTCTCACGGCCATCATCCTGCTCACTCTTACGCTTGGTATCGGCGCTACCACCGCCATTTTCTCCGTAGTTAATGCTGTGCTGTTGCGGCCTTTTCCTTATTTCCACCCAGAACGACTAGTAGCGCTATCAGAACGTAACGCTAGCTTTCACGTAATGAACATCGCTCTCCCGAACCTCCGCGACTGGCAAGCGCGGAACAACGCATTCGAGAGCATCGAGGGTTTTCGTTCGGTTGACGTTACGCTTACCGGCCGTGGCGAACCGCAGCGTCTGCAAGCGCGCCAGGTCTCGGCCGGCTTCTTTCCAATGTTGGGGATCGAGGCGATTCTCGGCCGCCCACTTACAGTTGCTGACGATAAACCCGACGCCCGCCCTGTTGTGCTGCTCAGCGACTCCTTCTGGATGCGCGAGTTCGGGCGGGACCCTGCCGTCCTGCACAAGCAACTGGTTCTCGATGGACAACCTTATACCGTGGTTGGCGTTGTCCCCAGCAGTCGCTGCCATGCGAGTTGGCGGCAGATGGACGTGTTCACACCACTGGGCCTAGTGGAAAACATAATTGGCGGTCCGGCGCACCGCGACGTTCACCAAGGAGTCTGGGCTTATGGACGGCTTAAACCGGGAGTCAAGCTGCAGCAAGCGCAATCCGAGATGAGCGTGATTGCAGACCAGCTGGCGCGGAAATACCCGGTGGACCAGGGTCAAGGTGTGACTGTGCAACCCCTTATGGAGCACACACTCCAACACTTCCGTCGACCGTTGTACTTGCTCCTATTGGCGGTGGGCCTTGTGCTGCTAATCGCCTGCGCGAACGTGGCAAACCTTCTATTGTCACTGGGAATTGTCCGAAGACGCGAGATCGCGGTTCGCAGCACGCTTGGCGCGGGGCCGCTCCGTCTGGCCAGACAGCACCTGTGCGAAAGTATTCTACTGGCGTTCATGAGCGGTGCTCTAGGTGTACTTGTCGCGTACATCGGCACGGCCGCGCTTGCCGGGCTGGCACGGGACATGCTACCCCGTATCGAAGATGTCTCCATCGACCATTCGGTTCTGCTGTTCGTGTTCGTAACGTCGCTCGTAACGGGAATTGCTTTCGGTGTTTTCCCGGCGCTGATGGCACTGCAGGTGGACCCCAATGAAGTATTAAAGGACACGAGCCACGGGTCGCGGCAGGGACTCACGCGCGTGGGGGCACGTGCATTCCTCGCAGCCGGCCAGTTGGCACTCTCGCTGGTCCTACTGGTCGCGACCGGACTAAGCCTGAAGAGCTTTTACAACCTCGTTCGGTCCGACTTGGGATTTCAACCGGACAACGTGCTGACCGCTACGCTGCGCCTCGCCGGCACGAAGTATGCCACTAATGAACAACGTACGCGTTTCATTACCAGGCTCATGCAGAAATTGGCGACGTTGCCGGATGTGAAAACGGCGGGCGCGATACAGCCGTTATTGGGCGGATCGGTAACCGATTTCCGCGCTGAGGGACATCCTGCGCCGCATCCTGGAAATGAACCTTATCTCGAGCTGGCTACCGTAACCCCTGGAGCACTTCCGGCACTGAGTGTGAAGCTCCTTAGGGGACGTTATCTCAACGCAAACGACAACCACGACGCGCCTTTGGTTGCCATCATCGACGAAAGGTTTGCCGACCAGGCCTGGCCGGGCGAAAACCCTCTCGGCAAGTGGCTAAACCTCGACTTGGGAACATCGCACAAGTTTGATGCGGGATGGAAGGTGGTCGGGGTAGTCCGTCACTTGGAGCTCTTAGCCGGCATGGCGCCACCGCTGCCCCAGGCTTTTGTCTCCAAGCAGCAAGTATGCACGTCGATGGCTGTTGACCTCGGCGTCTGGTGTAACCCGCCCGACGGCGAAAGCCTGGTGATTTCTGTCAACGGTAATCCTTCCTCGCTCGAACCCTTACTCCGCGACGGGTTGTATTCGCTCGACCCAGACTTGGCGGTGTATGACGTCCGTCCCCTGACTGAGATCACAGAGTCTGCTTTCGCCCCTCAAAAACTCTTGGTGGTCTTGCTCAGCATATTAGCGGGTATCGCGTTGCTCATGGCCGCAGCCGGAACCTACGGGGCGATGTTTTACATGGTGGCCGGACGCACGGCCGAGATCGGCGTCCGCCGGGCGTTAGGAGCGAAGCGGACCCAGGTGCTGATCCTGGTTCTTAACTTGGGATTATCGATTGCCCTGAGCGGACTAGCGGTTGGTGTGCTGGCTTCTCTGATTTTAGGACGTCTTCTGCGTCCGACGCTGTTGGGAGTGACGCCAACTGACCCCGTCATATTCGTCAGCGTTGCCGGATTGTTACTGATCGTCGCATTATCGGCTTCCTATATCCCGGCCCGCAAAGCTTTGAAGCTGGGTCCGCTGGAGGCTGTTCGCCATGAATGAATAAGCTTTGGCGCGCAACTGGCGGAGCCAAATCTGCTCGCCGAAGTCATAAAGGAGTGCTTACCATGACAGTCGGACAATTCTCAACGAGACGCTGGCAGAGTGCTTTGGCGATAGCCATCATGTTGGCGTTCACCGCGCCTGTCAATGCGCAAACCTTCACAGTACTCCATGCGTTCACGGGCGGAGCGGACGGGGCAGCTCCGCACGCCGGCTTAGCGTGGGACGGCCGATCGAACTTCTATGGAACGGCCGCCGAGGGCGGTTACACCGGCACCACCTGCTACAACCTGGCCGGTTTCCCTGCTCAAGGATGCGGTACCGTCTTTCGACTGAATCGATCTGGTTCGAGTTGGGCATTCAGCACGCTATACGAATTTCGCGGAGGCACCGTGGATGGGAACCTTCCCATCGCCCCGGTTACGATCGCGCCCGACGGCAGCCTTTATGGCACAACCTTTGACGGAGACTATAACGACAACGGAGGCTGTCGATGGTCTGGCCAGCATCCTATTCCGATAGGTTGCGGAATTGTCTACAATCTCAGGCCTCCCGCAACGCCTTGCACCACCGCGCTATGCAGTTGGACAGAGACCATAAGCTGGGCATTCCCGGGACCCAATCAAGGCGGGGGCGCGGGCCTGGGCCTCGGCCAGCTGATTTTTGATCGAGCTGGCAATCTCTACGGCACGAACTTTAGTTCGGCGTACAACGACGGAGAGATTTTTCAGCTCGTACCCTCCGGCGGAAGCTGGGGGATGGGTAAGACCTATTGGTTTGAACCTACACCGGGATCCGACCCACTCCTCCCACTCAATGCAGTAACTTCGGACGCGGCCGGCAACTTGTACAGCACATCGCAATTAGGCCCTGCGGATGCGGCCAACTGCGGTTTTCTTTTCCTCAACGGTTGTGGGACGGTCTTTCAGTTGACGCCAACCCCGTCAGGATGGACCGCGAATATCATCTACACCTTTACCGACGGAGAGGATGGGAAATTTCCCATATCCGGGCTGGTCGCCGACCAGGCAGGAAACCTGTATGGGGTATCGTCCACGGATGGGCCCGAAGCCGGCGGAACGGTTTTTGAGTTGTCACCCTCGGACGGAAGCTGGACCTACCATGCGATTTATGCCTTACCCAACGGCTACCCTCAGGAAGGTAATTGTTTTATCGCGGTCGGAACTTATGGATGCTCCGGACCGTGGGGAACCTTGCTAATTGATTCGGCGGGCAATCTCTACGGTGCAAGCTACGCGAATGGCGCATATCACTACGGCAACGTCTTTAAGCTGACACGATCCAACGGTAGCTGGGCCTATACCGACCTCTACGATTTCACTGATGCTAGCGATGGTGCAAATCCCATCGGTTCGCTGATCCTCGACGGCAATGGGAACCTCTACGGGACCGCCGTTCGCGGCGGCAACTCAAACTGCTTCATGGGTTGCGGCGTTGTTTTTGAGATAACTCCGTGATCGCATATGGGCATCGTCGAATGATGAGCAGTTCGGAAGTACTGGATGATTGTCCTTGGACGGGCTCGCTATCGATCTTCCAAACACGATCGTGGTCGGACAACAGCTCAGGGTTAAGGTTCGCCGCGTCGTGTCGCGCCAGCCCGATCAGCGAACGACCGGCGCCTGTGCCGTTACAGCCACGGCGCCCTCTGCGCGGAACGACGGCGAGGTGAACGGTCATCCTGCTTCCGCCACGGGATCCTTGTTCGTGTAGGGAGTTGGGTTCGACGCGAAGCCGCGCCTTCCGCGCGCTTGCGTTGCGGCCAGGATTGTGTCTCAAGCGAGCAAGTCTTCAATCCTCACCGGCAATTCCCGCACCCGGACACCAGTAGCATGGTGCACCGCGTCGGTGATGGCTGCAGCGATACCAGCCAGCCCGATCTCGCCAATGCCGCGGGCTCCGAGCTCGTTGATTTCCTTGTCAGGATGGTCGAGGAAGTGTACGTCGATTGAGGGTGCGTCGGCGTTCACCGCAACCAGGTAATCGGCAAGACTGCTGTTGATCGGTGCGCCGTTTTGGGGATCGTATTCGGTACCCTCCAGCAGGGCCATGCCCAGTCCCATCACAACTGCTCCCTGGATCTGATTGCGGCCAGCCAGCGTGTTGATGATCTTGCCGGCATCGATCACGCTGACCACTCGGCTGACGCGCAAACGGGCGATCTCCGGTTGCCAGGTGACTTCGACAAAGTGACAGCCGAAGGATTGGGTCGAGAACTTCGGCTCAGGGTTGCCAAACGTTGCCTGAGACTGGCCGTTGCCAGTAACCATGCGGAGGTTGGCGCGTCGAAGCAGGTCGTCGAACTGCACGCTGTTCGCAGATCTTTCTGTCTTAAGGAACAGCGCGCCGTTCTCAAAGCCCAGATCGTCGGGTTTGTGACCCACGAACGGAGATCCTGGCGTGGAAGCAGCAATCGTTTTGAGCGACTCGATCGCCTGGTCAGCTGCGGCGAATACCGCGTTCACCAACGAGGGTGTAGCCATCGAGCCGCCCGAGAGTGGACCTTCGGGGAACGCAGTATCGCCGAGCTCTGCTTCCACTTTGTCCAATGGAACGCCCGTTCTCGCCGAGGCGAGCTGTGCGAGGTTCGTGTAGGTGCCGGTGCCGATATCTTGCGTCGCGCTTGCCACGCGGCACGAGCCGTCGTCGCGAAGCTGAATGTAGGCCGCCGCGGGAAAGCGAGCCGCGATCCACGAGCACCCAGCCACTCCCCAACCCAGGGTTAAGCCGTTGCGTTTCATCGACCCGACCGCGGGGTTGCGCTTCGACCAGCCGAATTTTTCTCCACCCACCTGCAAGCATTCGAGCATGTGCCGCGATGAGAATGGAAGTCCCTGGCCCTCATCGATCTTCGGCTCGTTGAGGATGCGCAGTTGAACCGGGTCCATATTGAGTTCATGGGCCAGTTCGTTTATCGCGGATTCCATCGCATACAGCCCGGGCACTCGGCCAGGGCCGCGCATATCAGCCCCGCCGCCGATGTTTCGCTTGGTGCGGCCAAAGGTCACCCGCAGATTGGGAACACTGTATTGAAAGGGAGTGCCTTCGCCGCAGCCTTCATGATGGGCATCCAGCATCGACCTTGTGTAGATGTAATCGTGCTGCAGCGAAAGCAGCTTCCCCTCCGGTGTTGCGCCCAGGCGAACGCGCTGCTGCGTGCGCGGACGATGCCCCACGGCATGGAACATCATTTTGCGAGCCAGCACCAGCCTTACCGGGGCGTTCACCTGTCGCGCGGCCGCTGCCGCCAGCGGACACAACGTCCACGGCCAAAGCTTGCTGCCAAATCCCGATCCCACGAACTTGGTGATTACGCGGACGTTTTCAACCGGCAGGCCGAGCATTTGCGCCAGCACGCCTCGCAAATTCACCACGCCCTGCGAGGACTCATACAGCGTCAAGGTTGAGCCTTCCCAAATCGCGGTAGTTGAGTGCGGCTCCATCGGATTGTGCGTCTCAAATGGCGTGACGTAGGTGTGGTCAACCCTGACCGGTGCGCTAGCAAATGCAACATCGGGATCGCCACGCTGGCTTTCTATACGCTTCACCGGGCCGAATGTGGTCATGACTTCATCCGGCTCGTCGTCAGCCACGAGTTGCCGTTCGACGTTCGGCTCTTCGGCAGCGTACGTCGCAACGACGGCATCGGCAGCGGCTTTGGCGGTTTCGAACGTCTCCCCCACGGCGAGCGCGATGTACTGGCCGTAGTAGCGAACAACGTCATCTTCGAAAGGCGGGCGGCGCTCTTCGCAGATGCCTGAGAAACCTGGCCCCGGGATGGAACGAAAGATTCTGCCGATATTGCCGCGGTGCAGGATTGCCACGACGCCGGGCATCGCCTCAGCTGCGCTGGTATCGAGCTTGGTGATGGCTCCCTTCGCGATCGTGGCTCCGACCGGTACTGCATACAGCATCCCGGGAAAATGGAAGTCGGAGGTGTACTGTGCAACGCCGGTGACTTTTTGAGGCCCGTCGACCCGAACGGTGTCGCGCCCAATCGGTGATACTTGCTGTTGCGTCGCCATGCTGGTTCTCCGTCGGCCGGATCAGCCGTTCGCCGCTGTTTGCAGAGTGTGCACAAGACAGCGCTTTGCCAGTTCGATCTTGAATTTGTTTTCGCTCTGCGGCTTGGCGTCGCGCAGAGCGGCTTCAGCGGCCTGGCGGAAATTCTCGGCATTCGCGGGCTTACCTGCGAGCACGGCCTCCGCTTCCGGCGAGCGCCAGGGCTTGGTTCCAACTCCGCCCAGCGCGATCCGGATGTAACTGACATTCCTACCATCGACCTTCATCACCACTGCGGCTGAGGCGAGAGCGAATTCATAGGACGCGCGATCCCGCAGCTTCAGATAAACCTGCTTGCTTCCTGCGATCGGCGGCGGCAGCGTGACATGAGTGATAAGGTCGCCAGGTTCAAGCACCGTCTCACGATCGGGCGTGTCGCCGGGCAGAAGATGGAAGTCGCCAATGGGAATGGTACGTGTCCCCTTGGGGCCCTCGACGTGGATGACTGCGTCCAGAGCTGCCATCGCCACGCACATGTCCGAGGGGTTTGTGGCGATGCAATGGTTGCTGGTTCCGAGAATTGCGAGTGTGCGATTGCTGCCGGTGATTGCGGGGCAGCCGGTTCCTGGTTCTCGTTTATTGCAGGGCATCGCCGTATCGCGGAAATAGACGCAGCGGGTTCGCTGCACAAGGTTGCCGGCGGTTGTCGCCATGTTGCGAATCTGCCCGGACGCGCCGGAAAGGATCGCCTGGGACAGCACGGCGTAGTCACGCAACACCCTCGCGTGATTTGCCAGATCCGAATTGCGAACCGTCGCGCCGATCTTCAGGCCACCCTCCGACGTGTCTTCGATCTTGTCGAGAGGGAAGGGGTTGATATCGAGCACACGGGTGGGCGTTTCGACGTTCAGCTTCATCAGGTCGAGGAGCGTCGTACCGCCTCCCAGAAAGCGCACGTCTGCGCCCTGCTGCGCGGTTTTGGACTGCGCTGCGGTGTTGATCGCCGCTGCAGGGTCGGCAGGCCGGATAAATTCAAAGGTATGCATCGAGGATCTCCGCTCGCGTTATGCGCGTTGTCGAACTTGCTGGATGGCTGCCACGATATTGGCGTAAGCCCCGCATCGACAGATGTTGCCGCTCATTAGCTCCTTCACGGCAGCGTCGTCAGGACCGCACGGCTCGTTAAGCAACGCTGCGGCTGACATGATCTGGCCGGAGGTGCAATAACCGCACTGATAAGCGTCACAGGCAAGAAATGCTGCTTGCATGGGATGCATTGCCTCCGGCGTGCCGAGACCTTCCAGAGTGGTGATCTCTTTCCCCTCGTGTGCCAGGGCGAGGCTGAGGCAGGACAGCACCCGTCTGCCATCAACATGTATGGTGCACGCGCCGCACTGCCCGTGATCGCAGCCTTTCTTCGTTCCCGTCAATTCCACTGTTTCACGAATGCAATCCAGCAGCGTTGTTCGTGGATCGATGCGGAGCGAGTGTTCTTTACCGTTGATGCGTAACGTGATTGGGACGGCAATTGCGTCGGCAGAATTCTCCGCTCTTCCAGTCGTGGAGCCCACTGTCGGATCGAAGGTGGTTGCCATGATTCCTCCTTGGGTGCCGACCGTTATACGCTCATCGGCGGTTTCTTCTCAAGCGGGTGGCTCCCGCCGAGCAGAATTCCCCGCCAGTGGCGGCGTTGACGGGTAGCGAATCTGCTTGCAGCAGGATGGTTATCCGTTCCGCGGGTCGTTCTTCGGATCCAGATATTCGAGGCCTAGGGGCCCAATGCCCGTCACCTGCGTGATGTATTCGCCAGACTTGGCCCAATGGAAATGGGGCGTGTCGCCGGGCAGAACGACTACCGCGCCGGGCGGATATGCTTGCAAGTTGTTGGCGTCGAACTGATCACCTAGTCCAATGTAGAAGACGCCGGAAATGACGGTGTACACCCGGTCCTCGGGATGCCTGTGCGGCATCAATCTCACATCGTGAGGGACGTGAACCCTGATGGTGTAAGGGCCTTCCTTCGTGGGGTCACCTACAACAACGGCGAGGCGCACTGAGGGCGGGAACGCGGCAAAAGGTTTCCACTCAATATCCTCGGGCAGCGTCGCCTTGAAACTGGCTTCGCCTGGCTGATGCGATCGAATGTTCTTGGCCACTGAAAACCTCGCGAGCCATGCTCAGCCGTACATTCTACGCTTGCGGCTCAAGCCGCGACCGGCTCAAGAAACGATTGAGCACAGAAATAAGCGATAGTGACCGCGGGGATTCGACTCAGCGTGTTTGGATCGGTGACGACCACCTGTTCTCCGCTCCGGTCAACGGGTCGGGGATCTCGTCTTCCGTTTCCGTTGCCAGAGTTGTGGTCGGCACGATGGCGGCTTTTAGGGTCGAGTGAGAAAGCGGAGATGCTCGCTTCGAACAGAATTCAAAATAGCCTATAACCGTTTGACAGTAACGATTTTATCCGCTTAAAGTAGTGGATTCTCACCGGTTCTCGGTCAATTCAATCCAGGTTTATCGACGGAGTGTTATGCCTGCCAAACGCCGTTGTTCATTGCGATTGATGTTCTGTGTGGTCGTTATCTGTTCTGCAAGTGCCCTGGGACAGGTGACAGCGAATTTGTCGGGCCGGGTGACGGATCAAACTGGCGCTGCCATCACCGCCGCTTCAGTCACTGCAATCAATGTGGATACTCAGATCTCGCGCAGCACCGTGTCCAGCCAGTCCGGACTTTATCAGTTGGTGGCGCTGCCGGTTGGCCGGTACGAGATCCACGCCTCCAAATCGGGATTCGCCGAGCAGGTCCGCAGTGGTGTCGTGCTGGTGGTTGGACAGGACGCGACCGCCGATCTGACCTTGCAGGTCGGCCAGCGCAGCGAGCAAGTAAAGGTTGTCGGCGATGTTCCGATCGTGAACACGACGACGCAGGACATCTCCGGCCTGGTGGGGGAGAAGGAAGTGAAGGCGCTGCCGCTGAACGGACGCAGCTACGATCTGCTGCTGGAGTTGACTCCGGAGATCGTCAACTTCACCTCGCAGAAGACCGGCGGCGTTGGGGTCTCGAACTCCAGCACCGGTAACAATTTTGCGGTGGCCGGCAATCGTCCTCAGCAAAACGAATTTCTGTTGAATGGTGTGGAGTTCACCGGCGCAGCCGAGAACAACATGACGCCGGGCGGCGCCAGCGGCAATCTGCTGGGCGTCGACGCAGTGCAGGAGTTCAACGTGCTGCGCGACACCTACGATGCCGAGTACGGCAAGCATCCCGGCGGACAGATCAACATCATCACCCAGTCGGGCAGCAATCAGTGGCACGGAGACGTCTACGAATTCTTCCGTAACAGCGCGCTGAACGCTAGAAACTACTTCGACCCGGTCGGCGTTACCCCGCCGTTCCAGCGCAACCAGTTCGGCGGCTCGCTCGGCGGCCCAATTCAGAAAGACAAAACCTTCTTCTTCTTGAACTACGAAGGTTTTGTGCAGAACCTGCACCAGACGTCGGTCGCGTTTGTGCCGTCCCTGGCGTCGCGCGCGTTGGCCGTAGCGAGCGTGAAGCCGCTGCTGAATCTTTGGCCGACACCGACGGCTGGCGATCCGACCTTCAACGGCATCTCGGAAGTATCGAGCAGTCCGCTGCAAACCATCCGTGAGAACTTCGGCACCGCTCGCGTGGACCACGTCTTCTCGCCGAAGGACACGTTCTCGGCGGTATACACCATCGATGACGGTAACGACTTTACGCCGACGATCGCCGATCCCTACAGCGCCGACGTTCTGACGCTGCGCGAGCAGGTGGCCAGCCTGGCCGAGACGCACGTCTTCTCGCCGACGCTGCTGAACGTCGCGACCTTCGGCTATTCGCGCGCCGGCTACTTCTTCACCGGCGAGCCGACTCCGGGAACCCCGGCGGTCGATGTGCCCGGATTCTTGCTGGGTGATCAGGTTGGCGCTGTGGTGGTGGGCGGAAGCGCCGCCTCGAATCCGCAGGCGCAGATTGGACTGGCGGGCAGCAACAACGGCAGCAATCTTACCGTCGCGCGCAACCTTTATACATATGAAGACCAGGTCAGCCTGACTCATGGCATCCATCAGTTCACCTTTGGCGCTTGGTTTCAGCAGTTCCAGTCGAACGAGACGCTGGCCCTCAGCCAGTACGGACAAGCCACGTTTGCCAGCCTGCAGACGTTTCTGGCCGGCACTACCAGCAGCTTCCTCTACGATCCGGCGCCGACGGAGATGAACTGGCGCTCGTTGTTCGGCGCGCTCTACGCGCAGGATGTCATTCGAATGAGTCCGCGCCTGACCTTGAGCCTGGGCTTCCGCGACGAGTTCTCGACTGGCTGGAATGAAGCGCATGGACGCGCGTCCAACTACCTATTTCCCGACGGCGTAATCTCTACCGATCCGCGAATCGCGAGCAACGCCTTTACGGTCAATAATGCGAAATTCCTGCCACAGCCGCGTATCGGCATCGCGTGGAGTCCGATGGCCGACAAGACGGTGATACGTGCCGGCTTCGGCATCTACAACGATTTGCAGGACGCGCTTGGCTATCGCATGGACCAGAACGCGCCCTTCAATCCGACTTACACGATCGCCTCTCTTCCGGTGTCGCAATTGCCCATCAATCCAGACGCACCGGTACCGGCCAAGGCCTTGCTCACCCCCGGAGGAGTCCAGCCCAACCTGAAAATGCCGACCCTGATTTCCTGGTCGCTGCGTTTCGAGCAGGAGCTCACGTCGAATACGTCACTCACCATCGGCTACATCGGTTCACACGGTTATCACGAGTTGATTGGCGCCGATGGCAACACGCCCTTCCCGGTGATTTGTCCGGCGTCGCCATGTCCGGCCGTGTATCCAGCGAACTTCCCGGCAGGCTTGGCGGGCACGCCCGTACCTGCGGGCTCGTATTACATTCCGGCGGGAACGCCGAAAGCGAATCCCGCGCTGGCGAACTCCTGGACCTGGTTCTCCGCCGGCACCGCCAGCTACAATGCGCTGGAGGTCAACCTGAATCAACGATTCAGCCACGACCTTTCGCTTCGCGCGAACTACACCTGGTCGAAGGCGCTCGACGACGGTGACTCGCTGAATCAGACAACGGCAGGAAATGCGCCGGGCCTGGTGGCGAATCCTTATGACCTTCGCGCCGATTGGGGGCCGGCGACCTTCGACGTGCGCAATCTCGCCTCGATTGGCCTGGTGTATGCGCTGCCCTTCGGCAATGGCAAAATGTACGCGAACAATCTTGGGGGCTTCGGCAACACGGTGATCGGAGGATGGTCGGTGACCAGCATTGTGCTGGCGCAGAGCGGCTTCCCGTTCACCCCGCAGCTGAGCTATAACCCGTCGAATAATGGGGACACGCGTAATCCGGTGCGGCCGTTCGTGAACCCCAACTTTACCGGGAACCCCATCATCGGCTCGCCAACGGAGTGGTTTAATCCCGCGGCGTTTTTGCAGCCGCCTCCGAACAGCGGCTTCTACGGGAACCTGGGACGCGACACGCTGACCGGCCCCGGACTGTTCGACTGGGACTTCTCCGCCGTGAAGGATACGAAGCTCACTGAGCGGCTGAATCTCCAGTTCCGCGCGGAGATCTTCAACATCCTGAACCACACCAACTTCAACACGCCAAACCTGATCACCTTCACGCCGTCGGGCGTCAACCCTACGGCGGGCGCGATCACCAGCACTTCGACCACTTCGCGACAGGTACAGTTCGCGGTGAAGGTCGGATGGTAGTGCTGAGCTGCATTCAGATGTGAGGCAGGTCCTTGCGTTGGATGCGGCCGGTGCGTAGACTCCGCTGTTACCGGTAAGAGCAGAGCCGGGCAGCGGAGTTTTTATTTATGGCCAATGAAATCATTCCTCGCTGGGAATGGCGGACCTTCGGCGACAGCTTCAAAGGTTCGGCCAATCCCTTTGCCGCTTATCAATCGAAAGGTACGCAGGACAGCGACGAAACCTACTTTCTTTCGCCGGTGACCTCGGAAAACGTCAAAGTTCGCGACGCTCTGATGGATATCAAGAAATTTCAGCGTTCCAACTCAGACGGCCTGGAGCAATGGAAGCCGGTGCTGAAGCAAGGCTTTCCTTTTCCTGCGTCCGAGGTGAGCAAGGTCTTCGATGTGCTGGGCATCGCCTTGCCGCACATGGATCGCACCGAGTACACGCTGGAACAGTTCATCGATGAACTAGCCAAGCCGGTTCCGGGCTTGCGCGTAGTGAACGTGCACAAGACGCGAACTCGCTACACCGTCGAGGGCTGCATGGCGGAGCTGGCCGAGGTGACGGTCGACGGCAAAAAGACGCTCACCATCGCTATGGAGTTGGAGGATGCCACGCGCGTGATTGCCACCGTGCGCAAGCTGGGTCTTGATAGCTACAAGAACATCAGCTACCCACGGGGATTGAAGCAGCTGGTCGGAATGAAGAGCTAAGGAATCCCATGCCAAACTACGCGGTCATCGACATTGGCACCAACTCGGTGAAGTTCAACATCAGCGAACGCCGCGACGACGGTAGCTGGCGCACCATCGTCGACCGCGCCGACATCACGCGGCTGGGCGAGGGCCTGGAGAAGACCGGCGAGATCAGCAGCGAGGCCATGGACCGCACCGTCTCCGCGATCGTCGCCATGGTCGACGAAGCGCATAAGAATAATGTCGTGCAGATTGCCGCTGTGGGCACCATGGGCATGCGGACGGCGCGTAACAGCCAGCAATTCATCGACGCGGTCGAGCAGAAGTGCGGCGTGAAGGTCGAAGTCATCTCAGGCGATGAAGAGGGAAGACTGGCCTACATCGCGGTGAAATCCGGACTGGGCCTGGCGGATAGTTCGCTGGCTATCTTCGACACTGGCGGCGGAAGCTCGCAGTTCACCTTCGGCCACGGTTCCACGGTGCAGGAGCGCTTCAGCGTGAATGTCGGAGCAGTACGGTACACGGCGCAGTTCCACCTTGATAACGCGGTTCCCCCCGAGCAACTGCAAGCGGCGCTGGACGCCCTCTCGGAGGATCTGGCTCGCCTGAACAACCGGCCAGTGCCGGACTCCTTAGTCGGTATGGGCGGAGCGGTCACCAACATCGCGGCGGTTCAACACAAAATGGAGAAGTACGACCCAAATGTGATTCAGGGATCGACCGTCGAGCGCGCCGAGGTTGATCGGCAGATCGAGCTCTATCGCAGCCAGTCGGTCGATGATCGCCGCAAGATCGTCGGTCTCCAGCCCAAACGCGCCGACGTCATTCTGGCGGGCGCGTGCGTGGTGAAGACCGTGATGGACAAGCTCCAGAAAACCTCGTTACGCGTGAGCGACCGCGGGCTGCGACATGGATTGCTGATCGACCGTTTCTCCCACTGAACCGGTAGCGCCGTTTTGATTGCGAAGGTTGAAGAAACATTCCTAACTTATTGAACAGCAGTAGGTTATTTGTAGGCCAACGCCCGGACTGATTTCGACAGATAATCAAGCCCCACGCTCTTTTCAGGAGCGTGTCTTCCGGGACTGCACTAGTCACCTCGCCCTCGCACCAGCAAATGCGCTGGTTGCAAGTCGAGCCGACTAGCTCAACAGTTTCCCTTGCCTAGTAGTTTTCCTAGTGGCGCGCATCAGCCTCTGGCGGTACATATTTAGGAGCCTTAAACGCACATTGAAACGGTGCGGTTTGCCGTGCCAGAGGGTCGCGGATGTCGGAATCTGCCCCGCAGATTTGTCGCCTTTTCCGCCTTGGTCCGCAAGCCACGTCGATTTTTGAATCAGGTTTGAGAGGAGAGAGATACCTTATGACTCATCGCAATACACAAAAATTCTTTCGGACGGCGGCGCTGTCCTTGATCGCGCTCGCCATTTGCAGTACGGCTGTTTTTGCACAGACGGTGAAGACGAAAGGTTTGATCAAGGCGCGCAAAGGCGCCGAGATGATTCTGCAGACGCAGGACTCGCCGAGCATGGTAGTGGTGCTCACCGACGCTACCCAGGTCGCGCAAGTGCAGGGCGTCCTCAAGGCGCGCCGCAAGGACATGTCGATGGCCGCGCTGATTCCTGGCCTTGCCGTGCAGGTGGAAGGCAACTACAACGCGGAAAACCAGCTGGTAGCGACGAAGGTTCTGTTCAAAGGCAACGATCTGGAGCAGGCGCAGTCGATCCAGGCCGGCCTGCATGAGACCCAGGTCCAGTCTCAGAAGAATGAGCAGGAGCTGGCGCAGCAGAACGCCGCGTTGCAGGCGCAGAACGAAGCTCTGCAGCAGCAGCAGGCCCAGTTGACCGAGCAGCAGAAGAAGATCGCCGCCAACAAGGCTGCCGTCGCGGCTGCCGTGGCCCGCTTCGGACAGCTTGACGACTACTACATCATGGACGAAGTCACGGTCTACTTTGCCAACGGACAGGTGAAGGTCGATCCCAAGTACATTCCGCAGTTGACGGCCCTGTGCGAGAAAGGCAAGACCATCGACGGCTACATGATCCAGGTGAAAGGCTACGCGTCTTCGGTTGGCAGCGCCTCGCTGAATCAGAAATTGAGCGAAGACCGGGCCAACAACGTTGCGAACATTATTGTGCAGCAAGGCCACATTCCGATGACCAACATGCTGGCGCCGGGAGCCATGGGCGAAAGCCGCCAGGTCGGCAGCGACAAGACGGCCGAAGGCCAGGCCGAGAATCGGCGTGTCGTCGTGCGCGTGCTGCAGAACAAGGGCATCGCCGGCACATAGTCTGTCCGGCCTGACCAACCACAGATTGAGCCAAAATTCTTCACGACAGAATTGCGGAGGTAGACGTGAGCAAGAACGTTAAAGAGAAGAAAGAAAAGAAAGCAAAAGTAAAAGAAAAAGAGAAAAAGAGTAAGGGCGCAGTGGCCGAAGCCAAGGCGCCTGCGGCAGCGGCAGGGGTCTACGCGGACGGTACTCCGCTCGATAAGATCACCTACCTGGAAGCCAAGCTGATCTTGAAACCCGACCGCTTTATTTCGGTCGATAGCTTCCGGCAGTTCGGCAAACTGGTGCAGAAGACGGCGAAGAGGGTAGGCGTGGGTTTTGTGGAAGACCGCGAAACCGGCCTGCGGCCAGAGGTGCGCGAGATTGTTTTTGTGGACACCCCCGACTTCCGTCTGTACAAGAGCGCGTTCATCCTTCGGCGTCGCATCGCTTACCTCGACGGTTTTCCCGTTGGAGATCCGGAGATCGTCTTTAAATACCGCCATCCCGACGAGGCTGCAGCGACCGCCGTAGACGTCCGGCCGAAGATCGCCGGCAAATATCGTATTAAGTTCAAGGCGGAGGCGCTGCCGCTGAAGGACGCGATAGGCGGCTATCGCATCCTGTACTCGCACAACTGCCAGTTCGGTGCGAGCCAGGTACACGAAGGCGATCCGACGTCGATGGCAACCTTGATGAAGATTTTCCCGCCGCTGGCCGAACTGAAGGCTCCCGGCGAAGAGCGGGTGAAGCTGGTCAACGGCGGTATCGTCGAAGAGGTGCTGTTGCCGCTGGGACAGCTCGACTTCGGTAAGGGCTTGGTGGCCAAGTGCGACGTTGGTCTGTGGCGGACGCGCGGCGAGCACAAGCCGCTGGTGGGCGAGTTCGCCTTCCAGCTGAAATTCTCCGACCGGTCGGCGGTCGCCGAGAAGCAAAAAAAGCTGGCGGCCCAGTTCTACGTATCGCTCCAGCGCGATGTGCAGGACTGGCTCGCACTTGGTTGTACGAAGACGGCGATGGTCTATCGCCTGAACGGTAACGAGCCGCAGAGCCACGAGTAGGCTTGTGCGGTACAGAACGCTGGACCCGGCCTGACTCTCTCTCCTGTCAGGCCGGGCCGTCGATGCCGGTTCACCGATTTCAAAGTCTCCTTCTTTCATCGCAAGATGTCAGGCATGAATCAAGTACGCGCGGTCGGTCCAGCCGCGAGGGTATTGCTCGCCCTCTTCTCTCTGGCCACGGCTTCCTGGAGTCAGTCGCTGGCCCCGCGCGCCTATGTCATCACGCCGGTTAATTCCAACGCCTTTACGATCACCTCGAATTTCTACACCGGTGGAATCGAGTTCGACCAAAGCGTTCCCATCACAGACGCAAACGGGACCATCGAGACCTTTATCCCCACCTTTTACCACGCCCTCAGTTTTTTCGGGCGCTCAGCGAATATCACCGTAGGTGTTCCGTATTCGGTTGGAAGCTTTGACGGACTCATCGTCAATCAGACGCAGCACCTTTACCGCTCGGGACTGGCGGACGGCTTTGCGCGCTTCTCAGTGAACCTGAAGGGCGGCCCGGCGATGAAGCTGCCCCAATTCGTGAAGTGGAAGCAGAAGACGCTGCTGGGCGTTAGCTTGGCGGTGTCAGCGCCAACCGGTCAGTACGATCCTACGAAGCTGGTCAATATCGGCATCAATCGTTGGGCGTTCAAGCCGGAGTTCGGCTATTCAGAACGCTGGGGCAAGTGGGTGCTGGACGGCTACGCCGGTTGCTGGCTCTTCACCACCAATACCGATTGGTTTTCCCGGAACCAGTATTACGCCGGCACGCGCTCCCAGTCGCAGCAGCCAATTGGCGCCTTCGAAGGCCATCTGAGCTACGACTTGAAGCCTCGAATGTGGGCATCGCTCGACGCCAACTTCTGGGTCGGCGGTATTACCAGCGTCGAAGGTGTTCCTAACCCCGCAACGCTACAGAAGAACTCGCGTGTCGGGGCGACAGCATCCTTTCCCATTAGCAAGCACCAGTCGCTGAAATTCAGCTACGCCAACGGAGCCTATATCCGTTTTGGGGGCGACTATCAGGCGATTTCGGTAGCCTGGCAATACTCCTGGATCGGGACCAAACTCAGGTAAATCAAGCATAAAGGGCGGGACTTCAGCCTAAATATTAAAGGTGCTGGGGTTCCTGGTGCGGGCTTGATAGCATAGAAGGTTGCCGCAGGCAGTCACACGCCCCTGTGCGGGCAGTCATTGCCTTCGCTAACTATCACGAGGAACATACAAGGTTGCGCATTTATAGAAAGTTGGAGAAGCATTATGCCTGAAACTGCAACACCTGAAGTTAGCGCGACGAAAAAAGAGCGCGCCGAAGCAGCACCCGCCAAGAAATCCAAACCCCTTAATTCCTTCGACATCGCCCAAGCACAATTCGACAAAGTAGCCGAGTACCTGGGCCTCGATCCTTCCACGCGCGAGCTGTTGCGCTATCCCCTGCGTGAGTATCACTTCGCCATTCCGGCGCGCATGGACGACGGCAGCATAAAGATCTTCCGCGGCTTCCGCGTGCAGCACAACGACGCGCGTGGACCGGGCAAGGGCGGCATCCGCTTTCACCCGCAGGAGACGGTCGATACTGTTCGCGCTCTTTCGATGTGGATGACCTGGAAATGTGCGGTAGTCGACATCCCGCTAGGCGGCGCCAAGGGCGGCGTCATCTGCGATCCTCACAACCTGAGCCAGCGCGAGCAGGAGCAGATTTGCCGCGGCTGGGTTCGGCAGGTCGTGAAGAATGTGGGCCCGATCTCCGATGTGCCGGCCCCCGACGTGATGACCAACGCGCAGCACATGCTGTGGATGCTGGACGAGTTCGAAGAAATTCGCGGCGGCCGCTATCCGGGATTCATTACCGGCAAGCCGGTCGACATGGGCGGCTCGCAGGGACGCACGGAAGCCACCGGTTACGGCCTCGTCTTCACCCTGCGCGAAGCGCTGAAGGAACGCGGCATCAAGCCGGAGAGCACCACGGCCAGCGTGCAGGGCTTCGGCAACGTGGCACAGTATGCTATCGAACTCTACAGCCGGCTCGGCGGCAAAGTGATCGCCGTTTCCTGCTGGGACCAGGGCGATCAGGTTTCCTACACTTATCGCAAGATGAGCGGCGTCGATCTGGATCAGCTGCGCTCTATGGCCGATCGCTTCGGCGGCATCGACAAGAACAAGGCCAAGGCTGCCGGCTACGAGATGTTGCCCGGCGATGCCTGGATCGAGCAGAAGGTCGACATCCTGATTCCGGCGGCGATCGAAAATCAGATCACCGGCGACACCGTGGGCAAGATCGCGCCTACGGTCCGCATCATCGTCGAGGGCGCCAACGGCCCGACTACTCCCGATGCCGACGCACAGATTCATGCGCGCGGCATCCTGCTCATCCCCGACTTCCTGGCGAATGCCGGCGGCGTAACCTGCAGCTACTTCGAGCAGGTGCAGAGCAACATGAATTACTTCTGGGAGAAGGACGAGGTGCTCGGCAAACTCGACGTCAAGATGACGACCGCTTACATGGCGGTGTCGGAACTGGCGCGCCGCGAGAACCTCTACATGCGCGACGCCGCCTATGCCATCGCCATCGGGCGTGTGGCCAAGGCGTGTCACGAACGCGGATGGGTCTAATTCATCGGCCGCCACAGCTTCACTAGTTGTGGCGGCCGCTTCTTGAATGGCGACCGGAGGCAGTCATGATCGAGACGAAGCCTCACTCCACCGATCTGCCGGCATTCGACCGCAACTTCTGGGACGGCACTTTCACCTTCACCCGAATCGGGTCCGGTTCGCTTGGCGGAAAAGCCGGCGCCCTGGCCTTCGTCAAAGACCTTCTCGCCGCTGCGATCGATCCAGCCGTCTACCCCGGAGTCGAGGTCAACGTCCCGACGATGGCCGTGGTCGCCACCGACTGCTTTGCCGAGTTCGTTCGCCTCAATCATCTCTCCGATCTCAAGTTTGACGAGATGCTGGATGACCACATCGGCCACGCTTTTCAACAAGCCGACTTTCCTCCCGAACTGCTTGGGGATCTGCGCGCACTGAGCGAGCAGATAAAAACACCTCTGGCAATCCGCTCTTCAAGTTTGTTGGAGGATGCACTCGATCATCCGTTCGCCGGCGTATATGCCACCAAGATGATCCCCAACAATCAGCTCGATCCGGACACGCGTTTTCGCAAGCTGGTCGAGGCCATCAAATTCGTCTACGCCTCGACCTATTTCCGGGAAGCGCGCGACTACATCCGCACGACCGGCAGCGATCCGGCAGAAGAGAAGATGGCGGTGATCATTCAGGAAGTCGTCGGACGGCGTCATGATGATCGTTTCTATCCCGATGTGTCTGGCGTTGCGCGTTCGTACAACTTCTACCCGTCGCCACCGGCGATGCCGGAAGAGGGTGTGGTGAGTCTTGCCCTCGGATTGGGGAAGACGATCGTCGATGGCGGAATTACCTGGACCTATTCGCCGGCGTATCCGCGCAAGCCTCCGCCGTTCGCCTCGGTGAATGATATGTTTCGCGGCACGCAGACGGAGTTT
>DATHQX010000014.1:0-27210 GCA_035482295.1 Verrucomicrobiia bacterium
AGGGCTGATCACGACCTTCTATCTGTCAAAGCAAGAGTTCGAGGTGTTTGCCAAACTTCCGGCAAAGATTCTGGTTAAGACCCGCCACAGCGTTCCGCCGTTCGGTATCGATGTTTTCGAAGGCGTGCTGGACGGCCTGGTCCTCGCGGAAGCCGAATTCGACTCTGAATCAGCGGCATCCGCGATGACGCTTTCGCCGCTGAGTATGGCAGAGGTAACCGAGGATTATCGCTTCAACGGAGGAAGTCTGGTCGCAGCGACACGTGACGAACTGCGGGTTTGGATGGGCGAGTACGCTATCGAACTCCCGCGATGACGAAACCGGCCGCATCTAACTGCGCACGGAGGAGCCCATCGTGAAACTTACCGAACTGCTCGCTGCTGAACTCGACCACGAGGCTATCGGCATCCGCAAGACGCTTGAGAATGTTCCGGAAGGCAAGAACGACTGGAAGCCGCATGCGAAGTCGATGCCGCTGGGCTATCTGGCGACCATTGTCGCTACCATTCCTGGCTGGATCGACATGATGGTCAACCTGGATGAGATCGACATCAATCCGCCTGGCGGTCCGAAGTTCAGACCGCCGGAGTGGAAGACGCGCAAAGAGCTGTTGCAGCAGTTCGAGGAAAGCTTGAAGAAGGGCCGCGAGGCGCTGAAGAACACCACCGACGACCATCTGCTGAATACCAAGTGGCGAATGTTATCCGGCGGTAAGCAAATGATGGAGCAGACACGCTACGAAGCCATTCGCGAAGGCATGATGAACCACATGGCACATCATCGCGGACAACTGACGGTATATCTCCGTCTCAATGAAGAAAAAGTCCCGGCCATCTACGGACCTTCCGGGGATGAAGGGAAAGCGTAGTTGGCAGTTTGGGACTTCCACTCATTCGAAAAATTGTGAATGAGTCGGGCACCCGCAATTTAATCTACGTTTCGTACACAGCGAGGTCCGACTCCTGCGCTGCACATGAGCGCAAATCTGGTTGACGGCGGTGGGGAAGCATGGCACAGTTGCTTCCCCAAGGAGATCGATATGTCGGAGCCTCGCCGGCCATTTTTCTCGTCTTTCGGCGTTCAATCCCGGTTCATGGTTTTTGCCGGAGCAGTTCTTCTTACCATAGCGGTTTGCGCTCTTGCGCCTTCAGCGCAAGCCCAAAGTCTCTCCCTCCTGCATCTGTTCTCCGGACCGGATGGCATGGAACCTCAAGGAAATTTGACCATGGACCGCGGGGGGAACCTCTACGGCACAACCTCGTTCGGCGGGTCCGGCCACGGAACCGTGTTCAAGCTGTCGCGCGCTGGAACAGGCTGGATCCTGAGTACGCTTTACACATTTACCGGAGGAGCAGACGGCGGCGAACCTACCGGGGCCGTGGTTTTCGGGCCGGACGGCTCTCTCTACGGCACGACCAGCGGCGGTGGCGCAAGTTCTGCGGGAACGGTATTCAATCTGCGGCCTCCCGTGTCGATATGTCACGCTGTTTCCTGCCCGTGGAACGAGACTGTGCTTCACAGCTTCACTGGCAGCGACGGTCGAGCCCCATACTGGAGCACCCTGATCTTTGACTCCACGGGTACTATCTACGGCACGGCCGCCAGCGGCGGATTGAGCTGCGGTTGCGGAGTGGTCTTCAAGCTAACGAAAAATAGCAACGGATGGAACGAGACGGTTCTCTACTTTTTCACCGGCGGCAGCGACGGCGAAACCCCATATGGTTCCCTGGCGATCGACAGCGCCGGCAATCTTTATGGTACGACCTATCAGGCAGGAGCCTTCGACGCCGGCACACTGTATGAGTTGAGCAATACAGGCGCCGCATGGACGGAAACGACATTGGAAGCCTTCAGCGGATCGGGCGCTCAAGGTGGCAATCCGAACAATGGACCCGCCATCGACCTGCAAGGCAATCTCTACGGTACGACCTCCGGCGGAGGCTCGGGGAACGCGGGCACGGTTTATCAGATGCAGCGCACCGGAAACGGCTGGACCTTCAACGTCCTGCACAGTTTCAGCGGCCTCGGCAAACCTTTCGACACCCCGGTTCTCGATGCAGCCGGCAACCTGTACGCGACCACAAGTCAAGGCGGGTCCGGCACGGGGAATGTCTTTAAACTTACGCGCGGAAGCAACGGTTGGAGCTACTCCGACCTATTGGACTTCAACGAGGATTTCAGCAATGGTTACGCGCCTGTCGGCGGCGTTGTGCTTGATAGTTCCGGCAACATCTATGGAGCAACATCGCTGGGTGGCAACCAGACGCAAGGTTGCCCAGATGGCGGCTGCGGCCTGATTTACGAGATCGTGCCGTAGAGCATTAGCCCTCGCAGGTTCGCGGCAATTGGCCCTTGTACAAGAATCAACCGTTGGTGCCCCAGGTTCGGCCTGATTTTGGCGTAACCTGGGTTCAGTCGCGATCGATGCGGCTTGTCCGCCAACCCTGTGCTGCCGGAATTTTCTTGCCTCCGTCCAGTATCTTCGGTGAAATAGCGCCAACATGTCTCTTGATCTGGCCGTTGAGACACCAAAGATAGCCATTGAAGGAAGCGAGCTCAACAAGGGATCTCGAACCTTCGAGCTTGCACTTGTCCTGTTTGTTGCACTCTCGCAACCGCTGCTTAACAGTTCTTATGTTTTTATTTATGGCAGCAAGAACTCCGCCACGTATTCAAACTTCCATTATCTGTTCATGATCGTGCACGAGGTAGGGTCATTACTGCTGCTCTGGTACGTATTGAGTCGCTCTGGAAGAACATTCTCCAGCTTGGGACTGCGAATCTCCTTCCGTGGATTTCTTTCCGGTTTAGGCTTGGTGGCGGGAGCTTTCGTCGTTTATTTTTTCGCATGGTACCTCGTTCAGTTTGTACATAAACTTTTCTTCGGTGCCTATCTCGCCGTCCACTCGCCTTCGTTTTCCTTCCCGAGAGCCAGTTGGGCGCTGGTCGTTCCAATGCTCTTGTTGAATCCTCTATTCGAAGAGTTAATCGTGCGCGGGTATTTGATGACCGAGCTACGCGAACGAACCGGGTCAACATTTCTGGCCGTAGCGGCGAGCGCACTCATTCAGGCGTCGTATCACCTTTACCAGGGATTGCCTGCCGCAACGTGTCTTTTGGCGGGCTTCCTGGTTCTGTCGACATACTATGCACGTACCAAGAATCTCTTCCCACCCGTCATTGCTCACCTGGCGGCAGACCTAAGGCTGCTGTCGCTCATACGATAACTGCGGCTCAGCTGCCATAATGTCCCAAATGAGGTGTGTCGCCTTCCTGACATGCGTTTTCCTTCTGACGCTCTGCGCTTCGGCGCAGCAGCCTCCACAGCAAGAGCGTCCTCCTGACGATGTTCGCGGCAATTGGACGATCTACTCGAAGAACATTGACAACGGCGAGGTGGTGAAGAAGTTCGTCACCATCCATCAGGACGGCAATAAACTCTCAGGCCACTTCAAAGGCCCCAATCAGTCGGGTGGCATCGAAGGGACGATCAATGTCCATCACATCGTCTTCAGCACGAAGACGCGGAACGTGCTCACCTTCCGCGGGCGCGTCGACGGCAACACCATGTCCGGCATCTACGGAATCCACGGCCGCCACGCGGAGTGGCGTGCCGTGAGGACCGAGTAATCCGACCAGTTCGAACATCGTGAAGTTGGTCCGACAGATATCACCCAGGTCTCGTAACCCGCGAGACCTGGGGCACCCGTTGCTTTAGTGCTTATGTTTGTGGGTTGGCTTGGGTTTCGGCTTTGGATTCGGAGTGGGCGATGGATCGGGACTGGGAGCGCTCCCCGAAAGCGCCGTCAGCAGCGCCGCTCCGTTTGGGCTGCCCCAGCCCGTGCAAGGGTCCCAGCCGACAGCCGCCTTATAGTCGCCGTTGTTGCCCGACGTGATGTCGTGAAAGGCGCCTCCGCTCTCGCCGACATTCTGATACAGCGTGGGATTCAGATATCCGAGCGACTTGCCTTGCGACTGGTTGAAGAGCGCGATCAATCCCGCCCATAGCGGAGCCACCGCGCTGGTGCCGCCCACGGCAAAGCTTTGCCCATCGGCCTCGATCTGGTAGCCGGTCGCAGGATCGGCATCGCCGGCGACATCGGGCATGCCGCGACCGGCGAAGCCGCTGGGATTGGTTGATGGCGGAACGTTGGCGTTCGCCTGCCAGGTGGGAATCGGGAAGGTTCCGCTGACGCCGCCGCCGGTCGCGCCGTCATTGCTGGAAAGATCGTTCCACACCACTTCGCTGGAGATCGTGCTGCCACTGATTTTCAGCGTAGTGCCGCCGCAGGCCAGCGCGTACGGACTCGATGCCGGAAAATCGACGTGGTCTTCGCCGTCGGTCACACCGTCGGTCGAGCCGTCGTCGCCAGCAGCGACGCAGACACTTACTCCCACAGCCGCCGCCGATTGCAGCGCGCTATTAAACGACTGCAGCGACTGCGCCGTCCAACTCGACTCCGGTCCGCCCCAGCTGATCGATAGAATCGACGGCTTGTTTACGGTGTCGTTCACGGCCTGGTTGATGGCGTCAAGAAAGCCGGCGTCGGTGTTGGGCGCAAAGTAAACGGCGATGTTGGCGCCGGAAGCGACCGAGCCCACGACTTCAATGTCGAGCATGACTTCGGTGTCGGGCCCGTTCGGGTCGCCGGTGGGCGAGTTGGTTCCACCGTCGACGGAAACGGCGACCACCGAGGGTACGGGCGAGATGTTCAGATTGCTGAAATAAGTGCTGAGATCGGACTGGTTGTAGCCTCCGCCCAACTCGATGATGCCGACGGTTTCACCCTTGCCATTCGCGCCGGTGGGAAAGTTGTAGGCCTTCGCTACCTGCACCGCTGTGTAGGACGTAGCCGCAGCGGCCGCCGTCCGCGCCTTCTTCGTGTTCTTCGCTAGCCGAAAGTGCGGCTTTGCCTGCGGACGGTTGTCCAGTCCGTGCACCGAGCGAATGATGTCGCTCAACTCCTGCGGAATACTGATGGCGCCGGTACGTCCTCGATAGGAGCCTCCGGAATGTTCGTACTTCGCCAGCTCAACCTGAAATGCCTTGGAGAAGTTCGACGTCTTGCCGGTAAGGGTGAGCGTGCGGGCGCCCATATCGACCTTCGTCAGCGCCAGCCCGAAGCTGCTGGCGAACTTCAGCACCGTCTGCACGTCGGCTGGATCGGCGCCGTAGCGTGCCTGATATTCCTCGCGCGTGAGGCGGCCTCCGCGAGCAACCAGAGCCTCGAGCGGCTCGGCGTTAGCGCTCGACTGACGCGGCCGCAACACAATCGTCGCCTGCATGACTTCGTTAGGGTCGGCGGCCGCGGTTTTTGTGGCGCCCTTCATGGGCTTGCGTTCGCTGCCCGGGATTTTCACGTAATTTTTGAAGTCCATTAGCATTCCCTTCAGTCGTGATCCTGCCGTTCGGCAGCTCGATAGCTTTTATGAATTCGTCCGCGGGCCCAACGCCCACGGCTAAACCAGGTTTGCGCCGCTCGACGCAGCTGGCCGCCTTCGAAGATTCGGCCTACTCGATTGCGAATTCAGCCAGCTTTTATTGACGTGGCGCCTGAGGTCAGCTTCTATCGCAGTCCTCGGCACCAAACTGACAACCGGCCGCTGACAACCGGCGACCGCTTTTCACGGCCCCTTCATTTTTTCCTTCACCGACTTGGCCAGCTTTTCGATCTGCTCAGCCTTCTTGACGACATCCATCGACAACGTGTTCTCGTCGCTCTTGTCGACAGCCTGTTTCAGTTCGGTGGCCAGTTCCAACAGCTTCTCGGTATCCTTCTTGATGTCCTGCTGGCGCTGGAGATTGTACTTCTTCGCCATCGCCTTGCGCTGCTGGGCTTCCCATTCGTCTTCCTGCCGATTCTGGTCCGTCTGCCCCTGATAAATCGGGGGCGCCCCAGGCTGTTGTTGTTGCGCCGTGGAGCCTAGCTGCGCATGCGCGTACGGCAACAAGAAGAACGATACGATTGTGATGCAACTCAATCGCCTGAAGAAGTGCACAAGGTTCATTGCGTCATTCATTCGATCACCGTTTATCGACAATTCGCGGGTCAGCCGTTGCGCAGGCAACGATGCCGCTGGACTTCATCTGCTGCTCAAAACATGCTTGTTATAATCCGCCTCAATGGTAACTCCACTCGCAACGCGGCTTCAGGCTTTCGTTCTGGGACCGCACCGGGCCAAAGAGCAATTGGTTGACATTCTGAACGGCTGGGGCGACGACACTTTCGATTTCGTGCACCATCAGGTGCCGCGCATCGTCGCCGTCTTCATCATCGCATTTATTCTGACCGGCCTGTTGAAGAGTGTGACGCGCCGGCTCACCCACCTCAGCAGCCGCGAGGGCTTGCCGTCGGCCGTACGCGCTCAGCAATTGCGCACCATTTCCGGCGTCGTCTACAGCGTTGGACTCTTCATCATCGTTTTCGTTGCGGCCTTGCAGATATTACCTCTGCTGGGCATCAACATGGGACCGCTGCTGGCCAGCGCCGGCATCGCGGGCGTGGCCATCGGCTTTGGCGCGCAAACCCTGGTAAAAGACTTCATCAACGGCTTCTTCCTGCTGGTGGAAAACCAGTACGACATCGGCGACGTCATCAGAATCGCCGGCGTTCAGGGTTCGGTGGAAGCGATGACCCTACGCCGTACCGTGCTGCGCGATGCTGACGGCACTGTACACAACGTGCCCAGCAGCCAGATCACCGTCGTCAGCAACATGACGCGCGACTGGACGCAGCTAGCACTGCATATTTCCGTGGCGTACAACACTCATAGCGACCTAGTGATGAAAGTGCTGAACGAGATTGGGACGGAAATCGCGGCCGATCCCGACTTTTCGGACAAGATCGTCGCCACGCCTCAGGTTCCCGGCATTGAGAAAGTCAGCGGCGACGAGGTTGACTACCTGATGCTGATCAAGACGCGTCCGGGGCAGCAGGACATCATTCGTCGGGAGTTGCGGCGGCGCATCAAAGCCTGTTTCGAGAAGAACAACATCCAGCCGGGCAATCCCAATCGGGTGTACGTAATGGACAGCAAGCCGAAGTAGCATCCCGGCGGAGTCTTATGGTCGCAACCTTCTTCATGGTTAGCGTCAATCTATGTCCACTCTCTTTGCGGCCGTAGTTGTGGGGTAGTATTGAAGCTTGGTCAGGACTCGATTAATGTGGCAATAGTCAGCGATTCCACTCCGACGCAACCCCACACGTCTAATCCAGTCGTCCAGTTTCTCAGGAGACATCCGGCCATCTGGATAGCTGTGGTCCTCTGGGTTGGGAGCAACCTGTTCGTTCAAACGGTTGCAAAGATGGGTACCTGGGAGGGACAGGCTCGATACTTCGGCATCTACAATCTCTGCCAGTGGGATTGCGGTTGGTACGGTTCTGTGCTGGAAGGTGACTATGATCGTGCCCCTCACCACGACGGCACGGCCAATTGGCCATTTCATCCAGCGTTCCCGCTAACCGCCTATCCGTTCCGCCACTGGTTGAAATTTTCGCTGCCGATGAGCATGGTTCTCGCCAGCAAGACAGCGCTGCTGTTCGCTATTTACGCATTCATCGTACTGGTACGTGAGCAAGGGGATTCCACGGCCGACCATTTCAGGGCGGGTTCGCTGGTGGCGTTCAATCCCTATCTAATCTATGCTCATGCCGGTTACGCCGAACCGCTTTACTTTGCGCTTACGGCCTTTGCCTTCATCCTGGCCAGCCGTCGACGATGGATCTCTTCAGGCATCACAGGGGCGTTTCTTTCGTTAACCCGCTTCGTTGGATTCCTGTTCGTGTTTTCCTACGCGATCATGTCGCTAAGAGAGGGCGGTTGGCGCAAGTACGATCGGACCAAGCTTATCGGACTTCTGTTGTGCCCCTTGGGAACTGCGCTCTTTATGCTGTATATGTATCACCTCACCGGCGACGCGCTCGTGCAGCTTCACATTCAGGTGGCATGGGGCAAGACTCCCGGTAGCCCCTTCGACGTTCTCTGGATGTGCTTAACCAGCCACCACTGGCCGCGCGTCTGGGGGGTGATGGTTCTGGGTGGCTTCGCAGCCAGTGCATGGCTCTGCAAGTTGGGGAAGCCGGAATTCGGAGTATATCTTGCGCTCGCGATATTCATCCCGCTCTCAGCGAGCTACTGGGCGATAGCGCGCTACATCTGGTGGCAGCCACCGTTTCTGTATGCGGTCTACTACACACTTAGGCGGCACGCTGCCTGGTGGCCGATATACACCGCGTTTGCCGCAGGCCTGTCCGCGTTCATGGTCCTGAGTTGGTTTACCGGACATAACTTCGTGGTGTGAACTCCGATGAAGAATACGTTGCGATGGGCGGCGATTGTTTGCTTAGCCGGGGTCTACCTGCTGGCGCTGCTGGCGGTTCTGCATCCCAAGGTGAGCGCAGCCTATAAAGCGTTCTACATACGGCGCACCGCGGCTGAGTGGAACCAAGGGCACTATTCCGGAGCGTTACAGGATGGAATTCTCTTCGGCCGTGAAGGATTACCTGAATGGGTGGATTCGCTCTATGGCTTCTCGTTCCGCGAGCCGTGGGGGCGCTGGACGGACGACACCTACGGCTCGGTCGCCGGACTGCTGCTGGCCCAGCCGGTGCACGGCCCTTTTTGCGTAGAGCTCACCGCAAAGCCGTCTCACGCGATGAGCAAGAGCTTCGTCCTTCGGCTGGGAAAACAGTCGCAGACGGTGCAGGTGATTCCTGGCGACCCAGCTATCTATCGCATTCAGTTTGAAGGTATGGAGTGGGCCAACCGCTTGGAATTTGTCATGCCGAAGAATTTGCCGCCGGAAACCGATTTCGATCCGAAGAGCGGCGACACGCGGCGGGTGGGAATGCTGATTGTTTACCTCAAAATGATTCCTGGTCAGTGTGCGCCGGCACAGTAATTTTCACGCTTCTATGCTAGCCCCGGCAAAGAAAAAGCGGGAGATGGCATCTCCCGCCCTGGTCGTGACTTCAAGCTGTTCTTAGACGCGCTCGATCTTCACCGAGTTCAGCACCACATCCTTGTTCGGTTTGTCCTGGCGACTGCGCGGGAGCTTCGTAATCTTGTCGACGATGTCCTGGCCTTCGATGACCTCGCCGAAGATAGTGTGGTTGCCCGTGAGCCAAGGCGTCGCCGCGACAGTGATGAAGAATTGCGAGCCATTGGTACCCGGCCCAGAGTTGGCCATCGCCAGTTTGCCTGCCTTGTCGAACTTGTGCGGTGAACCCTTGGTCTCGTCCTGAAACTGATAGCCGGGGCCACCCATACCGGTGCCCGTCGGGTCGCCGCCCTGAACCATGAAGTCGGGGATGACACGATGGAATATGGTTCCGTTGTAGAGCGGGTTGTTGCTCTTGGCCTTGGTCTGCGGATGCGTCCACTCGCGCGAGCCTTCGGCCAGCTCAATGAAGTTCTTGGTGGTCACAGGTGCGTCGCTCTCAAATAGGCGGCAGACGATAGTTCCTTCGCTGGTATCGAATGTGGCGTAGGTGCCGGGCTCACGAGCCATATGTAGTCCTTTCTTTAGGTAAACCGGCTTTCACACCGGCTGAATGATTGAGTACGGACAGTCAACTCTTGGGTGGAGCACCGCTTCAGCGGTGCAGATCAGCTATTGCCGCGCGCATGGCTTAAGCCGTTGAGGTAACGAAGCATAACCTCAGGGGTTAAAGCGCGCCCTCCTAAAACTTTTGTTTATGCATGCCTGAAGGCATGCGCCACCCACCAACACCGAGGTGGGAAAACTATGTACTTGCCGCCAACTCGGATTGCTTGGACGATTCGCTGGCGCGGTACCACTCAACCGTGCGCCGCAACCCTTCCTTGAAGTCCACCCGCGGATCATATTTCAGCTTCGACTTGGCGAGCGAAATGTCGGCCAGCGAATGCTTGATGTCGCCACCGCGCTCAGGCGCATACTCGACGTCGCCGGTGTAACCCGTCAGCGGACGCAGCAGCTCGACGGTTTCGTTCAGGTTAAAGCGATGTCCGGTGGCGATGTTGAAGATCTGTCCGGCGACCTCGACTTCTGGTGCGGTAGCCGCCAGCAGGTTCGCCGCAATCGCGTTCTCAATGTAATTGAAGTCGCGAGACTGCTCGCCATCGCCATAGATGGTCGGGCGCTCGCCGCGCAGCATCTGGGTAATGAACTTCGCCAGCACCGCCGAGTATGGCGAGGTCGGATCCTGATGCGGTCCAAAGATGTTGAAGTAGCGCAGACACACGGTAGGCAGGCCATACACCCCGGTGAAGACCTTCATATACATCTCGCCGGTCAGCTTGGCGACAGCATACGGCGAGAGCGGATTCGGCATCATGTCCTCGTGCTTCGGGAGCGTGGGACTATCGCCATAGGCCGACGAAGACGCCGCGTACACGACGCGTTTTACCTTGGCGTCGCGCGCCGCCAGCAGCACGTTCAGCGTGCCCTCGACGTTCACCTTGTTGCTGCGCGCGGGGTCGGCAACCGACTTGGGCACCGACGGAATTGCCGCCTGATGCAGAACGTAATCGACATTCTCGCAGGCCGACTGGAGCGCTGCCACGTCGAGCAGATCGGCTTCACGAAAGTCGATTTTCGCATAACAAGCTTCGAGGTTTTCGCGCCGGCCGGTTTCAAAGTTGTCGAAGCCGCGAACCTGTTCGCCGCGTTCGAGGAGCGCGCGTACCAGGGATGAGCCGATGAATCCCGCCGCGCCGGTAACGAGATAAAGCGCCATCCCTAAAGATTAGCATGCTAGACGCGAGTGGGCTGCTCCGGAGAAAGACGTTAGCGTGGGAGCGCCATCGCAACGATTTGTTCGTGCTGTGCTGCGATTGACTGTGGAATACATTCAACATCATCGAAACGATTCAAGTAGTCCTTGATACGGCGCTACTTCGGGCGGCGGACGGAGCTGCCAAAAAGGCGCGAATCAATCGCTCGATGCTTATCCGTAATGCGCTTCGAGAGCACTGACCCATCTGCGCACGCGTGAGTTGGAAGCGCGCGACCGCGAGGGCTATTTGCGGCATCCTGAATCGCCCAGCTCAGCATGGGAACGGATAGCGGCGTGGCCGGCCGAGTAGCGCGCGGCGAGATCCGGCTGTACCGGTTTTCAGCTCCAGACAAACAGCGACCCGTCCTGGTGCTCACCCGTGAAAGCGCGATCAGTTACCTCTCCGCCATTACGGTGGCGCCAGTCACTTCGACGATACGTGGTGTGCCCTCCGAGGTCGTCCTCAAGGAAGAGGACGGCATGAAACATCGATGCGCAGTAACCCTGCACAGCGTCGTTACCGTCTCAAAAGAACACCTGGGGCGCCGCGTTGCCGAGTTGAGTGCGCAGCGCCTGACCGAAGTTTGTTCGGCGTTGGGATTCGCACTCGCCTGTGTCTGACCAATCCTCGTAGATCTACTGCAGATCTACCCTGAAGTGAGGTCAAACCTCTCGGCCATCATTTCCACGATTTCCTTGCCGACCTCCAGCGAAGCGGTTGCCGCCGGCGAGGGCACGTTACATACGTGGATCATGCGACCGCTGTGTACGAAGTGGAAGTCGTCAACCAGATTGCCGTTGGCATCGACCGCCTGTGCACGCACACCCGAACCCCCTGGAGCCAAATCTGACTCCGTCAGTTCCGGAACCAGCCTCTGCAGCGCTTTCGTAAACGCCGACTTCATCCATGCGCGATACTGCTCTTCCACACCCTTCTGCCAGTGTTTCCTCGCCATCTTCCAGAAGCCTGCGAAGCGCATCATCTGGGCGGCTTCCCGCAAGTCAGGCGGAGCGCCTTTGTAGCCCTCGCGCCGAAAAGCGAGCAGCGCGTTCGGTCCGGCTTCGACGCTGCCGTTCACCCTCCGAGTGAAGTGAACGCCGAGAAATGGGAAGCGCGGATCGGGCACCGGATAGATCAGGTTCTTCACCAAACTGCGGCGCTCATGGCGGATCTCGTAATACTCGCCGCGGAAGGGGATGATTTCGAGATTCGTCTGAAGACCGGCCATGCGCGTGATGGCGTCGCTATAGAGGCCGGCGCAGTTGACAACGTAGTGCGAGCGGAACGTCTCCGCTTCGGTCTCGACCATGTTGCCTTGATTGTCTTGGCGCAGGCCGATGACTTTTGCGTTGAAGACGATCTGGCCGCCCGCTCTCTGAATCAGCTCCGCATACTTCTGCGCGACCGTCGCGTAGTCGACGATGCCGGTCGAAGGAACGTGCAGTGCACGCAAGCCGACGCAGTGCGGCTCGAACTCGCGGATTTCTTCGCGCGGCAACATGCGCAGGCCGGGAACGCCATTGGCATTGCCGCGTTCGTGCAACGCCTCGAGCCGGGGAACCTCGTCGTCGCTGGTCGCCACTACCAGCTTCCCGCATTCCTCGTAGGGAACGCCGTTCTCCTGGCAGAAGCGCTTCATCGACGCCGCGCCCGCCACGCAGTTACGCGCCTTCAGGGATCCCGTCTTGTAGTAAAGGCCGGAGTGGATGACGCCGCTGTTGTGCCCGGTCTGGTGGGCGGCAACGTGGTCTTCTTTTTCCACGACGATGATCCGCATGTTCGGAAAGCGCCGGGTCACTTCCAGCGCGGTCGCCAGGCCGACAATTCCTGCGCCGACGATCAGCAGATCTGTTTCGCGATCAATCATGCTCAGATGTCCGGCAAAACGAGCGATTATACGGACATGCCAATGCCGTCGCCATGATGCGTGTCACAACTATTTGCCTACGCTGCACCAGACATTTAGTCTAGTGAATTCGGAGGAAATCGATTGAAGATCCTGATCACGGGAGGAGCCGGGTTTATCGGCTCTCATCTCGCAGAACGGCACCTTGCGCTTGGCGACGAGGTGTTTGTCATCGACGATCTTTCCACCGGTTCCATCGCCAACATTCAGCACCTCAAGATTCATCCTCAGTTCAGCTATCACATCGACAGCGTCAACAACATGCGCCTGATGGCTGAATTGGTGGACCTGAGCGACATCATCTACCACCTGGCGGCTGCGGTCGGCGTGCGCCTGATCCTCGACAGCCCGGTGCGAACGATCGAGACGAACATTCGCTGCACGGAGACGGTGCTTTCGCTGGCTGAGACCAAGCGCAAACGCGTGCTGATCGCATCGAGTTCCGAGGTCTACGGCAAGACCGACCAGGTCCCGTTTCGCGAGGATGATGATCTGGTGCTGGGTGCGACCAGCAAGGCGCGGTGGAGTTATGCCTGCTCCAAGGCCATCGACGAGTTTCTTGCGATTGCCTACTGGAAAGAGCGGCGCGTGCCCACGGTCATCGCGCGCCTGTTCAACACCGTTGGTCCACGGCAGACGGGCCGCTATGGCATGGTGATTCCAAACTTCGTAGCACAGGCGCTCACCGGCGCCGACATCCGCGTCTTCGGCGACGGACGGCAGAGCCGCTGCTTTACCCACGTCAGCGATGCGGTGAACGCGCTGATCGGTATCGCGGCTCACCCCGAGGCTAACGGCGAAGTCTACAATGTCGGCGGCAATCACGAGATTACGATTCTGGAGCTGGCTGAGCGTATCAAGGAGATGACCGACTCGCGTTCGCAGATTGTGCTGGTGCCTTATAGCACTGCTTACGAAGAAGGATTCGAGGACATGAGGCGGCGCGTACCCGACGTCAGCAAACTGAACCGGCTGACCGGCTACGCGCCCAAGGTGTCGCTGGAAGATTCGCTGCGCAGCATCATCGAGGATCAGCGGGCGCGGCTGCGCGGCGCTGGTGTGCTGACGTTCGCTTGATAAAAAATATGCGTGTGCTGGTTACAGGTGGCGCAGGATTCGTCGGCTCGCATCTTTGCGATGCTCTGCTGGCGCAGGGCCATTCGGTTCTATGCGTCGACAACCTGCTCACCGGCAACATGCGCAACATCGAGCACCTTAGGCAGGAGCCGCGCTTCGAATTTCGCGACCATGACGTCAGCCAACCCTTCGATTTCGGCAAGGTCGAGTACATCTTCCACTTCGCCTCTCCGGCCAGCCCGGTCGACTATCTCGATCATCCCATCGAGACGTTACAAGCCGGCTCGCTGGGAACGATGAACTGCTTGGAATTGGCAAAGAAGCACGGCGCGAAATTCTTCTTAGCCTCGACTTCGGAATGCTACGGTGATCCTCTGGAGCATCCGCAAAAAGAGACGTATTGGGGAAACGTGAATCCCATCGGCCCGCGCTCGGTGTACGACGAGGCCAAGCGCTTCGCCGAGGCAACCACCATGGCGTATCGCCGACGTCACGAGGTGGACACCCACATTGTGCGCATCTTCAATACCTACGGGCCGCGCCTGCAGCTCAACGACGGCCGCGTGATCTCCAACTTCATGAAGCAGGCGTTGCGCGGCGAGGATCTCACGGTCTACGGAGAAGGCTCGCAAACACGAAGCTTCTGCTACGTTAGCGACGAGATCGCCGGCATCCTGGCGCTGGCGGCGTCGGATGAGCACGAGCCCACGAACATAGGCAATCCGGATGAGTTCACGATTCTAAAATGTGCGCAGGTCATCCTCGAAGTTACGGGGTCCCGCAGCAAGATCCGCTATGAACCTCTGCCGCAGGACGATCCCAAACAACGCTGTCCCGACATCAGCAAAGCCAAGCGCCTGTTCGGCTGGGAGCCGAAAATCGACCTGCGGACGGGGTTGAAGATGTCGCTCGAGTACTTCAAGAAAGCGCTCGAAGCGAAGGTCTAGAGCTAACTTCCAAGCTATCGCAGGCCCACAACCGCTATCCCCTGCATCTCGGGACTTGTATCCTCGCGCTCGTTATCAGCGCTTTATCGACAGCGCCGCAAGCGGTGTCTGCTTGACGCCCTGCCGCAACTCCGACAAAATCCAGACGCTACTCACTTGTTGTACTTGCCGAAGCTCCAGAAATAACCAGTACCCACAAGGAGGGTCGTGACGGGTCCATTTTCGACAATCGGAGGTTTGGTTTCTTGCCGCTGACCGAGTTCTCCCAACCTCAGCCCTGGTTCTCGCGAAGTAAGCGTCCTGTTCAGACATCGGAGCGGCTGCGAGAGAGCGGGCGGACGAGAATCCAAATCCATGGGATTGTCGTGGTTCTTCTTATCCTCGGCATCTGGCTGCTCGCAGCATTCCTGATCGACCCGCGAGGCGAGTTCCCGCTCAACGATGATTGGTGTTATGCAGCCGCGGTGAAGGCGCTACGGGGAGGCGCGGGACTCAAGCTCCAGGGATGCGTGTCCACCAACATCGTTGCCCAGGTAGTTTGGGGCGCGCTGTTCTGCCTTCCATTCGGCTTTTCCTTTACTGCGCTCAGGATTTCAACGCTGACTCTTGGCGTCATCGGCGCTGTAGGTTTATACGGTCTCTTACGCGAGCTGGATGCCGACCAGGAGACCGCGCTATTCGGGGCGCTGCTGCTAGCTTTCAATCCGCTGTATCTAGTGCTCTCCTACACCTTTATGCCCGACGTTCCATTCGTGGCAGTCTCCATCTCCTCCTTTTACTTTTTGGTGCGAGGATTGAAACGGGACCGCTGGCCTGAAGTCGCGGCGGGACTTTGCCTGGCATGCGCGGCCTTGTTGATACGTCAGAATGGCCTGGCGATTTTTATCGCATTCGGCCTCGCCTACCTTGCAAAGTCCGGATTGCGGCTGCGCACTGTGCTGCTGGCCGTCGTCTCCGTATCGGTGGGCGGGGCTGTGCAGCTTTTGTGGCAACTATGGCTCAAACACAAAGACATGCTGCCCTCCAGCTACTCCAAGCAGGCGGACTGGGTTCTTTCGACCCACCTTCACTCGTGGCGCGCCGCTGAGCCGATCGCGCTGGCACTCATTATCATTCCGGTTTATGTAGGCCTGTTCTTGCTGCCTCTCCTGCTGTTTGTCGGTAAGCAAGCATTGGCAGAGTTCAACCAATCGCGCCTTCTGACCTGGGCAGCCTTTGGGTTCGCGCTGGTGGCTGCCTGGACATTGCGCTACCGGCGAATGCCGTTGCTGCAAAATGTCTTCTACGATTTCGGCTTGGGTCCGCCAACGTTGCGCGACACCTACATTCTCACGCTGCCTTCGCTTCCTACGGCGGGCAAGAGTTTCTGGTCTGTGGTTACGTTCTTGGGATTTCTAGGTGCTGTGGTTTGGGTGCAGGCGACCTTGGTTGCCGCTGCCAAGGCACTTAAGCTTCTGCCTTTCCCCGCCGGGAGAAGAGTGCCGTTGGTGCTGCTGCTGGCTGCGGGGTTTATTTATTTCGTACCGGTGGCGCTGCTCACTTTCTACGGTCGCAGCTTCGATCGATACTTGCTTTTCCTGATGCCGCTGGCGATCGCGATTATTGTCCTGCTGCTAAGAGATGCCGGACCGGGCCACGCTGTTCCTTCGCTTAGGCTCTTAGCGTCGGCTAGTTTGATCTTGTATGCCGCCTTTGCCATTGCCGGAACGCACGATTACCTGGCCTGGAACAGGGCACGATGGCAGGGGCTGAACGATCTTGAAAGAGAACAGCGGGTTTCGGCCGACGACATCGATGGCGGATACGAGTTCAACAGCTGGTATCTGTATGACTCGCGCTACCTGCCCACGCCTGGAAAGAGCGGATGGTACGTGTTCGGGGACGATTACGTCGTGACCTTCGGACCACTCCCGCATTATGCCGAATTCAAGCGCTACCCGTTTCGGCGATGGCTGCCCCCGTCCCAGGGCAACATCCTCGTCCTGCGACGGTCGACACCTGTCTCTTTCCGCTGAGGCAAGTGCTTGATACCGTCACGAGGTTTCCGCCCAGGGTCCCCACTCATTCGAAAACTGGGAACGAATGAGCGTCAGCACAACGATCAGCTTTGGGGCTTATGCTCTTTTCCTCTGTCTCCCGATCGGAAGAACAAGCGATTGAATTCTTCCTCACCCATCACGCGCCGGAATTCGCGAAACGCGAACAATGGGATGAAAGCGCAGAAGACGACAAGGCTGCGGCCAAGCAGATTATCGAGGCGAACGTCGCGAGAGGCGCCAGCGACATCGGCGCCATGGACCACGCGGCGGAAGATCTCTTCCACTATGTGGAATGCGTAGACCAGAACTCCGAAGATCAGCGATTTCCAGAAAATCGACACCAACAGCGGCTTATTTTCGTGCCGCCGGCCGACTTTCGCGTACTCGCCGATCATGATCACCTTAGTGATCACCAATGCGTTGATGAGAGCAAAACCAAAATTCCAGTATTTGATGTGATATTGCCTCAGCAACAGCAAGTCGTAGATGGTGAGTGCGCAGAAGAAGAACGCCAGATACCCGAAGAGCAAGAGCATCTCCTGCAGTTCGTGCTTGGCCTTCTGTTTCCGCTGCTCACCTATCGCCATCATTTGCCGATCCTCGGTCGTATCCAGTCGAAGGTAACTGGCCGAATCAACGTCTTATGCCACGGGTTTAGAGGTCGTGACAACCTTCGTAGAGTCATTGACGCACGTGCCATCGGAATTGCCAACCGCCAAAATTGTCAGTGCGGACCGCCTTTCATGGCCAGTGCCCTATTATGCCGGGCGCTTCATAAAACGCGTTTTTTTGCTATGGGGGACCTCGGTGCCGAAAGACCGTGCGGACCTGTGTGAGGTTCATTCCGACGGCACGTTGACCTCTTGCAGGCTCTTCCTCCCACTCACTCGAAAGCGGGAATCAGCGGGATATCAACAAGTTATGTGATCACGAATGTGAAATCTCCACATCGTTCACAATCTGTATTCCTTACCCGCACCAGTTCGGCTATCTCTTGCCGAGTTTCTTTGTCAAAACGACGACCAGGTTCTCGTAAAATAAGAACGGGCTGCAACCGAGGTTGATTTTGATGCAAGGGCAGAACGAGTTCGAGGCATTACGGCGGGAAACCACCTCCTGGTGGTGGATTGCTCGGCGTAAGCTGCTGCGTGACGCTGTCGGCCAGGCGTTGGCAGGAAGGCGCGAGTCACGAGTGCTTGATCTGGGCTGCACGGCTGAGCTGGAGTTTGCCGACTCTTCCCTGCTGAGCGCCGTGAATGTTCATTCGGCGTTGCCGACATTGGCGTTTCACCAGATGCAGGGCCGCCAGGCGCTTATCTGCTCCAACCTCGAAGAGCTCAGCTTCGCCTCGAATTCGTTCGATGCTGTCGTCGCCGGCGACATTCTCCAAACCGTGACCGATGACGTGGCTACCTTACGCGAGTTGCGGCGCGTGCTGAAAGACGGCGCCAGCGTGTGCCTGACGGTTCCGGCCTATCCGGCGCTGTGGGGCGAGAAGGACGAAGCCGCGGGGCACCAGCGGCGCTATACCGCAAATGAATTGCGGCGTAAGCTGAACAACGCCGGCTTCGAAGTCACGCGCGTTTCGTACCTGGTGGCATCGGGGTTTTTGCCGTCGTTCATTGAGCGCATCGGCAAGAACATCTTCACCAAGTCCATCGATCGCTATCGCCGCTCGGCACGGAGTTCGGGAGCATTTAAGAGCGTGATGGTTCAGCTGCTCGATTGTGAGCGCTTCCTGATCCACTTCATCAATCTGCCTTTTGGGACGCGAGTGGTGTGCTGGGCGCGCAAGCCGGCCGCGGTCGCCGAGCGGGTGACCGTGCCCGCCTGGGAACGTCAGTGGGCCGGCCAGCCGCTGCCGCAGGGCAGTAGTTAGGAACCAGGGATCAAGGCCTGGGAGTTAGGTTCGGACTCCTTCCATTTACAATTAATGCGTGGCGTTGTTTCGCAGCATTGGTACCACTCTGGAGATGATCAAGTGGGAGCACTCCGTGCTTACGCTTCCCTTTGGCCTGACCGGCGCGGTTCTGGCCGCCCGTGGCATTCCCAATCTCCACACCTCAATCTGGATCATCGTCGCACTGGTCGCGGCGCGCTCGGCAGCGATGGCGTTCAATCGTCTGGTCGATGCGACCATCGATGCCGCCAATCCCCGAACCAAGATTCGCGCGCTTCCCGCCGGCAAGCTGAGCAAGTCATTTGTTGCCTGGTTCGTTATCGTGACGTCGGCAATCCTGATCCTCGCCGCGTGGGAGCTGAATCCGCTGGCGTTTTATCTTTCGCCGGTCGCCTTGGGCATCGTGTTCTTCTACTCCTACACCAAGCGATTCACGCGCTGGGCGCATGTGGTGCTCGGTCTGGCAATGGGCATTGCCCCGGCGGCAGCGTGGGTCGCCGTACGCGGCGCCCTTGACCCGCGTATCCTCATCCTGACCGGCGCGGTCATCTTCTGGGGTGCGGGCTTTGACATCCTTTACGCCTGCCAGGACTACGATCATGACCGCACCGTCGATGTTTATTCCGTCCCCAAGGCCTTCGGCATTCAGAAGGCGCTGATGATTTCGCGCCTCTTCCACATCGTCACGGTGTTGCTGCTGGCTTGGATGATCGTTGCTTTTGGGCTAGGTAAGATCGCCATTGTGGGCGTGGTGTTGGTGGCGCTGCTGCTGGTGTATGAACACTCGCTGGTGAAGCACGACGACCTCAGCCGGGTGAATGCCGCGTTCTTCACCATGAACGGGCTGATCTCGATGGCGTTCCTGTTCTTTATTGCGGGGGACCTTCTGCTGCGGAGGTAACGGTGCTACTCCGTCGGTGACTTCTATTCCATTGTCATCCTGAGGAGGGCTTCAGCCCGAGGAAGGGTCTGCGGTTGGTCGCGTCGCATTTGACGTATTCCGCGGAGGGGACCGCCGATCCGCTCGCTTTGCAGAGGGTGTTGAGCAGCTCTGACGTTGTGCCCTCGCAAAGTCCCCTCACATCCTCCTGTGATTCCTAGCCGTAGCTGCGATATCATTGAAGAGTCATGCCTGATTTGCCGAGCGCCAAGCAGCGCCATCCTTTTCAAACCGACGACGCTAATCTGAAGCCCATCCATGACAAGGTCATGGCGCAGGAGCGGCTTTCGTCCGATGACGCGTTCGCGCTCTATCGATCCGGCGACATTTTGGCGATCGGCTGGCTGGCAAATCACGTTCGCGAGCGGATGCATGGCGACACCGCCTACTTCAACGTCAACCGGCATATCAACTACACCAATGTTTGCGTTGCCGCTTGTCGTCTGTGCGCCTTCGGCCGCAAGAAGAGCTCTCCTGGCGCGTACACCATGGCGCTGGAAGAGGTCTGGAACACGGCAGCCTCCGGCTACACCGAGGCGATCACCGAGTTCCACATCGTCGGCGGACTGCATGCCGACCTGCCGTTCCAGTACTATCTCGACCTGATCTCCGGCCTGAAAGAGCGCTTCCCGCAGGTGCACCTGAAGGCGTTCACCATGGTCGAGATTTCGTTTTTCTCGAAGATCGGCAAGATGACGCCGCGCGAAGTGCTGGTGAATTTCAAGGAAGCTGGCCTGGATTCGATGCCCGGCGGCGGTGCCGAAATTTTCTCCGATCGCATCCGGCACATCATCTGCGATCACAAAATCGATGGCGGCGAGTGGCTGGAGATCGCGCGCACCGCGCATGAAGTCGGACTGAAGTCGAATGCGACCATGCTGTACGGCCACGTCGAGAACGACGAGGACCGCGTCGATCATCTGCTGAAGCTGCGCGCTCTGCAGGATGACACCCACGGCTTCCAGACATTCATTCCGCTGGCCTTCCATCCCGAGAACACGCCGCTGCAGCACCTGCCGAAGACGACTGGCATGCTCGACATACGCCAGATTGCGGTGTCGCGGCTGGTGCTGGACAACTTCCCGCACATCAAGTCGTACTGGCAGATGGTGACGCCGAAGATGGCGCAGATCACGCTGCGCTTCGGGGCCGATGACATCGACGGAACCGTCGTCGAAGAGAAGATCTACCATGACGCCGGTGCGACCACGCCGCAAGGCCTGCGCCGCCAGGAATTGATCAGGTTGATCACCGAGGCCGGACGCGTTCCGTTCGAGCGCGACACGCTGTATCGGCCGGTCACCCGGACCGAGACGACAGTGACCGTCGCAGTGTAAGCCTTACCCGGCGCTGAAGCGCTGGGCTATCTTCTTCCGTGTCGCTGCGCGAGACTCGGATCGTTCGCACTCCAGCTTCGGATTCGACATCGACATTCCTCCGGACCGTCAGCGTACCCAAGTCCCCTTTGCTGCGTCCCAGGCTTGCATGAAACTCCTGAGACATCTCCGCTAAGAGTCAACAGCTAAAGGCCAAAGCCTGGACTATCCATTGCCGTTGTCGATTCTTCCCAACTTTGAGAGACTAGCGGGTTCATTGCGGAGGCCCATGGAACGAGAGTTCTCGGCGGGAGGCGTGGTACTGCGCAAGATGCGCGGGCGTTGGTTTCTGGCCGCCATCGAGCCCCACATGGAGCGTCCCAGGAAGCCTGCGAAAAAATCCGCATCATCCGCCAAGAAGGAGAAAGATCCCGGTTCCCTCACCGCGCTACCCAAGGGCGCCATCGACGCCGGCGAGAAGCCGGAGCAGACCGCGCTGCGCGAAGTGCGCGAAGAAACCGGACTCGAAGCCGACCTCGTACACAAGCTGACTGACATCAAATACGTTTACGTCCGCAACTGGGGCGATCACGCGCGTGTGTTCAAGATCGTCAGCTTTTATCTGCTGCTCTATCGCTCAGGCAAGCTCGGCGACATCGCTCCTGAGATGCGGATCGAAGTACAACGCGCCTTCTGGCTACCCCTCGACGAGGCGGCAAAGGCGCTCAGCTACAAGGGCGAGCGCGAAGTAGTGGAGCGCGCGGTGCAGTATGTCAACGAACATCCTGAGTTAGAAAATCATGCCGCAGACAGCACACATTGAGCGTCACTTCACCGCCGGCGAAGTCGTCCGTGATGTGGTGATCGGTATGTCCGACGGGCTTACCGTTCCCTTCGCGCTGGCGGCAGGTCTCTCCGGCGCGGTCGATAACAGTCACATTGTTGTTGTGGCCGGACTTGCCGAGATCGCCGCCGGCTCTATCGCCATGGGCCTGGGGGGATACCTGGCGGCCAAGAGCGATGCCGAGCATTACGCCAGTGAGCGCGAGCGCGAGGTCCGCGAGGTGGAAGAGATTCCGGAAGAAGAAGCGCGCGAGGTGCAGAAGGTGTTCGCCGACTATGGCCTTTCACCAGAGGAGAGCGTCCCGGTAATCCAGGCGCTGACCCGCAAGCCGAAGGAATGGGTCGACTTCATGATGCGCTTTGAGCTTGGACTGGAAGAGCCGGATCCGAAGCGCGCACACCGGAGCGCGGCGACAATTGCCGCGTCCTACATTGCGGGAGGTATTATTCCGCTCTCGCCCTACATGGTTTTGCACAGCGTGCGGATGGCTCTCGGCTGGTCCGTCGTCGTTACCTTGATCGCGCTGGGAGTTTTCGGTTACATCAAGGGCCGCTTTACCGGCTCACGGGCCCTCCGCTCCGCCTTACAAACCGTTGTGATTGGCGGACTTGCGGCCGGAGCGGCCTTCCTGCTGGCCAAGTTGATCTCGTAACCCATTTTGGGAAAAAGATTTACGAAGATTCTTGTTGACTGAATGAGTATTCATTCAGTACGATCAATTCAACTTAATACAGCGCGCGTCGTTGCCATCCTCACCCCACATCTTACGACGCGCGCTACTTGTATTTTGAGCTGAGGAAGTAGCTGGTTTCTGTTAGAGGAGAGTCGTTGTAACAGGCCGTTTCCGCAGGAAAAACAGTAGCGAATTTGCTGAGCCTTCAATCGAACGAAATGAGTTCCCGGCCATCGCCGTGGATGCTGACACCAGCGAGTTTTGAAGCAGACCGCAGGATTCGGGTCTGATCCGGAGCCAACAATACCTCATGCAAAGACGGATAGAGAAAGTTGCCGTTCTGGGCGCGGGCACTATGGGCGCTCGCATCTCGGCACACTTGGCCAACGCCGGTGTTCCTTCTTACCTGCTGGACATCGTTCCACCGGATGCCGACGGTTCCGCGCGCAATCGCATCGCTACCGCTGGACTCGAAGCTGCGGTCAAGTCGAAGCCCGCTGCCTTCTTCAAGCCGTCGCTGGCGCGCCTGGTCACGGTTGGCAACCTCGAAGACGACCTGCAAAAACTCGCTGAGGTGGACTGGATCATTGAAGCGGTCGTCGAGGACATAGAGATCAAGCGCGCGCTGCTGCGCAAGATTGAAGCGATCCGCAAGCCAGGCACGATTGTCACGACGAACACCAGCGGACTGCCGGTAGCGAAGATCGTGGAAGGCTTCTCCGAGGATTTCCGGCGCTGCTGGTTCGGCACGCACTTCTTCAACCCGCCGCGCTACATGCGCCTGCTGGAACTGATCCCAACGCCTGATGCTGACCCTGCCGCAATGGAGACGGTCGCGCATTTCTGCGACCTGCATTTGGGCAAGGGCGTGGTGTTTGCGAAGGATACGCCGAACTTCATCGCCAACCGCATCGGTATCTTCTCGGCGCTGAACGTCATGCGCCTGATGCAGGAGATGGATTTCAATGTGGAAGAAATCGACGCGCTGACCGGAACTGCTGTTGGTTGGCCTAAAATGGCGAGCTTCCGGCTGGCTGACCTGGTTGGCCTCGACATTCTTGGCCACGTCGTCCGCAACTCCGTCGCGAACATCAAGGACGAGCGCAGCGATCTGGTGTTGCCTGACTTCTTCAAGCAAATGCTGGAGCGGAAGTGGCTGGGCGACAAGACCAAGCAAGGCTTCTACAAGAAGACTAAGAAAGACGGCAAGAGCGAAGTCCTCGCTATTGACTGGAAGACACTCGAGTACCGGCCATCACAGCGCCCCAAGTTCCCCGCGCTTGAGATGGCAAAGACCGTCGACGACCTTCCCGAGCGTCTGCGCACCTTGCTTGCGCCTTCGAAAGATAAGGCAGGCATATTCCTGTGGACCGCTCTCTCAGAACTGTGGACCTACGCGGCAAATCGCATTGGCGAGATTTCCGACTCAGTTGTCGAGATCGATCGCGCTATGAAGCTTGGCTTCAACTGGGAGATGGGTCCGTTCGAGTTGTGGGATGCGGCCGGCGTCGCCAAGACCGTGAAGCGCATGCAGGCTGATGGCAAGCCGATTTCGCCGAACGTTGAAAAGCTGCTGGCATCCGGCAACGAGCGCTGGTATACCGACGACCTCAAAGCCGCCAGCGGCCGCGCATACTTCGATATCAAGAGCGGCCACTACACCTCGGAGAAAGTCTCTCTGGGAGTGTGGTCGGTTGCCGTCGCGAAGAAATCCGGACTGGTGGTGAAGAAGAATGCGGGCGCTTCGCTGGTTGATATCGGCGACGGCGTCGGCTGCATCGAGTTCCATTCGAAGATGAATTCCCTGGGCGGCGACATCGTGCAGATGATTACCCAGACGCTGAAGCCCGGCGGCGCCGGCGACAGCTTCGATGCCTTCGTTATCACCAACGACGCCGCGAACTTCTCAGTCGGCGCCAACATCATGATGCTGCTGATGGCGGTGCAGGAAGAAGAGTGGGACGAGGTCGATCTGGCGATCAAGCAGTTCCAGAACATGACGCAGGCGATCAAGTTCTCGTCGAAGCCTGTGGTGGTGGCGCCGTTTGGTATGGCGCTGGGCGGCGGCTGTGAGATCACGCTACACGCCGCCGCGCGACAGCCGCATGCCGAGCTGTATTGCGGGCTGGTGGAAGTCGGTGTCGGCCTATTGCCCGGCGGCGGTGGTTGCAAGGAAATGACGCTGCGTGCCGTCGACAAGGCAACGCACATTCGTCCGGCCGGCCGCGGCGAGAGTGTCGAGTTGATGGAAGCCATGAAGCAGGCCTTCGAGACGGTCGCGATGGCGAAGGTTTCGATGTCGGCGTTTGAGGCAAAGAACCTGGGCTTCATTTCAAATGGCGATGATGTAACCATGAACCGTGAGCGCGTTCTGACCGACGCCAAGGAACGGGCGCTGGAACTGGCCCGCGAGGGTTATCGTGCGCCGGTTCCGCGGACCGATATTCCCGCGCCGGGTGAGAGCATTCTGGCGACGCTGAAGCTGGGCGTGCACATCATGCACGAAGGCGAGTTCATTACGGATCACGAGGTGAAAATCGCCAACAAGGTCGCGGAAGTGCTGTGTGGCGGCGCGGTTAACCCGGGAACGCCGGTGAGCGAGCAATACCTGCTCGACCTCGAGCGCGAAGCGTTCAAGTCGCTTTGCGGTGAGAAGAAGACGCAGGAGCGGATTCAGTACACGCTGAAAACGGGAAAGACGTTGCGGAACTAAGAGCCGTGGTCAGTGGCCAGTGATCAGTTATCTGGGTAATTGCTAATTGCAGGGGTTAAACATGCGCGAAGTGGTCATCGTATCTGCCGTCCGGACGCCGGTTGGCAAGGCTTACAAAGGAACTTTGCGGGCGACGAGACCCGACGATCTGGCTGCGGCCGCCATCAAGGGCGCGCTGGAGCGCGTCCCCCAGGTCGACCCCAAGGAGATCGAAGACGTCATCCTTGGCTGTGCCATGCCCGAGGCGGAACAGGGCATGAACGTCGCCCGCATCGCTTCCCTGCGCGCCGGACTGCCGGTCGACGTTTCGGCCATGACCATCAATCGATTCTGCTCGTCGGGCTTGCAGGCCATCGCGATGGCAGCCGAGCGCATTATGGCTGGCGGCGCGGAGATCATCGTCGCCGGGGGCGTCGAGTCGATGACCATGATTCCAATGGGCGGCAACAAGGTCTCGGCTAACCCGTGGCTGGTGTCGAATTATCCTGATGCGTATCTGTCGATGGGCCTGACCGCGGAGCGGCTCGCCAAACGGTTCAACATCACCCGTGAGCAGTCGGACGAGTTCTCGGTCCAGAGCCACAAGAAAGCCATCGCAGCGATCGAGGCCGGCAAGTTCGACAACGAGCTTGTCCCCGTGCCCGTCAGTTTCACGACGCCCAACGGCAGCAAGCCCAAGCGGACCGAGATTGTCTTTAAGATGGATGAAGGCCCGCGAGCCGACACTTCGCTGGAAGCGCTGCTGGCACTCAAGCCCGCCTTCCACGCCAGAGGCACGGTCACGGCCGGCAACTCGTCCCAGATGTCGGATGGCGCCGCTGCAGCTGTTGTCATGTCGGCCGAGCGCGCGAATGCCCTGGGATTGAAGCCGCTGGCGCGCTACGTTGCGTATGCCACAGCGGGGTACAAGCCGGAAGAGATGGGCCTTGGGCCGGTGTTCGCGATTCCGAAAGCGCTGAAGATGGCCGGGCTAAAGCTAGAGGACATCGACGTGATCGAGTTGAACGAGGCATTCGCGGCGCAGTCGCTGGCGGTGATTCAGGAAGGCAAGCTGGACCCGACGCGCATCAATGTGAACGGGGGAGCGATAGCCCTTGGCCATCCGCTGGGATGCACTGGCGCCAAGCTGACGGCCAGCATCATACGCGAGTTAAAACGCCGCAACGGCCGCTACGGCATGGTGACCATGTGCGTCGGCGGCGGCATGGGTGCGGCAGGAATTTTCGAGAATATGCAGTAAGGACGCAGTTCGCCGTTCGCTTCTCGCTATTGGCCAGAAGCAAACGGTGAGCAGATTGAAAGATATGCCTTAAGCGAAGAGCGAAAGGCGAAGAGCGAGGACTCTATGGCAACGACGACGGCAGCTCCAGGAAGCAAGGCCAAGACCACGGGCGGAAGTTTCCTGCTCGAAGATCACAACCTCGACAACGTTTTCACTCCCGAAGACTTCAGCGAAGATCAGCAGATGATCGTGAAGTTGTCGGAGGAGTTCGCCACCAACGAAATCCTGCCCGTCGCCGAAAAGATGGAGCACAAGGACTGGTCGGTTGTGCGCGAACTGCTGAAGAAGGCTGCGGAGATGGGCCTGACCAACGCCGACATCCCGGCCGAGTACGGCGGCTCGGACATGGACAAGACCTCGTCGGCCATCATCGCCGACTACATGGCGAAGTACGGCAGCTTCATGGTGTCGATGGGCGGTCATAGCGGCATCGGCACGCTCCCGCTGGTCTTTTTTGGCACCGAAGAGCAGAAGAAGAAGTACCTGCCGAAGCTGGCCACCGCTGAGATCGTCGGCGCCTACGCGCTCTCGGAAAGCACCAGCGGCTCAGACGCCATGAACACGCGAACGCGCGCCGTGCTTTCATCCGACGGTAAGCACTACGTCCTGAATGGCGAGAAGATGTGGATCACCAACGCGCACTTCGCCGATCTGTTCACCGTCTTTGCGAAAGTCGATGGCGAGAAATTCACCGCCTTCCTGGTGGAGAAAGATTTCCCCGGCTTCTCGGTTGGCGCCGAAGAGAAGAAGATGGGCATACGCGGTTCATCGACAGCACCGCTCATCCTCAACGACTGCAAAGTTCCGGTCG
>DATHQX010000015.1:0-21022 GCA_035482295.1 Verrucomicrobiia bacterium
CGCCGGCTTTGTCTTCTTATGGAGCCTTGCCCACCGCCTCCTGCGGAATTCTTGCTGGCTTTCGCTAGCCGAAGCCGCCGGATGGGATGCGTGTCAGCCACGAGAAGAAGGCTGGGACCTGTGCTGCGGGCTCACCGGCAAGGCTTACAGTCAACTTCATCTTTATAAGCACACGAGCGACCGAGTTTGGCTGGACAATGCCTTTGTCATGGCCACCCTCGCGGTGCAGCAGGCACAGATGGCGGACAGTGGCGGACGGGTGCTTCCTTCTTTCGGTTTATACCGAGGAATGGCAGGGCTGGCGGTATTGATTTCGGATCTGGAGCGGCCCGAGTTCTCCGCTATGCCATGTTTCGAAGAGGAAGGCTGGCCGATCGCAGCTGATCGATAACCTCGTCAACCCTGCTTGACTGAGGCCTCCCACAGTGCAGTCAGGGCAATCGGGTCGTCCGCATATTGGCATCAGGGCGAATCTTTCAGCCGGCTTTCGGAGACTCCAGCAGATTGGGCAAAGGATGCCGACGACGCCCCATGGACGATCCCTCGTTCTCAGGTTTCGCCGCACGGCCGATGCCGAGGTTGATAGCCAGTCGTCACACGGCTGGGCCGGCTCTCGCCATTTCCAAAGGTATTGACCGCGACAGGGCGGTTGATGAAAGCGGAAATCAACTGGCTGTATTCGGACGTCGAGGAGCGCGGCCGTTCAACCTCCAGGAAATGCAACGGCTCTACCTGCGCGATGGCAAGCTCTACACCGTGACCGATGATCCTCCAAACCCGCCTGTCTCTCCTGCCGAACCACAAACGACGGCGACTGAGCAGCCATCCGCAACGAAATAGACTGGAACAGCAAAGGGCGTATGGCTCAACTAGCTCGGTCAGGAGCTCAGGAAGTCTACATAATTCAGGATTCCTGGTTCCCGGCAACCCTGCGTCGCACCGTCTGAGCCTGACGGAGCGCAGAGAAACGACCCCACACCGCCGAGCAAAGCGATTCCGTTAACATATTGAGCTTCGAATACACAGGCCAAACACGAAGAGGATCAGGAGTAAGCCGCGTGTTGGTGACACGCGGCTTGCACTCCATAACGAGCCAGCTTCGATCCCAGGGCTTCTGCTGTCTAGAGCGACCGCAGGAAGTTGAGCAAGTCCTGCTGATCCGAACTGCTCAGGCGGTTGTAATTGTTCACCACTCCGTTGGCCTCCGACGACGAATACTGCCGGTTGCCGTTGCTGCCGTGTGCCTGGATGGACTGCACTAAGTCGGTGGTTCGCCCATCATGCATGAAGTAGATCCGCTGACCAAGCCCCCAAAGCGGTGCGGTGCGGAACTCGTCGCCGCCCGCCACGCCTTGGCTGATGTTGTCAGCGAGACCTGGTCCCATGTGATGCAGCAGCAGATCGGAGAACAGATTTGCCTGGACATGGCTGAGCGCCGCGATGGTTGACTGTCCGGTTTGCATCGACTGCGTATGGCACAGCGCGCAGCCAATATTGCTGAACACCTGCGCGCCATGCTGGGTGGACGGCGAACCCGGACCGGGCTGCGGCTGGTCCAGCATCTTCATGAACATCGCGAAGCGAAGAACATCGCTGGGCAGCGCCGTGCCGCTCAGATCGAAGTTGGTGCTGTCTTCCGGAGTCGCGTTGAACTGGCAGCCCGGCGTCTGATCGCGCTCGGTGTTGAAGAGCTCATTGGTTACGCCGACTTCCACGTTGTAAGCTTCGCCGGCAAACACTTCCACTGACTTGTTCTGTGCCTTCCAGCCGAAGCGTGTAATCGTGCCGTCATTGCCGCTGGTGTTCGGACGGCCGGCGATTCCCAGCGACCGCTTCTGCTGCTGGTTGCCGTTCATGTTAGCGGTGATGGTCGCATCGGCGATTTCTTCGATCAGCCCGTCGCCGAAGACCGGAGTCGGAATGCGGAAGATGAGGTTGTTCTGCTGCTGCGCCTGCTGAAAGTTGGGCTGCTGAATGCTGCATCCGGATGCGTCACTGCGTCCGGTGATGGTGTAGAGATCGTGCACCCCGCCGTCGGGCTGACCGTTAGAGAGAAAGGGAAATCGCGCTTCGCGGACAGGGCCGTTGATGGTGATGAAGAACGGAACCTGGTTGGTTGCGCCTTGATCGGTCGCCGCCGCAACCTGCGGATTAACCGACGGACTGGTTCCACCGGTCGAGGGCTGGGCATGACACTGCGCGCAACCTTCACCATTAAATCTCGGGCCAAGGCCATTTCCGGTATTGGATATCGTTCCACTGACGGAATCAATTACTTCGAAGTTAGTCAGACCGGCGCTGAAGAAGGCCAGTTGATTGGTGCTCAGCCCGGCAATCGGCGTTCCCGCTCCGGGCGGTCCGCTGCGCACTCCGGGATCGTGAGCGCCGTTATTGGCCTCGACGCCTCCAACGAACATCAGCATCAGGGCGGGAACGAGTGCTAAGACAAACCACGGGCGCTTGTGCGCCGAATACTTTGCGGGGAACATGATCGGCATGAGCTTCTCCTCTGACTCCTGTTGAGCCACGTTGTCGCCGGCAGGGCGAGCGAATTGTTCTCACAGAACGGAAGACAGAAGAAATGACGCTACAGAGAAGAGGCGGAAGAGGCGCGACAGGACAGGCACACGCGACTTCAGAAGCCTGTCAGGCAGGCATGGAAGTCCGCAGATGCGAATGCTGGCTGCGTCTTATTTAAGCGGCGTGGACGTAATCTAGCAGCTTTGCTTCCCCAGTCAACCAATTTCAGTTAGCCGAATCAGCTATTTGCAGGCATCGTTGTTGACTGCGGTACTCCTGGGGAGTGCAGCCGTAGCTCCTGCGGAAGGCGCGATTAAAGCTGGCAGTGTGACGATATCCCACAACGTAAGATATCTCTTTGACCGGCATCTCGACGTCCTGCAGCAGTTCCGCAGCCTTTTCCAGACGATGCCGTGTAAGAAAGCTGCGCAAGTGCAGCCCGGTTTCCTGCTTGAAGAGATGCGACAGCCTGGAATCGCTGAGGCTGGCAAGTCGCGCCAGGTGAGCCAGATCATAATCAGCCGTGGATTCGATAGCCTGCAGAATCCTATGCACACGCTCGTCGAGCACGCGGTTCGTATCCAGGCTGCACGGCGAAACAGAATCGGAACGTCTGCTCGTTTTAGGCATCAAGGGGTCCCAGACGAGGGGCGAACGTTACGAACTTCGGTCAAGCGAACGAGTCGCGCAATCCTCTGGGCCAGGTTAGCCAACGATCAACAGTTCGTAATCTCACTGTAACGCGGGCGTTGCATGTGTGTTATGCAGGAAACCCCTGAGGTTTGGCGTAAGAGGCACCTGAGCTTGATGCGAGAACGTAACGGGTTCGCGCTTCGATGCGGCTTAGGCGAGCCGTCACGATGCGTGGACGCGCAGGGTCAGCAGTTCCTGCCTACGCCGGTGGCCGTGCAGTCGCAAAATCTGCCTTGACCTGCCTACTGCTTTTCAGGCTTACCGCTATACGCCTCAGCGGCCTTCAAGAAACTGGAAAAGTCGGTTCCCAATGAGACCGTCACCGGAATTGGTGGCAACGAAAACCCTTCATAGATTTGGGGGCGGGACTGGTACCGCAGACCTTTTGCGATGGTTTCGACAACAAAGGAGCCCAAGTGCCGGTAGCTTTCAAACTGAGATTCATTGAAGAATTGATTCCCAGTACTCTCATGAGGAAAGTCTTTGTGAGTGAGGGAGTATTGCCGGATGTCGGGCGGCTCATACCCGGTAAGAGAGGCCTTGATGTAGATAAGATTGCCATTGAGGCTCTTGATTTCTTCTTTGGATAGATGCTTATCCTGATCGACGCAACTATAGTCAATGGTCGCCACGGCGCAATAGCGATTGTCCGGCTGCGCACCCGGCTTCATGTTGATCGGGCCAAAGGTAATTGGAATACCCAGGTCGATCTCGATCTTGCGTAAAGCATTTCCCAAGTCTTCGAATTGACAATCCGGATCGGCGCCAGCGTCGACCACAATGATGTTCTTGCAGCGTCGCAAAACCATTTCGTACAGCGCCAGATTTTCAAAGTGCCCACCATCCGTCAGCTCGATCCAGCGATAGGTGTCATCCGTCATGCCGAAGGCTTCCAATATCAAGGGCTGAAGCGCCTGGGTTGGAGCATTCCGGCGCAAGAAGTTTTGTTTGCGGGAAGAGAGCTTGGGAAAGAGTCGGGCACCTTCTTCGCGCGCCGGATTGGGTAACCACCAGCCCAGGCGCAGATTGAAGAAAGTCATCAGCAACGTGACCAGAGGCGACGAATGGTAGCCCATGTTGGGATTGAAGGCAGCACCACTAATCGTCATGGCCGTTGCCAAACTGGGACCACTCGCTCCTGCGTAGTACGGCGTGGGTACATAGCCTAAACGCCAACTCCCGCAGTGGACTGGACTAAACGAAAACGATTCCGCTTTTCGCTGCCGCCAGGCCGTGTTCTTCGTTCCAACCAGGTTCAGAGTGGTGTTGATGACGTGCAACGGCGCTCCCGGCGCTTGGGGCAGATCCTTTTCAGTGGGAGTATCGTCAGGATCAAAGCCGGTGAAATTGTCGGGCTGACGTTCTGTATTGGAAGCTCCCATGAATGCCCGCATCAACCTCATGCGGTAAAGGCCATTCAGAGAAAATACATTTATGCTGATTGCCTGGTTGATCAGAATCGCAAGCACAATCGCAACCAGCAAGATGAAAATGTGGAGCTCAAAACCAGTTGTGGCGCCGGGTTGAACGGAGATGTGCAAAGGGCCGTTGACCTTCCCTATGTAATGCGACATCAGGCCGGCTAGCCTTACTTCTCCGGCGGAGACGGCGAGGGTCAGAAGCAGCAAAGCCACTCCGCAGATTGCAGGCAGCACAAGATTGTGCGCCTTGAGAAAGGCGCCCAACTTTCCTAATTGCGCGCTCTTTACCGGTCGTGGTCCGGCAGAGGTTTGACCGCTCCATCCCAAACCGCTGCCCAGTCCTCCCAAACCCACGCCGCTGATCAGACACCACACAGCCTGCAACGTCGAGTGACTGTAGAGCGCGATGGCGTGCGCTAAGAGCCATACAGTGATAAGAGCCAACTGCATTGCCCCAGCCCGCGACCACCATTCTCGATCCTCTTCGGTTTCGATATTTCCCAATAACGCCGACAGCAGAGAGATGGTGAGGAGTGGCGCGAAAGTCAGAATCGGCAGGGCAAAAATTACGAAGATGCGGCCGTCTACATGAAGGGCAGGGAAGACCTTTGAGTTTAAGAACGCGGCCATTCCCGCGGCCGCCAGCGCAGCCACAACTCCTGAAGAAAAAATGTAAAGAAAACGCCGCACCGCGTACCAGCCCTCGGCAAGGTATCGGTGCGCGGACAGCTTCAGGGTCTGGAAATCTTTCTTGAAAATGGCCCAGCAGAGCAGCCAGAGTCCCATCAGAGAGATGACAAAGACTGTCGCTGCTACGGGAGTGGCCTTGAATTGAATTCCCTTGCTGCTATGGTTCCACCACAACTCCACGAGGAGCCAATTCGCCAACATCACGGGAAGTACGAAACCAAGAAACACGCGCCCCAGGCCAGGTCCGCCAGGATTGGAATCTTTGCGATGGGAAGGCAAGTCAAAGGCGGCAAGAAAACCAGCGACGATGAATAGCGAGAGCACCACCCCCGCTACCAGTAGGCTCCGGAAAGTGCTGCAGTTCGGCAACAGAGCGAGTGTCTTGGAAACGAAATACGTTACCTGCGGCAACGCAACGGCTGCCAACAAGATGGGCAACAACATGAGCCAGTTGACGAACAGATTCCGAAGATAGATTGCTCCCAAGGTCCACGAATCGAGACTCAGACCAAGCGACGGAGCCAGGTAAGAAGTGTATTCGCGCAAATGCCGAACCGTTAGTGGGGCCGGGTCACCGGAGGTAGTGGCCGTTGTTCCGGCAAGCGCGGCGATCACAGCGGAGTAGCACGATTCCAGCTTGGCGCTCCGCGCTCTACTCAGGGCCTGTTTGGCGGAATCGACATTCGCGCGTGCTAACTGAATGGCGGGGTCCGTGCTTTTCTTCAGCTCGTCTCGCCAGGACCCCACCGACTCCAGGCTTTGCCGCGCCTTGGTGAGAGACTCTCGCTCCTGATACACGCTGGCTTCCCGGCGCCGGTAGATCCAGGCGCTCAGCCAGCTTCCGATGTAACCACCCCCCGAGACGGTAGAGAGGTAGTCGAGGTGATGCAGGAGTCCAGTGGTGGGCTCGAAGGGTTGGTCCTTATCGACGGAGCAGAGTTTCCCTACGCTGAAGCGGGCTAATCCTTCCAGCACGCCGAGGCCGTAGCTGGCGCTGCGGATTCCGCCGCCCGAAAGACATAAGGCATTTCCGTTCATGAGATGGAGCAGCCGCTTCAGCGGAGACTCCAGCTCACGGCAGCGCTCTTGGAGTGCGTCAACGTCGGCGGGCACCTCGCCCTCCTTGGGTGGCAGTTTGGTGTTGGCCAGCTTTTTGTATTCCTGATTCACCTCTGCAATTCTTTGACGGAGCGCGGCCCAAACGTCGGTCTCGCAGGTGTCGGCGGGCAAGCCAAGCGAGGGAATGGCTTTCTCACGAAGTTCCTGGGCGCGGCGAACCGCGTACTCTTCCAGGATGATGCCGTAGGGAATGAGATGCTCGGGAGCCTCCGACACCTTGCCGGAGTGATCGTCGCCCATAACCGCAGGCGCTAACGGAAAAGCAGGGCTCTTCGTGTCGTTTGCCATAAAGCCTCCGGGAGCGTCATCTGAGGATAGTCGGCTTCGAGCCGGCACGTCCCGCGAATTTTGACCGAATTGTCATCTCGTTGACAGTAGGAGCCGCGTGCGTATCATGGCCGCAGCGCCGTTTTCGCCTGCCAGTCATTTCAAATCTCAGATTTTCGTAAGGGGTGAGTTATGGGATTGATGGATCTCGTACAAGATTTTGCAGGCGCGTCGGGCAACGCGGATCACGCCAAGGTTGCCGGCGGACTGTTGGAGGAGTTGCAGAGCCAGCCTGGCGGTATCGGCGGAGTGCTGCAGGCATTTCAGCAGAACGGCATGGGCGGAGTCGCGCAGCAGTGGGCGAATGGACAGACTCAGCCGGCCAATCCGAGCGACATCGAAGCCGGGCTTGGCGGCAGCGGCATGATCGACAGCATCGCGCAGCGCACCGGTCTATCGCCAACCGTCGTTAAAGCCGGGCTCGCGGCCGCCGTCCCGATTCTCGTGCACCACATGGTATCGAACGGTCACGTCACCGCCGACGGCCAGCCGACCGGGTCGACGCCCGAAGCCGGAAGCCTGCTGCAGTCCGTGCTGCAACGGATGGGGTGAGATACGAAACCTCAGGCGGACCCATTGCTCTTTTTCGGGGTAAACAAGTCCGCAGCGCCGGCCTGAAGCACGACGTACACCCGCCGCCAGGGCTGGTCGTCGATCAGTCGCCACTTGTGGCCGCTCCCGGTGTTGTCTTCGGCTACCAGAACATCGCCTGGCCGCAAGACGAATTGCTCGCCATCGCGTGTGGTGAACTCCAGCGTGCCGGCGAGGGTGATCACGTATTGCATCTCCGGAGCATCGTGCCAGTCGAACGAAGAATGTGGCGGAGACTCCTGGAAGCGAATGCTGGCGACCTGGGTCGTCAGGTGCTCGGCGACCGTTCCTTCCAGCACGTGCGACGCCCCGTCCGCTCCGGTATAGAGCTTGAATGCATGCAGCATGATCAGGCCTCCGATTTTACCGTCGCATCCCAGCGCGTCCACGTGCGGTCGACTTCGCCGTCCTGCTCCGTCGCGTCCAGCGCAATTTGTTGCTTCGCATAACGGCGTGTTGCTTTTGGCAAAGGCGCTTGTGGCTTTATCGGCCCTTCGCCTGAAACGCACCAGCCAGGTCTCCGCGGTCGAAGCCCGGCGGCACGCTCTGATCGGTGGCGTAGCGATACAGCGCGGCGACGAAGATTCCGCGCGCCGCCGAGCCCACCACGGCAAGCAGCACCCAGTAGATGACCGAGATGGTGAAACCAACAAGCAGGCCGGACAGCCCGAAGCGTTGTACTCCCATCAACGGGGGCAGCGCGCCCGGCAGTGCGAGCAGGAAGAACAGAAGCTGGAAGCTGAAGCCGCCGGCCACCTGTTCGCCCCATCGCTGGCGGAAGATGTGACCGGACTTGCTGAGCGCCTCTACCGGTCCAACCCCTTGCACGGCGAGAACCGGCACCACGAAGAAGCTGGCCAGCGTCCACATCACACCAATGAAGCCGGCGACCAGCCGTCCCAGAAAACCGACGCGGCGCTCGATCGCTTGCAGCAGCATGCCGATGGTAGCCGAGAGCAGCGCCCATTGCAGGATGCTCCATTTGCGATCCCACGCCAGCTGCAGGCCGTCGCTGAGTGTGGCGTTGCCGCCCGACAGCCGGTTCAACGCGATGCCGACCAGCGCGACGTTGAAGTACACCGAGAGCGAATAGTTGACCACGTAAAGCAGAAAGATCCAGGGCGCCATCTGCTGCTCGAACAGTTTCTGGCTCGCGACATCCTGCGGGATTGGTCCGGTCGGACCCATGAGGAGAAAGCCTGAGCCGCCGATGATCACGGTCGCCATCAGGCAGAAGATCGCCGACAGCACCGGCAGCCACATCAGCTCTTTGTCTGACTTCAGGACCCTGAAGCTCTGGCCCATCAGATCCCACGTGCGGGATAGCGTTCCCATAAGTCTCCAATGCTCGCCGCCATTTCACACACAGAGGCAACAGAGTTTTCTGCTCGTTCGCAACTCTGCGCGCCGGACGGCAATGATGGATTTATGCAGATGTATCTGAACAAATTTCCACGCAAAAGTCAGCGACAATCTTCTCTTGTCGGTGGAACCCCATCCGGACCTCCGCCTCTGCCGTCTTGACTTTCGCTATTAACTCGACTATCTAACTTGTAGGCAATCAAGGGTGAAGGAGTTCACCCCCAACCGCTGTCCTGCCCGTTTCTCCGGGACAGATGATGACTCCTGACGAGGAAGACTCGTTGCGGGGTCATGTCCCCGGCGAGCTTCCTGGCAACATCATTTTGCAGCGGGCGCCATGCGCCCCGGGGAGAGTCAGCTTTGCGCGACGCTCATATCACATTGAACTCCAGCCAGCGGCAGCGTCTGCTGGTTACCTGCAAACACATCGACAAGTTGCTGGAAGATGTTGACGCGACGCTCAATGCCGCGCAGTCAGAAAGCATCTTCGGCAATTACGTCGACAACATCATCCCCGAGCAGCGGCAGACCATCAAGGAGCACGTCGCGCGTATTCGCCGGCAGCTGCTCACGGTTCTGGCGGGGCAGCTGCTTGAGCCGGAGCCACCGCGCATCTCGGCGGCGCACTCGATTTATGTAAACCTCACCTTCATCGAAATTGCTATCACCGAGCTGGCGCCACGTTATATGCGAGGCTACGGGCCCGTCTCCAAAGAAGGCATCGACGACCTGGGTCGCATCGTTGCCCAGCTTCAGTCGTCGGTTGGCGAACTGACGCAGTATGTTCTGCGTTTGGACAGCGGCGACTTTTCGGAGGGAACGCAGCCGTTGCTGTCATGACCATCCTTGCCAAGACGTGCCGGAAGGACGACGGAGCCGTCGCTCCCTTCGTCTTCGCTCGCCAAAGCGAGTTGGAGAACCTGCGATCACGGCTGGCTGAGCGGCGATCGTTTCTGCTGCATGGTCCCGCTGGAGTGGGGAAGACGCTCTTGCTCTCGGCCACGCTGACGGAGTTCCCAGCAACGATGTACAGCCGGCAGAACTCCACACCGCAGATGTTATTTCGCAATCTGGCGGAAGCGCTGTTTGCCGCCGGCGATCCTATCCTGAAGAAGATGTGCCCCGGCGGTCAGGTCGCCATGGAGAAGAAGACGGCAGTCGCGTGCAAGGGGCTGGTGCGCGACGCTCTTTGCGATTCGAAGTACGTCGTTGTCCTCGATCATCTCGCGCGGCCATCGCAGTCGCTGGCGAGCGCCGTGCGCGAACTCAAAGTAAATTGCTCCGTCCCTGTCGTCGCCGTCTCGCGCTCCGACCATATGGAGGATGCCGGGTTTGTCCTGCCGCTATTTCCCGAGCGGCGCGAAAAGTTTCCGCTGGCGAACTTCGATGACGCTACGGCCCTGCAGTTCGCCAAACTCGTTGCTGAGCGAGAAGCTCTGAACGCGCATAACCTCGGCCAGTTTCTCGACAAGTTGATCGAGTACAGCGGCGGAAATCCGGGAGCAATCGTGCAAATGATTCGCATGGCCCGAAGCGGCAAGTACATGGCGGAAGGCCAGATCAAGATTGCGCCGCTGTACATCGACTACAAGATGGCGGCGCTGAGCCGTTGAGTAAGCACTGGTGCCGAACGTAGAAGACCAACCCGCTCCGCTGTTTTCGAAGGCTGCGACTGAGTCGCTCGTGCGCATCTCGGCAATCGCTGATGCGCTGAACGAAGGCACGTTGTCGGCTGAGGTGCGAGAGCTGACAACGCGGCTCGGTGAAGGCCGATTCTTCGTCGCCTGTATCGGTCAATTCAAGCGCGGCAAGTCCACGCTGCTCAACGCGCTGGTCGGCGAGTCGATTCTGCCCACCGGCGTAACTCCGGTGACGGCTGTCCCGACCGTGCTGCGCTATGGAGCGCAGCGTAGTGCTCGCGTGCTCATCGCTGCGCAGTGGCAGAACATCCTGCCTACTGCGCTGGAGCAATACGTCTCCGAAGAAGGAAATCCCGAAAATCGCAAGCAGGTCGAAGGCGTCGAGGTCTTTGTGCCTTCGCCGTTGTTAGCGAATGGGATGTGCCTCGTCGACACGCCGGGCATCGGTTCGGTTTTCGCCGGCAACACCGAAACCACGAAGCAGTTCATCCCGCAGATTGACGCAGCCCTGCTGGTGGTGGGCGCCGACCCGCCCATCTCCGGCGACGAGCTGGCGCTCATCGAAGCGGTCGCGGCGAATGTCGATGAGATCGTTGTGGTGCTCAACAAAATCGATCGCGTTTCGCTCAGCGAGCGAGAGCAGGCGTCGGCCTTCGCTGCACGCGTGCTGGAGTCGCGGCTGCAACGTCCCATCAGCCGGATCTATGAAGTCAGCGCGCTCAATGAATTGAACAACGCGACCGATGAGGCTGACTGGAACATGCTGGTCGACGATTTGGCGCGACTGGCCGAGGAGTCGGGAGCGGCGATGATGCAGTCGGCCGCCGAGCGAGGTGTGCGGCGGTATGCGGCGGCGCTACGACGCTCCGTGAAAGAACGATTACGCGCGCTCGAAGAACCTATTGCCAGCTCGGAGCAGCGCATTGCCGGGCTGCGCCAGACCGTGAGCCAGGCGGAGCAATCGCTGCGGGACCTGGGCGCGCTTTTCTCCGCCGATCAAATGAGGCTCTCCACCACACTCCAACTGCGGCGTAAGGAATTTCTGCGCAGCACGCTGCCCGCCGCTGAAGAAGAACTCGCGAACCGGACGCGTCCGGTGAAGACGAGCTTTGGTCCGGCGTTACGGCATGAACTCATGGCTCAGGCGCAATCGGTAGCGCGGCATCACGTCATGCCGTGGCTCGACGCTGAAGAGGCGCAGGCAGAGGAGCTCTACCTCCAGATGACGCAACGCTTCGTCGCGCTGGTGAATGGACTGCTGCAGCAGCTCGCCGAACAGCGCTCTGCCGAGTTCTCGCACTTGCCTCCCACGCTGGACGCAGATGCCGGATTCCGCTCGCGCTCGCGCTTCTACTTTCACGACATGATTACGGTCGCTCAACCGGCGTCTCCGCTGCGGTATTCGGCGGATGTGACGATGGGCCTGCTGCATGTGCGGGCTGCGTTCGAACGCGACGCGCAGCAATTCCTGGAGCAACTGCTCGACACCAACGCTTCCCGTGTGCAGGGTGACGTGGAGCAGCGCGTGGTGCAGAGCCGCCTCTACCTGGAAGCCGAAGTCCGCAGGTTGCTGCGCGCTGTCAGCGCGACTGCCGAGCAGGCTCTGGCGCGAGCGCGCGAGGTGATGGCGGCCGGAGCCGCCGCAGTCGAGAGTGAAGTGTCGCGGCTGCGGCAGCTCGATGAGGAACTGCAAACCATCGCCGCTTCCGCGAATCAGACATCCAGTTGACATCGGCGGTGGTCGCCGCAAAAAAGCGCGGGGGCCGCCGGAGGAGAAAAAGGGTGGCGGCCCCGCATGCGTTATCGCACGTTCCGGTCTGGTCAGACAGCCGCAGCCCACTCGCTATCGCCAACCGGATTTTTACAAGAATGCCATCGTGGTTCGGCGGCGTCTGCGGCAAAAAGCAAACAGCTAATTGCTCAAGCGCAATCAAGTACCGGGAAAGTTAACTGCCGACGTTAGTGCGAACCTGGCAACGGCGTTGCGCCGGTGGTGGCGGCGTTTTGAACGCTGGCCTGGACCGTTCCAGCAGGCTGCGTGACCTTGTTGTTATTGTGCTGCGCGGTTTCCATCTCGTTGTGATGCTTCAGGGCGGTAAAGCTCATGCGGCCTAAATCGTAGACGCCGTAAATAATATTGGCGCGCCAGATATCGCTGCGGAAGGTGAGGATCTGCCGCCGGAAATAGCGGAAGGCCATATTGCCGGGCTTGTATGGGGCGGGCGTGCTGATCTCGGCAAGCTCCGGCGTCGTGCTCTGGCAGTTCTTCAGTTCCACAAAGGCCACCGAGCCGTCGGTACGGATGGGATCGCCGTTGTAGCTCTGCGTCATCGTCGGAACTCTCGGTCGCTGCACCACGTGCACCGACTGTACACATCCCGCCGCGTTCAAATCGCGAATCACCTTGCTGCGCTCGTCGTCGATGTCGGGCGAAATATGATGCACAAACTGGTGATACTTGAGCGACAGTGCCGCGCCGGTGTCGTGCGTCGAAGCGCTAAGCCACATCGTCTGGCCGGTCGCCGAATCGGTCCACTCCCACATGCGCAGGTGATCGCGGCGAGCATAGCTGTTCAGGCTCTTCTGCCACTGCATGTCCGCGGGATTGCCGTTGAGGTAAAACGGCCGCATCGGCTCCTGCGGATATCCGCTGTTGTTCAGGAACGCGTAGAAATTGCGCATGAAGGAATGACGCGTGAAGACGTCGCTGTTCACCCATCCTGCGTCATGGAACGCGGTCTGCACCTGCTGGCGTGAGCCGACAAACACCAGGTTGATCAGGTCGGCGTCGGACTGGTTCACGGTCTCCGTTCGCACCGGCAAGGTGCGCGAGACCTCTTGCAACTCGAAGTCGTCTGCGTCATAAGCCGCGGTGTCCACCACCGGCTGCGGCACATCTGGTTGCGCGGCCATCGGTGCTTCCAGCTTCACCCGCAGATCGGTGCCGGTGGGAAGATAAATTTCCGGCTCAGGGAAGATGGGGAATGTCGCCTTGTAAACGATGAGGCCAAGATCGGAATATGGATTGAACGTGGGCAGGTGCCTGAGGCGGCTGTTGATGCGGCCCTCAGGTGTGTCGCTGCTGCGAATTCCCTGGATGGTGCCCTTAGCCGTAACCTGTTCGCGCGCGTTCTCCACTTCGGCCACCTGGCCGGAGAACGTCACCGGCTGCCCGTTCTCGCCTTGCAGATGGTTGAACTGGATGTTCAGTGTCGCGGTTTCGTGGACGACGCCCCAACCTACCTTGTGCACCGAATGCACTACGCCGCTCACATGGGTGCCTAGAGGAAACTCAGTGTCGCCGTCGCAGGTGATGGCCTCGGTCAGGACGCCCTGCACGACATCGCCCGGCTTGGCCGTGTAGCTGGAAACCGGCGAGCTGAGTCGAATCCAGATGGTCTGACCGGTTGGAATCTTGTCACAGCAGAAAGCGGCAGGCACCAGCGCCAGCAATGGCAGAGCTGCTTTGGCTAGCGCTGAAAAAATCTTCATGAGGAGCGAAACCACCCTCGCATACGAAATTCCGCGGGTTTAGTCATCATAAATGAAGGGAGCTGGATTGCGCTGCTCCACTTCCGTTGCATGCCCGACGAAAGTTGCATGTCCTGATACCAACTATGAATGTCGGATTTCAGTGCGCGGGAGGCAATTCCTCGGCAAACGAGTTCTGCTCGGCCAGGCGCAGGATGTGCGGCGTGATCACCACCAGCAGTTCATCCTGGGTGACATTCTTGTTATGCAGCGCGGCGGCGTAATTCAGGCCGGGAATTTGGCCCAGAAACGGATATCCGTTGATGGCCCGCGTATCGCTCATGTCGATCAAGCCGGTGATGACGCTCGATTCTCCGTCCTTCACCGTGATCTGCCCTGAATATTCGCGGTTGTTGATGATCGGGATACCGTTCACGTTCTGCGTGCCCAGCGAGCGCAGCTGCAGCTCCAGCTTGAGCGTCACGTCCGAATCGCCGTGGATGTACGGCGTGGCCTTCAGGTTCAGTCCCAGGTCCTCGAAGTTAAACGACGGGAAGGGCGCAATAAAGCTGTTGTTGCCGATGACAGAAGCAATCGCCGAGCTGTTGAAGATGGGTGCGAAGGTTGCGTTGATGATCGGATAGCGCTCGCCAATTTTCGCTACGGCCGGATCGTTATGCGAGGCGCGGAGCATCAGGTGTTCCAGGTTCTTGATGTCGGAGGTATTGAGGCTGAAGGTCGGCGTCAGACCAACTCCCGCGGCACTGAGTCCGAAGGTCGTCAGGCCTCCGCCGAAGACCGCGAAGGGCGAGGACAGAATCGAACCGGTGCTGGAGTTCTGCAACTGCCCCAGCAGCGCTGAGATGGCAGTCGAGTTGGCGGCGTTGATGCCGCCGGAGGAGATCAGCTGATTGATCAGGTTCCCGGCACTCGCGCCCAGCCCAGCCAGCAGCGCCGGGCTGAAGTTGAACATGGTGAATTGTGTAGGCAGAGCGGTGCCCAGCGAGCGGGCGAGGCTGGTGCTTACCGCGTAGATCCGCAGATCGAGCAGAACTTCAGCACGGCCGGTGGTCAGGCTGCGCAGCAGATGATCGGCGGCGTCCAGCAGCGGCATTTCCGCGCGGATGGTGATCGTCTGCGCGCCCTTGTCCACCGCGATGAAGCGCAGGTTCAGCAGCACCCGCAGCGAGTTGGTCATCTCCGACAGTTGCTGGTCGCTCAGGTCCGGCAGATAGAAGGTGCGGAGCCCCAAGCGCTCGAAGTTGCGCCGGTTCTCTACGTTGTCCAGCAGAAAGAGCACCTGCGTGGACGACAGAGGAACCCAGAACGTCTTGGTAACCTCGCACGCCGCCTGCAGCGCGGTGGCGAAGTTCACGTCCTGAATGTTGAAGTGAAGATGCTGCGTTTTCACCGAGTCGTCGAACTGTGCCTTGATGCCGTAGGCCCGCATCACTTCAGTGAGCATCGAGCGCGAATCGCCGCGATAGGCGAAATCGTGGTGCCCGGGGGCCGGCTTAAGCTCGATGGGCAACGACTGCTCGACGACGCTAAGCGGCTTGTTGGGCCGCTCATTCTCGGGGATAGCGTCGCGCAACCGCTGAAGCGCGTAGTCATTCGTAGGATCGTAGTCCAGGGCGCGGCGAAATTCAGCCATGGCAACAATCTCGTTGTCGTCGAGCATCGCCTTGTTGCCGCGCTGCAGAGCCTGATAGGCAAGCTCCTGCCGGGTGAACTCGCGCGCTGTAACGTAGTCGAGCTTGGTCGGATCGAGTTCGGCGGCGCTGCTGAACTTGGTGAAGGCCTGGTCCAGATGGCCTTCTTTCTTGAGCTTGGCGCCTTGCTCGAACTGCTTCTTGGCTTCCGCAGCCTGACGCTTGCTCACGATGGGGATAATCGGTGATCCCGGCGGTGTCGGCGGCAGAGCCCCAACTTCCTTCTCGGAACTTTCGTCGCCCGGCGCGGGAGTCGACTGCGTCGAAGAGGAATCATCTGAGTCCGACGGCGGTAGCTGCTGCGGCAGAATAGTTGCTGGTGTCGTCATCTTCGGCTGCGAAGCCGGCGGGGTAGTGCTCGCCGGTTGCGATACCGTCGTCGGCGCAGGCGTCGCCGGTTGAGGATTTGCAGGCGTGGCAGCCACTGGCTGAGGCGCGGTCGGAATAGCCAACACCGCCGTTCCCGGAACTTTCTGAATCACAATCTGCTGCCGCTCGATGATCGGTTGCGCAGGGCTGGAATTCTGCGCCGCCGCGGAGGGCTGCGTCGCGGGCGTTGATGTCGTCGTTGTCGGCTGATTGGTTGCCGGACTGGTCGAAGGATTCGATGAATTCGGTGCGGAAATGTTCGAACCAGGCGCGGCGTTTTGCTGGGCGACCAGCAAGGTCGCCGCAATCAGGAAGATCCATATAACAGCCAACCACCGCATGCGTGAGGAGATTGTAAGCTACCGCGGCGGGGCTTGTCGCGTCAGCCGAAGCCGGGAAGCGGCAGTGCTGCGAAAGTCAGGGTGGAGCACGCCTTCAGGCGCGCATATTGCAGCGAGATTCGATACGCGCTTTAGCGCTTGAGGTAAATTTATTGAGTTACCTCAGCGGCTGAAGCGGAGATAGTAGCGGATCTCAACTGCACGCCTGAAGGCTTGCACCACCCAGGAGCGCGCGGGCGCATTTCAAACTAACGCATTACCTGGAGTCAGTAGTTCCTCGCAGGTTGCCACGCAAACTGTCGGTGCTTCTCTAGCCAAATCCTGCTGTGAGTAGATTCCGGTAGCCACGGCGATGATCGGCATGCCGACGCGCTCGGCCGCCTGGATATCGGCTGGGGTATCGCCGACGAAGCAGACCGTCGTCTCGGGGCCGCGCAGTTGGCGCGCCAGTTCGATGCCATGGCGGAAGATCTCCTCGCGTTTCTCGCGGGTGTCGCTAAACGAGCCGAAATCGAAGAAGTGCCGGATGCCTCCCCGCTCGAGTTTCAGCCAACCCACTTGCTCCAGATTGCCGGTTACAACGCCGATCAGCTTGTCGCGCCGGCGCAGTTCGGCGAGTAGCTCCCGAATTCCCGGGCAGACGTCGACACTCATGTTGTCGGCATTCCGAGCGACCTCGGCGCACATCAGCGCCCGTGCGCGTGGGAGTCGGGCCTCGAAGTCAGCGGGCAGCTTGCAGTGTTGGATCAGCGCGGCGCGAAGGATGCCCAGGTCGGTGTTGCCGTGCACAGGAACATCGTCGATGCGGCCCTCACACCCATAAACCTCGCGCAGCGCGGTGTGGAAGGAGTTGTAGTGCACCCCGCCACGCGTGTTGGCCAGGGTTCCGTCGATGTCGAACAAGTAAGCGTCGAATTGAAAGAGCTGGAAGTGCTCGTCATTCATTGCATCCAGTGTAGCGGAGGGAGGTCGCCGCTCGCTCTTCGCTCTCCGCCAGAAGATTCGGTAGAAGCACTGTTCCGGCGAAGAGCGCACGGCGAGGGGCGAAAAGGGGCCTTCCCGCTGCTCTGTATTTCCCTCAATGCCGGGAAAACCTAATCCGGGCTAAGGCCTCTCCAACTACTAGCGAGTGAATAGCGAAGCGGAGAGGACGGAACCATGAGAGCGATGTTTATCCTGCTGGGATCGGGGCTGCTGGCGACAACCCTCGCCGTTGCCCAGGATGCCCCCAGCGCCAGCGACAGTTCTTCAGCACAGACCCAGACCAAGACGCACGAGACTTCCAACAGCGTCATTCGCGGCTGCCTCAGCGGCTCCGACGGCAATTACACCATCACGGATCAGAACGGCATGCAGTACTCGATCAACGGCCCCGACAATCAATTGGCAGCGCGTGTCGGCCACGAGGTCGAAGTCAGCACCCATCAGGACACCAGCAGCGAAGCGAGCAGTCAGGGCGATCAGGCCACTGCCCACAGCAGCAATACCGTTCAGGTGTCTGACATTCGTGATGTTTCCAGCACCTGTCACAAGGGCACCTCGACGTCGCCCATGAACAACAACGGGAGCTCTCCGAAGGGAACGCCTGACGCGGCTGAGCCGCCCCAGCCGCAGACCATGGCCATGCTGCAGCAGCCAAGCGCCCCTGATACGAGCACGCAGCAGGAGCAACAGAACGGGACCGCACCTCAGCAGGCAACGCCGCCAGTCACCAGTCAGACGCCGGCCGCGCCGAGCGGAGCAGCCAACGGTGCGACCAGCAATCAGCCGAGCGCGACCAGCGCTGGAGACAACACTGGCACTACCACGAGTCCGAATGCTGTGCCGACTTCGGCGAACTCGGCCACGCCGCAGGGCAACGCCGACGATGCCAACAAGCCGCTCTATGAGCGCCCGGCCACTGACATTCCGTGGGCCAACCAGGGCAACGGCAACTCTGGCACGCCCAATCCTCCTCACTAGACCCGTTAACCCATAGCAGACAACCGGCCCGCCACACGGCGGGCTTTTTCATCCCCTCAATTTCGACAACCCGTTTTCCAAGATTTGTCATCCTGAGCGGAGCGTCCGCGCCTCTGCTCTTCCGCCGCTCCTGTTACGGCGGGCGGACGCGGAGTCGAAGGACCTGCTTTGGTATCAGATATAAAGAATCGGCTCTTGGCCACGGAGAACAGGTCCCTCCGCTCGCGCGCTAAAGCGGCACTCGCCCAGGATGACAAAACGGGAAGGTTCAAACCAACAAAACGACCACATCCCACAATGTGAGATGTGGTCATTGAGCCAGCCAAATTTATTCGAAGATCAAAATCGCGGCAGCGATCACCGTGGTCCACAAGCCGCGCTTGTCGCCCACCGCGCTCTGCGTGATGTTCGCCGTACGCACGATCTTGTTCGACAGCTGGTAGACTTCCTTCTTTTCGTCCCACGATTTGTCGGCGTCGAACTCCACATCCAGCGTGGTCGCCAGCATCTCAGCTGCGAGTTCTTCCGCGTAATCGCCGGCGACGTCGTCCGTCTCGCCGAAGGAGTGATGCTCGCTCAAATAGCCGTAGGTCGACTTATCGGCAGGCATGGCCAGGCCAATGCTGGACGCGACCAGGCGATGCGGCTCGCGCGTCGAGTTCTCCGCCACCACCGCAAATACGACTTCGCCGGGCGAAAGGTAGCGCAGACCTTCCTTGCGGGTGATCAGCTTGCACATGGGCGGAAAAATGGAAGAGACGCGAACCAGATTCTGAGCAGCAATGCCGGCGTCACGCAGCGCCAGCTCGAATGACGTCAGGCGTTCTTTGTGTTTCCCAACGCCCTTGGTCAGAAAAATGCGCTTGGGGACCATGTCCTTCGACAATTTGTGACGGCCTCCAGAAAGGAAAAAAATGTTAACCGAAGTTTCAAAAATAACACACCGAGGCGGCCACGGAATGTGAATTCAAGATGAATGACTGGAATTCGCCACGCGGCTTCCCGGAGGAGCACTCCGATACACTACCGGGCACGAGTCACTAATCATGATCGTTGTTCTGATGGGCGTCAGCGGAGCCGGCAAAACTACTGTCGGACAGGCGCTCGCTCGCCAGTTGCAGTGGCGCTTTGCCGACGCCGACGACTTCCACTCCGCCGCCAACGTCGCCAAGATGCACGCGGGTATTCCGCTCACCGACGCCGATCGCGCGCCCTGGCTCGCGGCGCTGCATCAGGCGATCGTGTCGTGGCTGGCGGCGCATGAAAACGTGGTACTGGCCTGCTCGGCGCTGAAGGCGACCTACCGCGCGCAAATCGTCGTCAGCCCCGAGGTCAAGCTGATCTATCTTCGCGTCGGCCGGGAAGTCGTCGCCGTGCGGCTGGCCCACCGGCAACATCACTACATGAATCCCGCGCTCATCGACAGCCAGTTCGCCACCCTGGAAGAGCCCGCCGACGCGGTGGCCGTCGACGCCAGTCTGACAACGAAGGAGGTCGTACTTAATATTCGCCGGGCGCTCGCCCTATAGCCCAGCTTCTCTGCATCCAACTGACTGCAAGATGGCCATTCGTCGCAGAACCAAAATCCTGTTGTCGGCGCTGCTCGTCATTGTGGTCTTGGGCGCAGTCGGATTTGTCTATCTGCTGACCGTGCCGCCTCCGCTGGAGCACTGGCTGCAGGCCCGCATGCTTCTCGCACTGCAGCAGCACTACCAGGCCAACGTGCAGATCGACAACCTGCGCGTGACGCTCGTCCCCGAGTTCTACGCCACGGCCGACAACTTCGTCCTGCCGAACCGCCGCGGCGGTGACGTTCCTCCGCTGATCACGGTGAAGCACCTGACTGCCAGAGCCAACCTTTTACAGTTGCTGCGCACGCCGGTCCACATCAGCGTGGTCGAACTCGACGGCCTGGAGATCAAGGTTGCGCCGAAGCAGCCGAACCAGCCGGCGAAGCTCGCTCCGCCTTCACTGCAGACTCGCGTACGCTCTGCGGACTTCATCCTCGATCGTGTGCAGGCTGGTGGGACCATGCTCTACGTCCTGCGCAAAGATCCGACACAAGATCCCATGTTGTGGGAGTTACGAAAGCTGGCCTTACGCTCGGCCGGCGTCGGCCAGCCCATGACCTTCACCGCCGAGCTGACCAATCCCACGCCGCCTGGCCTCATCCACACCACAGGCCACTTCGGCCCGTGGGACTTCGATGAGCCCTCGGCAACCAAGGTCGACGGACATTACGATTTCCAGCATGCCGACCTGTCGGTCTTCAACGGCATCTCCGGAATTCTGTCGTCGGTGGGAGACTACACCGGCGCGCTGAACGATATCGTGGTCGATGGCACGACCGACGTTCCTAACTTCCAACTCGACAGCGGCGGCCAGGAAGTGCATCTCACGACGCAGTTCCACGCGATCGTCGACGGCACCAACGGCAACACCTATCTGCGTCCGGTGAAGGCGCACTTCCTCAGCTCCGATATCGAAACCAATGGACAGGTGGCCGGAGAAAAAGGGAAGAAGGGCAAGACCATTGCGCTGGACGTAGACATGCAGAAGGCCCGCGTGCAGGATGTGCTGGCGCTGGCTGCAAAAGGCGCTCCCATGTTGACCGGCGCCATAGCGCTGAAGGCCAAGCTGCTGCTGCCTCCTGGAAAAGAGAAGGTGCTGCAGAAGATGCAGCTGGGCGGCCGCTTCGACCTCAGTGATGCGCAATTCACGCAAGACAAAATCAAGAACGCCGTCGATGACTTGAGCCGCCGCGGCCAGGGTAAGCCCAAGGACACCAGCATCGCCAACGTCGC
>DATHQX010000016.1:0-28189 GCA_035482295.1 Verrucomicrobiia bacterium
GTCCGGCAGAGGCACCGGATCGGTGCTGGAGAAGCGCCTCACCAACTTTCCGGAGCTGTCCATAATCTCCAGCAGAACAGGCCCTGACGATGCAGACTTCAAGTAATAGTTGAGGATGGCGCCGTCCGGCGGATTCTGCCCTGCGGGCTCGTCGGGCTGCATCGGTGTGTCAGGGTACGTGCTCCACCGGACTCGATACGCCAGCTCTGGGGCGAACATGTAGGCCTGCTCGCCAATGACCTTCTCGCTCAGCTGCCGCAGCGGCGTAATGTCATCCAGTATCCAGAACCCGCGCCCATGCGTCGCAATCGCCAGGTCGTTGTCCTTGATCAGCAGGTCGCGCACCGACGTCGCCGGCAGGTTCAGCCGCAGCGACTGCCAGTGATCGCCGTCGTCGAACGAGACGTACACTGAGCCCTCGGTTCCGGAGAACAGCAGACCTTTACGAACGGGATCTTCGCGCACCGAATTCACATTCTGGTTCGTCTCGATGCCGTCAGTGATTAGTGTCCATGTTTTCCCCGAATCGTGAGTTCGATAGATATACGGCCGAAGATCGTCGAGCCGCAGCGTGTTCACCGCTGCGTACGCCGTCTGCGGATCGGTGTGGCTGGCTTCCAGCACCGACACCTTCTGCCACGCCGAGAGCGGCGGCGGAGTGATGTTGTTCCAATGCGCGCCACCATCCGTCGTGAGCCATATCAGCCCATCGTCGGTTCCCGCCCACATCCGTCCACGTTCGACCGGCGAGACCGCCAGCGCATAGATCACGCCACGCTGCTTCGGTTGCGCCGTCGGATCGCTCTTGTAGACGCCGACCACCGCCGGCACCTCCCACGTCGTGCGCGTGAGGTCGGGACTGATCTGCTTCCAGCTTCGTCCGGCATCGTGCGTCGCCCATAGCGTGTTCGCCGCGAAGTACATCAGATGTGAATCGAAGGGATCGAAGACGATTGGCTCAGTGCGAATTACGCGGAAGTCCGGGGCGCCTAGGGGCAGCGGAGCAATGTTCTGCGCCTGCGCGGTTCGGCGATCGTAACGCGTTAGCTTGCCGCCAAAGATGGTGTCAGGATCGGTCGGGTCGGGCACCACGTAGCCGTATTCTTCGGCCGCCACCGGGTGCCAGTCACGGAAGTTGATCTCGCCGTCGTTGCCGCGGCTGGCGATGCACACCGAGCCGCTTTCCTGCTGGCCACTGCACAGCCGATACGGAAACGCGCTGTCGGCGTTCACGTGATAGAGCTGAGCCGTCGGCTGGTTGTACCACGAGCTCCAGGTCTGGCCGCCGTTGACGCTGATGATCGCGCCCTGATCGCTGGCCAGGCCGATGATGCTCGGGTTCTCGGGATTGATCCAGACGTTCTGGTAATCGTCGCCGCCAGGCGCGCCGCGAATGCCCGTCCACGTCTTGCCGCCATCCATCGACCGCCAGGTCACGATGCTGACTACATAGATAATGTCGGGATCCTTGGGATCGAAGCGCGCAATGCAAAGATCGCCGCCGCCAATACGCGTCTTGGGCCGCGAATCCGTCGTCACCGTCGACCACGTCGCGCCGGCGTCGTCTGAGCGATAGAACTCAGTCGTATTGCTCATCGCGACCGTCGCGAACAGCCGTTTCGGATTGCTCGGAGCAATGGTTATGTAGGCCTGGATGATCTTGTCGGGCAAGCCGCCGGCAAGTTGCTTCCAGGTTTGTCCGCCGTCGGTCGACTTGAAAATCCCGCCGCCTGTCCCGTTGAACTGCCCGTCTTCCCACGGACCTTCGCGGCTATCCCACAACGTGGCATAAACGATATTCGGGTCTGCCGGGTCGATCTCAACGTCATTGCCCCCGATGTTCTCGTCCTTGTACAGAACCTTCTCGAAGGTTTGGCCGCCGTCGGTCGAGCGATAGATGCCGCGCTCAGGATTCGGACCATAAGGATGTCCGGCCACCGCTACAAACAACCGATTCGGATCGCGCGGATCGATAGCCATCTCCGAGATCTGCTGGCCATCGTGCAAGCCCAGATGCGCCCAGGTCGCGCCCGCGTCGGTCGACTTGTAGATGCCGTCGCCTACCGAGAGATCAGGCCGATGCAGCCCTTCCCCGCTGCCCACGTACACGATGTTTGGGTCCGACGGCGCAACCGCGATAGCGCCGATCGAGGCGGTTGGCTCATGATCGAAGATCGGATCCCAGGTGCGGCCGTAATCGTTCGTCTTCCACACGCCGCCATTCACTGCGCCGATGTAAAACACGTTGGGCTGGCTGGGCACACCGGTGATGGCGCGCGTGCGTCCACCGCGAAACGGGCCGACATCGCGCCAATGCATTTGAGTGAGCATCGACGTATCGATTTGTTGGGCGCCCGCGGGAAGGATGGTGAGGATGAGAGGAATTGCAAGAAGCGCAGCTAATTTCTGCTTGATCGACATCAATGAAGTTACCGTCTCGTTCCGTGTGTCGTTGGGTGACCCCGCGAAAGTGTAATCTATTCGCAATATCTTTGCAGGTAGAGGACCTCGATTTGAGCCATCGCGTAAGACGAATTGCAGGCTGCGCTATTGTCGGTTTCGCTCTTTCTCTTCTGAACATCGTGAGCATCGCCCAGACGGTTTCACCCGACCGTCTCAGCGCGCTGCAATGGCGGCTCATCGGTCCGTATCGCGGTGGACGCGTGGCCGCAGTCACCGGCGCCAGCGATGGCATCACCTTCTACTTCGGCGGAGTCGATGGCGGAATCTGGAAGACGATCGATGCCGGCATCACTTGGGCTCCGGTTTTCGATGGCCAACCCATCGCGTCGATTGGCGCCGTCGAAGTCGCGCCATCCGATCCCAACGTTCTCTACGTTGGCACCGGTGAGTCTGACATTCGCTCCGCTCTCAGCTCCGGCGACGGCGTCTACAAATCGACCGACGCCGGCAAAACCTGGACAAACATCGGACTGAAGGACTCGCGCCAGATCAGCCGCATTGTCATTGATCCGCATAATCCCGACGTCGTGTACGTCGGCGCGCTCGGTCATGCCTACGCACCAAACAGCGAGCGCGGTGTTTTCAAATCGAGCGACGGAGGTAAGACCTGGACTCACGTTCTAGACAAGGGTCCGAGCATCGGCGTCTCTGACCTGGCGATTGCCGCTGCAAATCCCAGCGTCCTTTTCGCCGGAACCTGGGCTCCGCATCGTCCGCCGTGGAGCACCTATCCTCCACTACAAGGACCCGGCGGCGGAATCTATCGCTCCACCGACAGCGGCGCAAACTGGACTCAGCTTACCGGCAACGGACTGCCTGATGGCGATTGGGGCCGCGTCGGTGTGGCCGTCGCGCCCGATGGCAAGCGCATCTACGCGCTCATCGACGCCGGCAAGAAGTCCGGTCTCTATCGCTCCGACGATGGTGGCAATACCTGGACGTTGGCGAACAGCGATTCGCGGCTGACGAGCCGCGCCTGGTATTTCATGGGCATCACCGTCGATCCCAATCATCCCGACGTGATCTACATGCCCAACATCGCGCTCTATCGATCCGAGGATGCCGGAAAGACGATTCAGATTGTGCGAGGCGCGCCGGGCGGCGACGACTATCACCAGCTTTGGGTCGACCCCAACAACTCCGCGCATCTGATTCTCGGCACCGATCAGGGCACGACCGTCAGCCAGAATCGCGGACAGACATGGTCGTCATGGTTCAACCAGCCGACCGCGCAGTTCTACCACGTCGCCACCGACAACGAATTTCCCTATCACGTCTACGGTGCGCAGCAGGACACCGGCTCCATTGCCGTGCCCAGCCGCACCGATCATGGCAATATCACCGGCCGCGATTGGTACATGGTTGGCGGCGGCGAGAGCGGCTGGATCGTCCCCGATTCGAGCGATCCGAATATTCTGTACGCCAGCGGCGTTTACGGCAGCGTGGCGCGCTGGGACCGTCGCACTTCTCTGAGCCAGGACATCACGCCCTGGCCGATGCCCAACTTCGGCAGCGAGATCAATCTGCGCAAGTATCGCGATCCATGGACGCCGGTGCTGGTTGGCTCGCCAGCCGAGAAGAACGCGCTCTACTTCGGCACGCAATACGTGATGAAGACCACCGATGGCGGCCTGCATTGGAAGGAGATCAGCCCCGATCTCACGGGCGCCGTGAGCGGCACCCCGAGCGGCAAAGCCGCAGGCCCGACCACGAACGACAATGCCGTGCAGCGCGGCTTCGGCGTCATCTTCAGCATCGCCCCGTCGCCTCTGAAGACGAACGATATCTGGGCCGGCAGCGACACAGGCCTGCTGCATCTGACGCGCGACGGCGGCGCGACCTGGGAGGATGTCACGCCTCCGGGCCTGAATCCGTGGAGCAAGATCGCGATGATTGAGGCCTCACGCTTCAGCCCGGCGGTCGCCTACGTGGCCGTCGATCGGCATCGTCTCGACGATCAGAAACCTTATCTCTATCGCACGCGCGACTACGGCAAGACGTGGCAGCCGATCACCACCGGCATCGCCGCAAGTTCGTTCGTGAATGCCGTTCGCGAAGACAGCGAAGTGAAAGGCCTGCTCTACGCTGGGACGGAGCTGGGCTTCTACGTCTCATTCAATGACGGCGAGCAGTGGCAGCCGCTGCAGTTGAACCTGCCGGTGACCTCTGTGCGTGATATCACGATTCATGACGATGACCTCGTCATCGCCACGCACGGCCGCTCGTTCTGGATCATGGACGACATCACATCGCTGCGCCAGATGGCTTCGCATCCTTCGGCGGGCCCGCGTTTGTATCAGCCATCAGCGGCGGTGCGAATCGATAACGATGTCTTCCTCGGCTCGCCGCTGCCTCCCGAGGAGCCAACCGCCAAGAACCCGCCCGACGGCGCCATCATCGATTACTATCTGCCGTCGGCGGTGAAGATGGTCACACTGGAAATCTCCGATTCCAGCGGCAAGCTGGTGCGTCGCTTCACCAGCGCAGTGAAGAAAGATCAACCGCATCCTCCGATGGCCATTGCCGAGCGCTGGATTCCCAAGCCCATCCTGCTGGAAAGCACGGCAGGCGCGCACCGCTTTGTGTGGGATCTGCGGTGGGGCAGCTCGGGCCTAAGCAGCGCGGAGGATGAAGAGGGCATGAGTGCGCCACGTGGTCCGCGCGTCGTCCCGGGCACGTACCAGCTCAAGCTGACGGTCGACGGCAACACGCTGACGCAGTCGTTGAAGCTGACGATGGATCCGCGCGCGCAGGTTACGACCGCCGAACTCAACGACCAGCTGCGCGTCGGGCTCGACATCTTCAATCAGCTGCGCGATGCCCGGAAGGCACAGGCCGAAATCGGCGCGGTGAAGAAGCACGTTGCAGAGCTGCCCGCGCCGTTCCTGGCCAAGCATCAACAACTGCTGGCCGAGATCACAAGTGTCAACGCACAGATCGAGCGCATCGAGGAAGGTGAGAAGAGCACACCCGGAGCGATCTCGGGATTGGATTCGGCGATCATGGGTTTGGGAGCTGCGCTGCGCGTAGTTGAGAACAGCGATCGCGCGCTGCCCTCGCAGGCACTCGAACTCAATCGCGAAGCCAGTAAGGCCGCCGATGATGCTCTGGCTGATTGGAAGCGGGTGAAGAGCGATCAACTGGCCAAGCTGAACAACTCGCTGCAAGGCGCCGGCCAGCCCGTGATCCAGATCTCAGAGATCGAGCAAGAGGCGGATTACGTGATGTCGCAGTGACCACTTTGGGCGCCCCAGGTCTCGCGGTGTTCGAGACCTTGGTTCGGGTTCCAACGGCTGGAAGAACACCCATGTCTCGAAAAACGCGAGACATGGGGTACCCGGCAGTAAGTCCAGTTACAGATCCCGCCACTCTACGATTTGTCATCCTGAGCGGAGCGTCCACCTGCTTTTTGCGATTCACCTATTTTGCGAATCGCGCGGACGCACAGTCGAAGGACCTCTCGTACAACCAAAGCCTTCGCAGGTAGTGATCCTTCGGTTCGCGGCAGCCGCCACCCTCAGCAAGACAAGGCTTAAAGAAGAAGGTTGTCATCACGACGAGGGCTTCAGCCCGAGGAGGGGTCTGCTTCTCATCACGGACAGCAGATCCCTCGCGCAAAACAGGCGCTCGTGATGACAATCTTCAACTTGGACGCTCTTTGTGCCACAACGGGCGCGTGACGACGATAACGAAGTTACCGTTCCACCAGCTTCTCCAAATCCTTAAAGAACTCAGGATACGAAATCGCAACACACTCCGCTTTGTGAATCACGCTGGCGCCTTCCGCCTTCAGCGCGGCAACGGCAAACGCCATTGCGATCCGATGGTCGTCATAGCTCTCAATCTCGGCTCCATGCAGGCGCTGTCCACCGGGAATCCGCCAGCCATCCTCGATCTGTTCGACCTGTGCTCCCATGGCTCGCAGATTACGAGTTACGGCACTCAGCCGATCCGACTCCTTAACCTTCAGCTCTTTGGCGTCGCGAACCTCAATGCCCCCATCGGTAAACGGAGCGATCGCCGCCAGCACCGGCAGCTCGTCGATGAGCAGCGCCGTCAGCGCGCCTTCAATCACCACATGCCTGCCTTGTCCCGGCACGAGCGAGATCGTGCCCACCAATTCCCCGTGGCTCTCTTCCACGCGCAGCATCGAGGTCCGACTGCCCATCGCGGCCAGCACATCCAGCAGCGCCGAGCGCGTCGGGTTCAGCAGCACGCCATCGATAACCACATTCGACTCGGGAAACACCGAAGCCGCACACAGGAAGAATGCCGCAGACGACATGTCTCCGGGAACGAACGCCTCCAGAGCCGCCAACTTCTGCCCACCCTGAATGCTGACCGCGTTATGCATCCGCTCGACCTCAGCGCCAAACGCACGCAGCGCCAGCTCGCCGTGATCGCGCGTGCGCGCCGGCTCATCGACCGTGGTCGTCCCTTCCGCCAGCAATCCGGCGAACAGCACCGACGTCTTCACCTGCGCGCTGGCAACGGGCGGCCGATACTCAATCGCGCGCAGCTTCGTGCCGCGAATGTGCAGTGGAGCATGGTCGTCGGTGGACTGAATCTCTGTGCCCATCTGCATCAGCGGCTCCATGATGCGTTTCATCGGCCGTCGTGAGAGCGATGCATCGCCGATCAACTCGCTGGCAAACGGCTGGCCCGCGAGAATGCCTGAGAGCATCCGCATCGTCGAACCGGAGTTACCGCAATCCAGCGGCGCACTCGGTGGCTGCAGCTGCGAACCCAGGCCTTCGACAACGACGCCGCCTTTCTCGTCGCGCTCTACTTTGCATCCGAGCGCGGCAACACATCCTAGCGTGCTCGCACAGTCGGCGCCCGGCGCGAAGTTGTCGAAGCGCGAGCGGCCAGCCGCCATCGCAGCCAGCATGGCATAGCGATGCGAGATGGATTTGTCGCCGGGCACGCGCAGGCTTCCTAGAATATTGCGCGCCGGCTGAATCGTGATCGACTTATGTTCCAGCATTTTGTTTAAGCCAGGGTAACGGCTGTCAGAGTTGCCCAAGGCTTGACCAAATTATTTCGCGTCGCGTTGAGAGGCTCTGGCCAACCTGTTTCTGAAATCCTCATCTCAGGAAACAGCGCGGCTGGAAAGATGCCGCGCCGAGTGTGGCCAGCCCAGGCCGACGGCAACCCCAGGCAGGGACGGCACCTCGTGAGTTTCGGATACGGGTGGCCAGTATGAGCTTTCCTGCCCCTATCGCAGTGTTGTTCGCCCTCTCTTTGTTTCCAGCAAGCAGCGTAGCCCAACCTCCCCAATCGTCACCGGCCGCGCCGGCATCTGGCCTCGTCCCCGGGATTCACGGCACAGTCCTCACCGTCGACGGACGTCCGGCGTCGAACATCCACATCGAACTCGACAACGCCAGCACCGCTTTACCTGTAACGTCGACTTCTACTCAATCCGACGGCACCTTTGAACTGTATAACATTCCCGCGGGCGACTACGAACTGGTGGCGGAATCTGTCGACTCGCGCGCCGACGATCCTATCGCTGTGCAGTCGGGAGACGCTCAGCTTAAACTACGCCTGCAGCACGACGCCCCACCATCCAAGGAGTCGGAACCCATCGTATCGGTCGTGCACATGATGGTTCCCGAGAGCGCGCAGAAGCTCTATCGAAAAGCGATGGCCGACGTCAACAATCACAAGCCCGACAAGGCCATGCCACTTCTGGATAGTGCCCTGCTGATTGAGCCACGATTCGCCGACGCTCTCAGCTTGCGTGGCCTGATCGAGATGGGCGATGGCAAGCTTGCGGCAGCGCAGGATGACCTCGAGCGCGCCGTGCAGATCGATCCCGCTTATGCCAACGCCTATATCGGACTGGGAGCTATCTACAATCATGAAGGCCGCTTCGACGACGCCATGCGTGTCTCGGAACGAAGCTTGTCGCTCTCTCCGAACTCGTGGCAGGCGTACTTTGAGATGGCCAAAGCCACGATTGCCAAGGGCATGTACGTCAAGGGACTGCAGCTTGCGCGGCAGGCGCAGCGGCTGAGCGGCAACAGCTTTGCTGCCGTTCATCTGATCAAGGCATACGCGCTGGTACCAATGAAGCTCTACAAAGACGCCAAGTACGAACTACAGGCCTTCTTGTCGCGCGAGCCGAACAGTAAGAGTGCGCAGCAGGCGCAGACACTGCTGGCGCAGATCGATGCTGCAACTGTGGCCGCCTCCGCGGCGCACTGAAGCGCAATTCATTCACTCACGCCCGGCAGCAAGCCGGGCTTTTTGTTGCGCACATGCCGAGCGTCCGACGCGTTACAATCTCGCTCGGGTGCTGCTTCTTGGACAATAAAACAATCGCGCACATCTTCTACGAGACCGCCGACCTGATGGAGGTGAACGGCGACGACTCGTTCCGCATCCGCTCCTATCGCCGCGCCGCCGAAGCCCTCGAAGGCCATTCACAGCAAGTTTCTGAGCTGCTGGCCGAGCCCAAGCGACTGCTGGAAATCCCCGGCATCGGCAAAGGCATGGCCGCCAACATCCAGGAGCTCAGCCGTGAGGGCAAGCTCACGCAGCATCAGGAGCTACTGCAGAAGTATCGTCCCAGCATGCTGGAGCTGCTGAAGATCCAGGGCCTCGGGCCGAAGACCATCGCCCTGCTCTGGAGCGTCTTCCAGGTCAGCGACCTCGAAGGCGTCGAGAAGCTGGCGCGCGAAGGCAAGCTGCGCGAGCTGCCGCGTCTCAGCGAGAAGAGCGAGCAGAAGATCCTGAAGGCGATCGAAGACTACCGCCGCATCTCAGGACGCTTCCTGCTCGACGAAGCCGACCGCACGGCCGAGAAGCTCACCGAACACCTGAAGCACATCGAAGGCATTCAGAAGATCACGCCTGCGGGATCGCTGCGCCGCGGCCGTGAAACCGTCGGCGACCTCGACGTGTTAATCACCGGCCCATGCTGCGTCGACGACGAGCAACGCGCTGCCCTCATCGAAGAGATCCTGCGCTTCCCCGGCATCCTCGACGTGCTCGCCAAAGGCGACAACAAGGTCAGCTTCAAATTGCGCAGCGGCATGCAGGTCGACGTTCGCATGCTGTCGCCCGATTCCTACGGGGCAGCCATGCAGTACTTTACCGGCTCGAAGGGCCATAACGTCACGCTGCGCCAGCGCGCGCTGAAGATGGGACTCACACTCAACGAGTACGGTCTGTTCCAGCTGGAAGACAACAAGCGCGTCGCCAGCGTCACCGAAGACGAAATTTACGGAGCGCTGAAGCTCGACTGCATTCCGCCCGAGATGCGCGAAAACTGCGGCGAGATCGATCTTGCGGCCGAGCACAAGCTGCCGAAGCTGATCACCGTCAAAGACATTCGCGGCGAGGTTCATATGCACACCGTCGAAACCGACGGTAAGTGCACGATCGAGGAGATGGCGGCCGCCGCCAAGGAGCGCGGGTACAAGTACATCGCCATCACCGACCACTCCAAGAATCTGGCGTTCGCCAACGGCCTCGACGACCAACGCGCGGTCGAGCACATCAAACGCATTCACGCCGCCAACGAAGCGATCGACGGCATCACCATCATGGCCGGCATCGAAGTCGACATCCTGGCCGACGGCGATCTCGACCTATCCGACTCGGTGCTGGAGCAAATGGACGTCGTCGTTGCCAGCGTTCACTCGGCGTTCAACCAGGAGCCGCAACAGATGACCGATCGCCTGCTGCGCGCTATCGAGAACAAGAACGTCTCGATCCTGGGTCATCCCACCGGCCGGCTACTGTTACGCCGTGACGCCTACAGCTTCGACATGAACGCGATTCTGAATGCGGCGTTGAAGAATAAAGTCGCGATGGAGCTGAACGCCTATCCCGATCGTCTCGACTTGAACGACGTCCACCTGCGCATGGCGCGCGAGCGCGGCGTGAAGGTCGTCATCAACACCGACGCCCATCACACCTCGCACTTCGAGAAGATCAAGTATGGAATCCTGCAGGCGCGTCGCGCGTGGCTGACGGCGGATGATGTGCTGAACACGCTGCCGGAAAAGGCGTTTCGCAAGGCAATAAAGCATCAATGGAACTGAGCCCTGCTTGCCGGAGATAACAATGGCAGACGAACCAAACACTCCCCCACCACCAATGCCCACGTCAGACGCTGGCGCCTATCACGAGTTCGGCACCGCCAAGCGTAGTCTGCCACCCGCGGCGCCGGTTGCGGTCGCGCTTGCGCTGGTCGGGCTCATCATCGCCGTGGTGATGTATATCAATCGCGCAAAACCGGCGGCGCAAGGTGGGATCAACGGCGTCTACTTCAGCCAGCCCACCAATATGCCCAGCCCGATGATCCTGATTGGTGTCACCCTAAACAACGTCGGCGACAAGACGCTCTACATTAAAGACATCAAGGGAGCGATTACGACCGATCAGGGTGACCAGTCCGACGAAGCCGCCGCCGCTCGCGATTATGACCGCTATCTTGGCGCTTATCCCGATCTTCAAGGGCACGGCCGTCCGCTGCAGGTGGAGACGAAGATCGCGCCGGGCGGCGAGCAGACGGGCACTGTGCTCATCTCACCCTCCGTTACCAAGGAGCAGTTTGACGCGCGCAAGGACACAGTCATCACGATCGAACCATACGACCAGGCGCCGATTGTGCTGCATGAAAAAAGCAGCGCCTCCAAATAGACTGAAGGCGCTGCGGGGGGTTACTGCTTCGCTTCTTGGGTCGGGAACTTCGGAGCCGACAGGTAGCCGCTGACTGTGTTCTTGGCCGCATTGAACACCACCACTTCGTACAGCACGTGGTCGGCGCCCGTGTAGAACTGCAAGGGCTCGTTTAGCGTCCGGTCTTTCTTCTCGATCGTCTTGTCGTCGGCCAGCACATTCATAGTGAAGGTGCTCTTCTTCGGGTCGACTTTCTTCAGCACCAGGCTGATGTTCGATACCCGGCTGCGAACGCCCTTCTGCAGGCTGAACTCGAAGTAGCTGCGATCGCCGCGGTGCTTCAGTTCTTCCAGCTCGGACGCGTTATGCGCGATCAGCCCGCTCTGCACGCCCATGTCGCCCATGGCGTTAGCGAGCTTCGAGTTGGTGGCCGCCAGCTCGGTCTGCGTCTTCTGAATGTCAGCCTTGGCAGCCCCGACATCGGACTTCACGTTGGTAACTTCCCCGCTGACCGCAGCCAGCTGCTTGCTTTGCTGGCTCTGCGTGGCGGCGAGCTTGGCGGCTGCGGCTCTCTGCTGCTCTTCCAACTCGGCGGCCCGCAGGGTGATCTCCTGCTTGGTCGAACCGACTTCGGTGGTCAGAGTCTTGTTGAACTCCGTCAACCGGACATGTACCTTTTTGGCCAGCTCCGCCTGCTGAGCCTCCATTACCTTCTGCTGCTGCTCCAACGCGACCACCCTCGGACGCACCTCGTACACGCTATAGGTGTAGTACATGAAATACGAGGACGCGATAATGTACGCCGTCGCTACGATCAGCAGCGCGTACTTGAGAATTGCGCCTCGATCCATGGGCTGCCTCCGGACAGCCGGCCGCGGCAAGTCGAAGGGAGTAACCGGCGGCGGCGGCGTTTGCGTCGAGGTAATGCTGATGGGGACCTTTTGTTGAAACATGGGTCATCCTTTCTCTTTCTACCCACATTAATGTTCAGCAAATGAAACTAGTCGGCTATACGATATGACGCTTTAGAGCCCTTGCCTAGAGGCATTATGGTGGTGGTAACTTGGACAGAAATATCCCTTCCTTCTCTGGCGCAAGGAATTGACGCTCTTGGCGCAGCCTTCGCTGCGCCAGCTAATTCGGAGGTCTCTACGGGGTAACCGGGGTAGGAGCGTTCTTCGGAGTGGAAAGGTAACCGGTTACTGCGTTCTTGTCGGCGGTGAACACGACCAGCTCATAAAGCATGTGATCGCGGCCAGTGTAGAACTGCAGGGGCTCATTTACCGTCTTGTCTTTCTTCTCGATGGTCTTGTCATCGGCGATCACATTCAGGGTGAAGCGGCTCTTCTTGACATCGACCTTCTTCAACTGCAGGCTGACGGTCGACACTGGCGTCCTCGCGCCTTTCTGAAGCGTGAAGTCGTAGTAGTTCCGTTCGCCCTTGCGCTTCAGCATCTCAAGCTCCGAGGCGTTGTGGGCGACCAGTCCGCTCTGCACGCCAAGGTCGCCGATCGTTCGCTCCAGCTTGGCGTTGGTCGCAGCCAAATCGGTCTGCGTCTTCTGAATGTCGGTTTTCGTTGAGCCGACGTCGGTCTTCACACTGCTGACTTCGCTGTCGACCGCGGCCAGTTGCTTACCCTGCTGGCTTTGCTGCGCCGAGAGTCGTGCTGCATTGGCAGCCGCGGCTTTCTGCTCGCGCTCCAGCTCAGCGGCGCGCTGGGCCATCTCCTGCTTCGTGAGTCCCACTTCGGAGGTCAGTCGCTCCTTGAACTCATTCGAGGTCGCATGCAAGCGCTCGGCCAGCTGCGCCTGCTGCGTCTCCACTGCCTGCTCCTTCCCTTCCAGGTTGACGATGCGGGTCCGCATGTCATAAAGGAAATAGAGGGAGACGATCACGTAGATCGCGGCCGCACCTAACGCTACCCACTTGAGAATCGAACTCTTGTCGGACGTAGGCTCTGGCGGCTCTGGAGTTGTATTTTCAGTTTCTTGGGGGAACATTGCTGGTCCTTTCTGCTACCCTCAATTGTCCGGGAGCTGAAAACCGCTGTCAACGAACATCTGCGACCTGCAACCTTGTCCGGCAACCGCCCAGCCGCTTCAATCCATGGTCCGCAACTCCCGGCGCGGGAGCTGACTGTCATGACGACAGCTGCACAACAAAGCAAGGGCAAGAGCAAACTCATCCAATTTCAGCCGGTTCTCGATCCGCTGGAGCGCTCCTCCGAGATCCTCTTCGGCGTGATCATGGTCATGACCTTCACCGTCTCGCTTCGTATCGCACGCGCCGATCGTTTGCAGGTGCACGAAATGCTGATCGGCGCACTTGGCTGCAATCTGGCGTGGGGACTCATCGACGCAATCATGTACATCATGTCCTGCGTCAGCGAACGCGGACACAATTTCAAGGTGCTGCGCCGGGTTCACCATGCCAAGGGGCCGGACGAGGCCAACGCGATCATCACCGATGCGCTACCACCGGTGCTGGCGTCAGTAATGCCGGCCTCGGCCGTCGACTCAATTCGAGAAGAACTGGAAGCGTTACCGGAAGCGCCTGCCAAGCCGCGCCTGAAGCCGGAAGATTGGCGCGGTGCAGTCGGCGTCTTCAACCTGGTCTTCCTCTCTACCTTCCCGATCGTGCTGCCCTTTCTCGTGATCCCGCGAATACGTGTAGCCGCCCGCGTTTCGGATGTGATTGCCCTGATCATCCTCTTTTTCGCGGGCTACTCCTACGGCCGTTACGCCGGGCATAGCGCCCGGGGCTGGGGAATTTCCATGGTGCTGATTGGTTGTGTGATGGTGGGTCTGACCATCGGGCTGGGAGGATGAGGCGCAGTTATCACATCGGCGCGCTGACCGTCGCGCTGTGGTCAAGTGCGATGGCTTGTGCTCAGGGAACGCCGGCGCCGGCGACTCCTCCACCGGCGGCTTCTACTTCGAACTCGGCCGACCAGCCTTCCTGGTCTTACTCGCTGGTCACAGACGGATACATCGTGCCCGAAGGCGGCTCGTACGTCAGCCCGGTCTTCACCGCCAACCACGACTGGCTGCATCTGGAAGCGCGCTACAACTACGAAAGCCAGAGGACCGGATCGTTGTGGCTGGGTTACAACTACAACGTTGGCAAGACCGTGAAGTTCAGCGCGACGCCGATGATCGGCGGAGTCTTCGGCGACGTGAATGGCATCGCTCCCGGACTCGAGTTGTCGCTCACCTGGAAGAAGCTGTCGTTGAGTAGCAGCAGCGAGTACGTCGTCGACACCGACAAGACCTCCGAGAGCTTCTTCTACAGCTGGCCGGAGATTACCTACAACCTGCTGAGCTGGCTCAATGTCGGCGTCGTCGCGCAGCGTACCAAAGCCTACCGGACGCCGCTCGACACGCAGCGAGGCTTCCTGGTGGGCGTCACTTATAAGAAGTGGGAGTTCACAACCTACGTCTTCAATCCGGATATCTCGCAACCCACAACGGTGCTCGAACTCGGGGTCAACTTCTAAGAAGGAGTGAGCATGGGGCGTGTGGGTTTATTTGGGCTTGCAATATCAGCGGGTGTTCCACTCATTCCTGTTTCTAGAATGAGTGGGAGTACAAAGTCGACCGACTCAGATCCTGCACATTCCAACCCCGCGAACGCGTGGGGCACCTGGCTAAACCCACGAAGCCATCTTCGGCCGCAGGGAACAGCACCGCCTGGCATCGGTTCCAGGGACAAGCTACGGTCCTTGGGATCAATTTCGATCAGAGACTACGAAGGACCTTCATGAAAGTTGCGGTCTTGCGAGTCGATGCGCCTTTGCCGGATTTTAGATTGCGCTCAATACATACTCCGGAGAAGAAGGACAGCACCATGTCCGCAATCGCGCTGGGATCCATTCTCGGCTTCTCTGCCTCGATATTCCTGGCCAGAAGCTGCTGCAACCGCGCCCGGTTCTCTGCCACAACGGTATGGGCTTGGTGCGGAAGAATAGCAAATTCCCGCATGGAGTTGACGGAAAAGCATCCCTTTTGCTCTCCCTTATTGAGAGGGCCATGTTTGAGAAATGCCTCAACGTTCTTCCAGCCCAGCGGTTCCTTGGTGAGCAACCCTCTCTTTTCCTGGCCTTCAAGATAGTGCCGAAGACACGCAACAAACAGATCTTGCTTGTCACGAAACTCTGAATACAGTCCAGACTTGTTCACCCCGGTGGCCCGTTCCAGTTCCTGCAGGCTTGTATCGGAGAAGCCATGCTTCCAGAAGACAGGCATGGCCTTCTCCAGCACTTCCTCTCGACTAAAGCTTTTCGGTCGTCCCATGCATTCATTATCCGATACAGAACTGAATAGTTCAATATTCCTGCATCCTCGATATCCCAGCCTCATCATATGAACTGCTTGGTTCATAACCGTGCGGTCGATAACAAGACCGCGAGGTCACAGGGGGTCTCAGTGGAGATGTTCATTCCGGCAAGAGCACTCTCGAGAGGCACGATCTTCAACGGGACGGGAAGCAACGAACAAGGAGAGTTTATGTCAGACCAGGTAGTTTTGATCACCGGAGCACTGACCGGAATTGGGCGCGCCGCCGCGATACTTTTTGCGCAAGAAGGGTCACATGTTGTTGTGTCGGGACGCCATGACAAACAGGGACAGGAGTTGGTTGCGGAACTCAGGGCACTGGGGGCCGAGGCTGAGTTTGTTCGTGCAGACGTTCGGACTGAAGAAGACGTGCGCAATCTGGTGGAGGAAACAGTCACGCGCTTCGGCCGCCTCAATATTGCAGTCAATAATGCCGGCACGGAAGGATTGCGTGGTCTGGTTACAGAACAAACCGCGGAGAGTTACGCGGCGACGTTCGATAGCAACGTACTAGGCGTGCTATTGAGCATGAAGCACGAACTCCGGGTGATGCTGCCGCAGGGCAGTGGCAGCATCGTAAATGTCTCGTCGGCTTATGGAAGCATCGGCGCTGCTGGAGCATCTGTTTACGTAGCCAGCAAACATGCGGTGGAAGGAATGACAAAATCCGCTGCACTGGAAGTTGCGGGGACCGGGGTGCGCGTCAATGTTGTGGCCCCAGGCACGACGGATACGGGGATGCTCACCCGCTTCACTAATACGGACAAGAACAAGGCTGCACTCGTCTCGACCGTGCCAGTCAAACGTATGGCAACACCGGAGGAGATTGCTCGTGTGATCGCCTTCGTTGCTTCGGCAGACGCGTCGTACATGACGGGTGCGTCCATCCCGGTGGATGGAGGAATGCTGGCTGCCTGATTCCAGGGCGGCCCAGAATCATTACGCGGCGCATGTTTTGTCTGAGAAAGGAAAACGAATATGAACGGCCTTAAAGAAAAGACGGGTGTCCCAACCGATGCCACCTATGTGATTTTGGGGGCGACCGGAAACACCGGTTCGATCATTGCCGACAGCCTCCTATTGCGGGGCAAGAAGGTGCGCGTCGTAGGTCGCGAAGCAGGACGACTCCAGCGCTTTGTGCGTAAAGGTGCGGAGGGGTTCACGGGCGACGTGACGGACGCTGCTGCTCTCACCAAGGCCTTCAGCGGCGCGCGCGCAGCTTACCTGATGTTGCCGCCGATTACCTCCCGGGAAGACCAAGAGCGAGAGAGCGATGCGATCGCGAAGGCGGTAACGGAATCCGGCCTGCGTTACGCGGTGCACTTGAGCAGCTACGGCGCTCATGTCCCGGAAGGCACTGGGCCAATCACGGGGCTGCATTCTTCAGAGCAAAAACTCAATGCGATCGGCGGTTTGAACGTCCTGCACCTGCGCGCCGCGTATTTCATGGAGAACAATCTGGCGGCGATCAGCATGATTCAGGGGATGGGAATCCTCGGACATGCGCTGCTACCCGGCCTGAAGCTGCCCATGATCGCCACACCCGACGTCGGCGGCTACGCCGCACAGCGTCTCCTGGACCTGGATTTTTCCGGCAAGCATACACGCGAGCTGCTTGGCGAGCGCGACCTGTCGATGGCGGAAGCTACCACCTTAATTGGGCGCGGCATTGGCAAACCCGATCTGCGTTACGAACAGTTTACGTACGACCAGGCGCAGCAGGGGTTAGAGCAAATGGGCATGCCGCCGAAGAAAGCCGCGGTGTACATCGAGATGTTTAAGGCGATCAACACAGGAGTCCTCGCTGCCCAGGAGCCGCGTTCGCGGCAGAACAGCACGCCGACTTCGTTTGAAACATTTGTGCAGGACGTCTTTGCGCCTGCATATCACCGGGAGGGTCACACCGCCTGGGTGAAATAGCAGAACAGTTCACAACACAAAGAAGGTTCATCGGAATTGGAAGGGGCTATTCATGGCTTCACTGCAAGGTAAAACTGCGCTGGTGACGGGCGCGTCACGGGGAATTGGTCGGGCCACGGCATCAGCACTCGCGGACGCTGGAGCACGTGTTCTGGTTCACTACGGACGCTCTGCGCAGCATGCGGAATCGTTAGTCACCGCCATCCGCGCAAACGGGGGACGCGCGGATGCGATCAGCGCCGACCTCGGTACTCCCGAGGGAGCAACACTGCTGGCAAAGGAAGTTCGCTCGATCGTGGCGGAGCGGTTGGATGTGCTTGTGCTCAACGCTGGAATTAGCAAGGCGGCACGCCTCGCGGATCATACTGTCGAGGATTTTGACAATCTCTTCGCGACCAATGTCCGAAGTCCGTTCTTCCTGGTGCAGCAACTCCTGCCCATTCTCGGTGAAGGCTCGAACATCGTTGTGATCTCTTCGATCGGGGCGCGCGCTGTTGTCGGGAAACCCGGTTTGGACAACCCTTCGCTGCTTGCCTACGCCTCGACCAAAGGAGCATTAGAGACTCTGGTCAAGAATTGGGCTGCCATTCTTGGACCCCGGGGCATCCGCGTAAATGCAGTCGCGCCCGGGGTGATCGACACTGACATGTCGAATTTCGCGAAGACCGAGGCAGGGCGGGAGCTGACCCTTGGAATGCAGGCGTTGAAGCGGATCGGCAAGCCGGAAGATGTTGCGGACGTAGTCGCTTTCCTGGCGTCCGATTCTGCCCGATGGATTACGGGAGCGAGCATTCCGGTCGACGGCGGGTCCAAGCTTTAAGAAGCTGTCATCGTGCCTGCCCGTTAGAGGAGATGAAAAAAGATGAGTGGGAAGATCGAATCAAGAAACAAGGCCCGTGTTCTGGAAGCCTTCGACACGCTGTTTAACCAGCGTGACTATGCAGCCGCTGAGCGTTTCTGGTCGCCTGACTATATCCAGCACAGTGCTCATATCGCACCTGGCCGCGACGGCCTGTTCAATCTCGTCAAAAGCCTGCCGCCAACGTTGAAGTACGAACCAGGAACGCTGGTGGCTGAGGGAGACATCGTGATCGTGCACGGGCGATTCAGCGGATTCGGTGCTCCGGCGAATTGGATTGCTGCAGATATTCTGCGCATTCAAGACGGAATTCTGATTGAGCATTGGGACGTCATTCAGGATGAAGCGACGGAGGAACAGTCGGTAAGCAAGCGGCCCATGTTCGGAACTACATTTCCGAACTAGGCGTTGAAAAAGGGCAGCCCAACAACTTCCAGGTCGCGAGGGCGGCGCCCGACGCGTGAGATCAATTCCCGAGTCAGGTTGTAGCAGCGGCTAGCTCGGCGGATTCCTTGTCACAGCCTAACGGCACCTGCGTCACAGAAGATGCCTTGTTCCTCTCCTTAGAATCGAGACGCCGTCGGAAAAGTCTCCGCGGCGTAGTGTGAAATCGCCGATCCCCGGAGGCGTCGTGAGAGTTAACAAGCTGATCGCAGTCTTACTTGGATGTTTTGTCGTCGTCATCATTACCGGCGCCGCGGCCCAGCAGGCGCAGGCGCCCAAGGCCCCCGTCATTATGAAGGGAGCGCCGATGGGTGGCGTGAAGTTCGACCACACCTCGCACGTCAAGGTCGCGGCCAAATGCGAGATGTGCCACCACGCATCGAAGCCGGAGAAGCCTCTGAAGTCCCCGCAGGAATCTTGCACGGATTGCCATACCAGGCCGCCTACGCCGCCAGTCACCACCGGAACCCAGGCAGCCTTCCATAATCCGACCGCAACCGCCGGCCTGTGCATCGATTGTCATAAGAAGCAGAACGAGGCTGGTAAGGCCGCTCCAACGAAGTGCGCGGAATGCCATCAGAAGGTGAATAGCTGAAGGTTGAACAGCGCAGTGCTCACCGCGCCGGATAGTCTCCGGCGCGTCCTTGTCAGGTACCGAACCGCGCCGCTCGGTGAAATAGCTAGGAGCCGGAGAAGTTCCCCTGCACCGGCGTTAGGACCAGCGTCAGGGCGAGCAACAAGGCCGCGACAATGGCCAGCCAGCGGCGCACCGGTCCAATGCCGGGCCAAGGCGGAACATCCGGGTGACGCATGCCGGTGAATCCCAGAATCACCGCCCAAAGCCACCAGCCTGCCCAGAACTTGCCCATCCCCACCAGCAACAGGATGGTGGATCGGGTGACCCATTTGTGCGCCCGCGGAGAAACCGCGTATGTGATGTGGCCTCCGTCGAGTTGTCCCCCGGGCAGAAGGTTTAGCGCCGTGGCAAACATCCCGACCCATGCGGCTATGGCGATTGGGTGCAGATACAGGTTAGGAAGCGGTGCTGTGTGGTGTGTGAACGGGCTCAGCATTCGATGGACGATATGGAAGATCAGCGGATAACCAAACTCCATTGCGGAACCGGTCGCGCTAGCGGGCATGGCTTTGGACAGTGCCAGCCCCCAGAACAGTACGGGAACCGCAACCAGGAAACCTGCGATCGGCCCTGCAATGCCGATGTCGAAGAGCGCTTCGCGGGAACGAATCGGCGACTTGATGCGGATCAGTGCGCCAAAGGTTCCGATAAAGGTCGGCGCGGGAATGAAGTATGGCAGCGTGGCATAGACGCCGTACTTCTCCGCCAGAACGAAATGACCGAACTCGTGCGCCAGGAGAATGCCCATCAGGGCCAGTGAGAACGGTAGGCCCATCATCAGCCTGGCTGGGTGCTGCAACACCCACTGCGGATGAAACAGCGGAAACAACATGCTGTCGGCATCGAAGGCGGGCAGGTTGTTGGCGAAGTTGTATTCGAGACGCGCACCGACGATCAGGGTTGTCATCAAGGTGAGCAACAGCAAAAGAAGGTGCAACCAATACGGCCGCCGCCGCGCGGGTGCGGCTACGAACACCTGGGGATAAGACGGGACTTCGAAGGTGTAGGAGATTGGCGGCGTGGGATCAGACATCGTCTACTGTTTGGATGATCGGCACCGGAGTTCGGAAGCGGCGGTGCGAGCGCAGCCTTGTGCCTGTCAGCAGGCTGACAGTGACGCGCTCGACGTACGATGGACAGTGCTTACTCGATCGACTGCAGCTCCTTGCCGGGTTTAAAGCGCACGGCTTTTCCGGGTGGGATGTTGACCTCAGCGCCGGTGCGCGGATTACGGCCGATGCCGGTCTTCCGCGGCCGAACGGTGAAGACGCCAAAACCGCGCAGCTCGATACGGTCGCCGCGCGCCAGGGACTTCTTCATGCTCTCGAATACGGTTTCGACCGCCATCTCGGCTTTGGTCTTGGTAACGCCCGTCTTGGTGACAACTTCGTTGATCAGGTCTAGTTTGATCACAAGTGGCTCCGCAGGGTTTGCGTGCACGGCGAGTGGCCCGCCGGGCAGGCGTTGGTTAGATTCTATCTGACTTCGGGAGCGGTAGTAAGTCTCTTTTCAGCCTTGAACTTGCGAACCGATGGGCGAATCGTAGTGAAGGCCGGGCCCATTGTCAACCAATAGCGGCATTCCGTAAGATGACGTATTCGCTTTACCACCTGCTACAACCAATCCGGCCGCCGCGCCGAACTTAGGAGCTTCATGTCCATCAAGAGTGACCGCTGGATCCGCAAGATGGCCCTCGAACACGAGATGATCAACCCCTTCTCGGAGAAGCAAGTCCGCGAAGGCGTGATCTCCTTCGGTCTCTCTTCTTACGGCTACGATCTGCGCGTGGCCGATGAGTTCAAGATCTTCACCAACGTCAACAGCACCATCGTCGATCCCAAGAAGTTCGACGAGCGCTCGTTCGTCAGCCTTGAAGCCGATGTCTGCATCGTTCCGCCAAACTCGTTTGCGCTGGCGCGATCGGTGGAGTACTTCAAGATCCCGCGCGATACCCTGACGATCTGCGTCGGCAAGTCGACCTACGCGCGCTGCGGCATCATCGTCAACGTAACCCCGTTCGAGCCCGAATGGGAAGGCTTCGTGACGCTCGAGATCTCCAACACCACGCCGTTGCCGGCCCGCATCTACGCCAACGAAGGCCTGTGCCAGATCTTGTTCTTCCAGTCCGATGAGATTTGCGAGACCAGCTACAAGGATCGTGGGGGAAAGTACCAGTCGCAGAAAGGCATCGTCCTGCCGAAGCTGTGAGGCAGTTGTCAGTCACCAGTGGGCAAGCGGTGAGAGACGAGTGCTCGCACTTTCTAGGTGCGCCATCCTGAGCGCCCGCTGTCTCTGCGGACGCGGAGTCGACAAATCTGCCGGTCGTCTCGGATACCGAGGCTAGTCAGTCGATACTAAACCGGCGACTACTTTCTCGGCGACGGAGACGGCGTCGACTCACTCTCTTTGTACATGTACTTGATGCTGGGTTTATAGATCAGCAGGTTGGTTGCGCCAATCCGATTCACCTTCAGGCAATACTTGTCGTACCACTCAATCACGCCGTGGATCTCTTCGCCGTCCTGCAGCACCAGCACCATAGGCGTCTTGGACTGCATTTGCTTCTGGTAATAAAAGTTCTCGGCGTGGGTCTGCTCGGGCGGCGGGGTCTTCTTGCCGTTGGAGCGGTCGGCGCCCCGGTCAGCCCGGTCGCCTCGATCGCTGCTGCGCCGCTCGCCCTCGGGACGGGCGTGGTCATTACGGTTGAGGGCGGGACGGATGAGCTTGCGATTAGCAAACACCTCCGGATCAACAGCTCGTCCTACGGCGGTGGCATCCATAGAATCTTTCATGGTGTTTGCTCCTGAAGGTACAGCACACCGGCCTTTCGGCAATTATCCCTCGGAGGCGGGAGACAACGCTTGAAGTCGTGCAAGGTTCCGGCAGGTCGCTCCGAGGCTCTTAGGTGTGAACTTGACGATACCCTAACATACAAGAAACTCAATGACAATCGACTCCCTGATACTACTTTGGTATCAGCCCTCCAGCGCGGTCGCGAAAGTGTCCAGAGCCAGCGACCGAAGCAGGTTTCGGCGCATGCCGGTTTCCAACTCGCCCAGTCGTTGCGTCGCCTGCACAATCCATTCGAAGTCCACTCCCACCGCCATACGCGCCAGGTCCGCCTCTATGTCTTGATTACGCACCAGCTCTGGCGTCTTCGAGCGCAGAAACAGCATGTCCTCCAGGAGCGAGTACATCACGCGAATCAGCTGCTCGATTTTCGCCTTCCCCTCGGCCCCCGAGCGATAGCCGTCTGTCGTGCGAAACAAGTCGGAGTGATCCTGCTTCCCCATCGCCGGAGCCAGCAGTGTGAGCGCGTCCTGACGCGCTGCCACATACGTCGCCAGATCGAAGGTGCGCGCCCGGCCCAGACCGCCTCCACACACGCGCGCAATCAGCGTTCCCTCTTTCGCCTTCAATTCCGGGCGCACCTTTGCCAAATACTGCTCCACGTCTTCTGTCGGTACCGGCGATAGCCGCAAATGCATGCAGCGCGATCGGATCGTCGGCAACAGGGCGCTGGGATTATCGGTGAGAAGAAATATGGTCGCAAACTCCGGCGGCTCTTCCAGAATCTTCAGTAGCGAGTTCGCCGCCTCTTTCATGAAGTCGGCATCGCTGAAGATGTAGACGCGCTCGCGGCCTTCGGCCGGCCGAAAGTAAATCTCGTGAATGACATGCCGTACCTGATCGACCTTCACCAGCATTTGCGGCGGGTCGGGAGGAATGATCATCACGTCAGGATGCGTCTGCACGAAGATGCGAGTCTCTTTCTTGTCGGTCTCGCGCAGGTTTTCGCGCGCCTCGACGGCTTCTGCGAAGCGGGCCTCCAGGTCGTCGGCCTCGGAGATGCGAGTGCAATTTGTGCAATGGCCGCAGAAATCCGGCAGGCCGTCAGTGATCGGCCGCTCCAGACAGTTCATCGCTTTCGCAACCATTTGACTGAGCGTGAACTTGCCCGAACCCGCCGGACCCGACAGGATCATCGCATGAGGAAAGTGTTCGTGAGCCAGCATCTCCCGCAGCGTGTGAACCGTTTCGGCGTTACCGTGAAAGTTAGAAAATGACATGTCAACAAAATCCTGAGTGCGAGGGGTCAGCGTCCAGGGATCATGGGTTAGGGTCACCTGGTTGACCAGATTTTGCTGGCCCCTGGCCCCTAATTCCCCGTCTTAAGTCTCTCCTTCACTACTCTCACAATCTCGTCGTGCACCGCTTCGATAGGCGGCCTGGCGTCGATCTTCACGACCCGCTGCGGCTCGCGTTTGGCGATGGCCAGGAAGCCGTCGCGCACGCGGGTGAAGAACGCCTGGCTCTCTTTCTCGAAGCGGTTCTCGTCATGCTCGGCCGCTTTGTTGCGGCGGCGCGCACGCCTCACGCTTGAGTTCACATCCGAGTCCATCAGGATCGTCAGCTCCGGCCACACATCGCCGCACAACAGCCGATGCAACTCCAGCACCGGCTCCGAGCCCAACTGGCGGCCGCCGCCCTGGTACGCCTCGGTCGAATCGGTGAAGCGGTCCGAAAGCACCCACTTCCCGGCGGCCAGCGCGGGTTGAATCACCTCGGCGATCAGCTGCGCGCGCGAGGCGAACATCAGCGCCATCTCCGCTTCCGAATCCAGTCCCGCGGTGCGCGAGTCCAGCAACACGGCGCGAATGCGCTCCCCAATCTCGGTTCCCCCCGGCTCGCGCGTTGTCACCACTTCGATTCCCTGCTGGCGCAACGTTGCCGCCAGACGCTCCAGCTGCGTGCTTTTGCCGCAGCCATCGAGACCTTCGAAGCTGATGAACTTGCCGCGTCGCGCCCGGTTCGCCACGAAGGCCATCATAGCAACCTTGCGGCTGCCAGGTTAGCTTCCAGGGCGAACCACGGAACTGCGCGCGCGGCGCCACTCATCTATCTCGACTGCCGCTTCGCATTCGGCTTTGCGCTTTCCTTGACGCTGGCCGGAGGTTTCTTCACCTCGGTTCGTTCTTGCTTTCGCAATTGGGCGACGGCCCGCTCCATCAGCTTCAGGTTCACCGACGCTCCGTTCAGCGCGCCCAACACCAGACGCGCCTGCTTCGGATTCAGATGTCCGTGGGCCACACCGTAAACGACCTGCATGAAACCGATTTGGATGGCGGCGCGGTCATCAAGCAGGGGAAAGTCCCACGAGGCAATGGTCGGCATTTGACCCGGAGTAGTGATGGGGCCGATGTCGCAGAAAAGTTCCGCAATGGGAATGTGGTGGCGCAAGCGTAAGTGGTAATAGCAGTACGGATGGTCCTTAACGGCCGGCGAACCACAGCGTCCGCCGCCGGTTTTGACGTAGGCACAGACTGGCACTTCCATGAAATTTTCCTCAAAATATATGAAGCAAACAAAAGCAGTTATCGCAAAGTATTCAATTCTTTGGACTTAGAGATGTCGATAAAGCTCATTGTTTCCAATCGCTTACAAGAGTTCTCGTAAAGTATTCATTCTGCGTGACCGGGTCGTAGCGTACCTCTCATCAAGACCTTGTGGCAACCGACAGCGTCGCAGGTCAGAGCGTACTGCGTCAGGGCGTTCGCCATCGACGCAGCGACCCGTCTCGCCCAGACACAAATAGGGCAGGAGCGCCAGGAGTGAGGCGGATCCTACCCTAACCAATCAGTATGGAAGGATCGGGAGCGGCCAACAAGATTACGAAAGTACAATACGCGGCGATTGTACTTTCGTAACTAAGACTACAATCGTTCCGTATCGGGAAAGAGGGTCGTGCGGATAGCTTGTGCTATTGCCTGATTACAACAGTTGGACCGTAGGTGAATGGTGAAATCTGCTTCTATTGTGAAGGTTACGCTGCTTTTCTCCGCTTGCTTTGTCAGCATTCTATTGGCCGGAACGTTTGCACTAATCCGAGGCGTGCTGTCACCCCGTGGCTTTGGCGTTGCTATCAGCGTCCTGTGCATCGTTGCCGTCGTCATACTCTCGGTGGTTTGGTCACGAATAGCGAGGAAGGCAGAAGCTGAAACGACCCTAAATTCTTCGGACACGATTGATGAGAGCACCCGCAAGAGGCGGATGCGCGCCGTCCGCTTCTATCAAGGTTGGATTGCACTCCTTGTCGTTTGTTTCTTGTACGGCTTAACGAAGGCAGGAACCGCGCCTGTAGCTCCACTGGCAGTCGGCTTGGTGATGAACGCCCTCTGGATATTTGCTTCGATACAGGCGATTAAGAAGTTACGCAACTCCGTGCAGTGAGCCATCTGCCGCTTAACTGGCGAGAAATCGCCTTATCACTCATTGACGCCGATGAGGGGCTTTGAGTGTAATGGCTGATTTCGCTAACTGTGGGTTTTCGTCCCTCGGAAGCTTTTCGGGATGGAAGATCGCTGAAGGGCTCAACGATCCGTAGACGAGTGCCCGATTTCTTTCGAATACCGGGCACTTCAACCCAAATTTAGGCAGGCTGAACGTTCTCGGCTTGCAACCCCTTGGGTCCTTTGGTCACCGAGAACTGCACGGCTTGGCCTTCTTGCAAGCTGCGAAAGCCGCCGGCTTGAATGGCTGAGAAATGCACGAAAACGTCTTCGCCGTTCTCACGTGAAATAAAGCCAAAACCTTTGGCGTCGTTGAACCACTTAACTGTTCCTTTTTCCATGCTGATGTTCCTGCCTTTACTTGAATTTTCTGCCGAGGAAGAATCGCTGCCACGATAGAGGGAGTGACGCTTGGTTGGCGGTACCGACTATCAACGGGGTGAATCAAACTAAGCTGAAATGATTATACCTGTAACGACCTTTAGGCGACTGCGAATGTGGCTGGTCGTCATCTCATGAACAGGGCTGGCGTTCTGATTCGCCATGTCGCTCCAAGCATCTGATTGCCTCGCGGCCGAACAGGCACATCCCTTTGCTCATGCCGCACAGCGATTATGAAAATCAAACTGATTGCGGCCTTCGCAGGGTGGGTCTGGCCCCCTCGCCAGCTTTGTGCTGACGAGTGATGGGAACCTTCTTGGCACGACGGCCGGAGATGGCAATGACAGCTGCAACGCAGGTTACGGATGTGGCACCGTACAAGATCATCGATCAGAGGCAAACTCATTAATTGGGCGGCGAGGAGACTTGCGCTGCGGACTGTGCTCGCCAATTATCTGGAAACGACCGAGCAAAGCCCCCCTTGGTCAGCCCATGTCTGCCACTTGCTCTTAGGCGCTTCCTGCCATCCTTATCTGGTGCTGTGACTCGCTAGCGTCATCTCCTGGCCAGATCCGTTTCGTAGGCTGCTTGAAGCTTCTGCATTGCGGAGATAAGAGTAGATTTCGTCCGCGAGCGGGCCTTTTTCTTGGCGCCTGACTTCGGAAGATGCGTTTCGCGAAGTTCAGACATAAATTCTGCCCTCAGCTTCGGACCTCCTTCGTCCAGGACCTGAGCCAGACCCCTTAGCCTGGAAGCCGGCAAACACTTGTGCCCCCATGCAACTATCTCCATCAGAAGCGGGAGCACTTGGATGCCTCGTTCGGTGAGACTGTAAAGGGCCTTCTGTTTATGGCTGGGGTCGTGAGACTTCGCGATGATGCCTTGCTCGACAAGTCTTTGCAGACGATCGGCCAGAATATTCGACGCAATCCCTTCCACAGATTTGGTCAGGAGCTCGCGAAAATGCCTTCGGTTCATGAAAATGATGTCGCGCATTACGAGCAGACTCCACTGGTCGCCAAATATCTCGACCGTCTGGTTGATAACGCACCCTGACCTGTGATCCTTGTGCACTCTGCCTATACTCCGGTTGAGCGTTGCCTGCCGCACTCATTATACAACTGGTTGCATATGAGAACTAGTTGTTTTTTGGGCCCTGTGTCCACCACCACATTCTTCCATTCAAGAGGCCGCCGCAGCCATGGGCGTATAGGCCGTTAGCCATTTAGGCAATGCTAAACAACATAAGGCACAACTAGTTGCTATATACAACTAGTTGCACAGTACTAGCAGTATCCGGTTTCCCATAGAATCGCGGCTGCTAAAGTCCGGTTTCTTGTAGATGTGGGTCGGCTTTCCGCAAGCGAGTCTGCGAACGAATGTGATTTCAAGTAACGCTTTCGTCTAACCGCACTACCCCGCAAGTAATCCATCTCTGATTTCATTCATGCCGTAACGAAAGCTGAGATCAGGCGGCCAATAGCGGAAGGCTATGGCAGGTCACATGCCTTCGTACACGCCATGCCCTGAACACCGAATGCTTCTGCTCTGAATTGCACATTAACGGTTGGACAACGCCGAGTAGGTTCCACCATGACCACTCACTTCAGCACATCAGGAGGAGTTATGAATCGATTGCAGCTTGGGAAGGTAGTAAGTGTCGTACTTCTAGCAGGTGGCTTAGCCACCGCTCAACGCATCACTTCGTTTAGCGCCCCGGGCGGAGGCACAGGCTTCGACCAGGGCACCGGCGGCTTCGACATCAATCCGCAGGGATCGGTCGTGGGGTCCTTCCATGACGACAACAACGTGTTTCACGGCTTCCAGTGCATTGCTCCCTGCAGCACCTTCAGCGAATACAACGCCCCGGGCGCGGGCACAGGCGCGAACCAGGGCACAATCACGTTCGGCAATAACCTCTTCGGAGAGACGGTGGGGTTCTATGTCGACTCCAACAACGTGGCCCACGGCTTTGCCACGGAGTATCCGTTCAAGAATTTCACCAACTTGAACGTTCCCGGCGCCGGGACAGGCGCCAACCAGGGCACCTTCGCGGGCAACGTCAACCCCGGCGGAGAGATTGCCGGATACTGGACCGACGCTAACAATGTGAATCACGGCTTCGTCTCTTATCCGCCTTACCGCAATTACACCTCATTCGATCCTCCGGGCTCGGTGAACACCTTCACTGCGGTGGCTACCTCCCTCAACCTGGAAGGAACG